>CAMDBK010000155.1 GCA_945889235.1 Chitinophaga pinensis
AACACCTGATTTGGGAACGTATGGCAACTCAGACTTCAAACCCGGTGAAGAAAGTGTACCTGCGTTTTCTTGCCAAACGATTGAAAGAATATGAGCTGAACATACTTTCACACTTTCACGGAATTGCAGCAATAACAGCCGAAGACAAAAACTATTTTACTTCAAAAGGGATTAAAACAAAAGCAGAAGTATTTCCGCTGGGCATTGATTCTGCGCAGTATAAACCGGCACAACTAAAAGAGGTGGAATTTCCTTCCCTCTTTCATCTGGGTTCCATGGACTGGATGCCTAATGAAGAAGGAATTAAATGGTTTCTTGAAAAAGCATGGATTGGAATTCATCAGGAATTCCCTGCATTGAAATTATACCTTGCGGGTAGAAATATGCCTGACTGGTTGCAAACATTAGACATGGAAGGCGTAATAATAAGTGGCGCAGTGGACAATGCGCCTGAGTTTATGCGGAAGAAAGCAATTATGGTTGTTCCTTTATTATCAGGTGGCGGAATGCGGGTGAAAATAGTTGAAGGAATGGCGCTTGGTAAAGCAATTATTTCTACCACCATTGGAGCAGAAGGAATTAATTTTACTGATGGTGAAAACATTCTTATTGCCGATACTCCTGAACAGTTTGTTCTACAAATCGGCAAGTGTATAAATGACAATGGCTTTTACAACCGCCTTTGCATTAATACACAAAAGAATGCTGCTGCAAATTATGATTACAAACAGATTGCAGGTAAACTTGCAGGTTTTTACAATATGATGTAGGCACACAATTGTTGTGTCCATCCCTATTTACCGATACAAAACCTACTGAAGATAGAACCCAATAGGTCTTCTGTTGTGACCTTCCCAAGAATTTCTGAAAGGTGATACAACGCTCTGCGGATTTCAACAGCAAGTAAATCACCTGTTATCTTTTTATCTAATCCGTTGTACACATTTTCAAGAGCAGCATTTGCATTGTTCAACGCCTCATAATGCCGTGCATTGGTGATGATGGTTTGTCCGCTGCTCAACAGGTCTGCGTTAGCTAATTCCAATAGCCTTGTTTTTAAATCCTCAATATTCAGCTTCTGTTTTGCTGAAATAAACACGATGTTATTAAATGTATTAAACTTTTGTTGCAGTTGAGTTAAATCAGAAAGGTCGCATTTATTCGCAACAGCTAACACCGCTGTGTTTTTACCAATCTTTTCCTTTACTGATTTTATTGCATCAGAAAGTTTTGATGCATCCGAAAGCGTTGCATCGAACAATAAAATAACTACTGATGAAGCATTGATTTTTTCATACGTGCGCCCTATTCCCAGCGCTTCAATGGTATCAGTTGTCTCGCGTATGCCGGCTGTATCAATAAAACGGAAACGAATTCCTTCCAGCGTAATTTCATCTTCAATGGTATCGCGCGTTGTTCCCGCAATTTCAGAAACAATTGCCCGCTCTTCATTCAGCAAAACATTAAGCAGGGTTGATTTTCCTGCGTTGGGTTCGCCTGCAATGGCAACGGGTATTCCGTTTTTAATAACATTACCCAATGCAAATGAATTGCACAATTCTGAAATATGAAGCCGCAAATCAGAAACTAATTTCTTTAATTCATTTCTGTTTGCAAACTCTACATCCTCTTCACTGAAATCAAGTTCCAGTTCTATCATGGAAGCAAAGTAAATCAGTTGCTCACGTAGCTCTTTTATCTCGCTGGAGAAGCCTCCTCGCATTTGCTGTAACGCAACGCGGTGCGATGCTTCAGAAGAAGAAGCCACTAAATCAGCTACTGCTTCGGCCTGCGACAAATCCATTCTGCCGTTCATAAATGCGCGCATGGTATATTCACCGCGGTTAGCAACACGTGCTCCCTGTTTTATAAACAACTGAAACAAGCGCTGCTGTATATATCCTGAGCCGTGGCAGGAGATTTCCACCACATCTTCACCGGTAAATGAATTAGGATTTTTGAAAATGCTGATAACAACTTCGTCAATTAATTCCTCGTCCTCATAAACACTTCCGAAATGCAGCGTATGACTTTTAAACGATGAAAAATCTTTACCGGAGGCGGAACGAAAAACCTTTTCAGTAATAGCAAAAGCCTTACTTCCTGAAAGACGCAAAACCGCAATTGCTCCAACTCCGTGAGGAGTTGAAAGCGCAATAATTGTTTCGTCAGAATTGTACAAGGCTGCCTAATTCTCCCACACTACTTCTGTAGTACTTGAATACCACACCTCGTATTTATTGCGGTGGATTTTCTCCACTTCGTTGCGTTTTATTTTAAGTGTTGGAGTAAGTAATTTATTCTCCACTGTCCAGTCGCCTTTCAACACTACCATGCGTTTGAGCATTTCATGTTTGTCGAGTTTAGGATTTACAATTCCCATGGTTGCTGCAAGACTGCGCTCAATTTCTTCCTTCGCTTTTTTCTTGCCCGCTTCCGAAAGCGTAATCATTGCAATGGGTTGCGCAATTCCATCACCTACTACACACACCTGATCTATGTCTTCGTTCACTGAAATTTTCATTTCAATAGGTGCCGGAGCAACGTATTTTCCTTTGGTAGTTTTAAAAATATCTTTCACTCTTCCTGTAATTTGCAGGTAGCCCTCACTGTCTATTCTTCCTTCATCACCGGTGCGCAAATAACCATCTTCTGTAAAGGTATCCTTAGTCATTTGCGGTTCTTTATAATAGCCCAACATCAGTCCTTCATGCTTTGTAAGCACTTCATTTTGTTCACTCAGTTTTACTTCTACATGTGGCAGTGACTGACCTACACAACCAATTTTTATTTTTCCGGGAAGTGTAACATGCGAGTAACAGCAGTTCTCTGTCATGGCATACGCTTCCTGAATTTTTATGTCCAAACGTTCAAACCAACGAATAAGTGAAGCCGGCATGGGAGCCGCGCCCACAAAGACATTGGTGGCTCCCGATAAACCTAATCCTGTTTTTACTTTCTTTCTTACAACAGAGTTAAGCAAAGGAATATTCAGAAAAATATTGAGTTTACTCTGCGGCATTTTTCCAAGAATTCCCTGCTGAAATTTACTCCAGATACGCGGCACACCAAGGAAAACAGTTGGCTGAACCTCTGCAAGATTTTTAGCAAACTTATCCAGCGACTCAGCAAAAGCTATGCATCCGCCAGAATATAATCCACCTAATTCAACCAGAAAACGTTCTGCAATGTGGCAAAGAGGAAGGTATGAAAAGAATTTTGAGCTATTATCAATGTTTATCAACTTCACAGCGTTTTCAGCCGTGAATGAAAAATTGTGAAAGCTGTGCATTACTCCTTTCGGCATTCCGGTTGTTCCGGAGGTATAGATAATAGTGGCCAAATCTTTAGGTGCGCGAATAACATTGTTCTGAACAGGTTTTACATCTTTAACCAGATCATCCCAGGTTTCGTAACCGGGCTCGGTATAAAACGGAAACGAAATGCAACGCACACCTGCAGGAACACCTGGGCGCATGGCTTTCCAGTCGTCAAGTTTACCTACAAAACAAATTTTCGCCTCACTGTGTTCCAAAATCAGTTTCACTGTTTCGGCATTCAGGTTAGGATACATGGGAACAGAAATATGTCCCGACATCATAATAGCAAGGTCGCTGAAAATCCAGTGAGCGCAGTTTTTTGATATCAATGCAATATTGCTTCCTGCCGGAAGGTTCATTTCTTTCAGTGCTCCTGCCATTTTGCGCACTTCTTCGCCTGTTTGTTTCCAGGTCCATTCGTGCCATTTATCATTAATGGGTTGACGAAGAAAAACTTTGTCTGGAGTTTCTTTTTCCCATTTGTAAAGCATTTCTAGCGGAGAGAGGTAAGTTGCCATAATGTTAGTGTATTAATGTGTTAGTGTTTTAAAGTGTTTGTGTTGTTATCCCGAGCGTAGTTGAAGGGTAAAAATAATAGCGGTTCGACTACGCTCACCGTGACAATTAAATCAATTACATTTGCATTCTTATTTTTTTTCAAAATTAGAATTCTATTTTCAAAAAACAAATTATAAATGAAATTATCAACTAAAGTAACCGAACTGCTGGACATTGAATTTCCCATTATTATGGCTCCGATGTTTCTTGTTTCCAATGAAGCTATGATGAAATCAGCAATGGATTCAGGCATTATGGGATGTTTTCCATCACTGAATTACCGTCACGAAGGAGAATTTGAAAGTATACTGGATACGTTGAACGATTACAAAACAAAAAATAAAGTAAGCGGCAACTACGGTGTAAATCTTATTGTGCAGAAATCGAATCCGCTTTTTGTAAAACACCTGAAAGCCTGCGTTGATAAAAAAGTTCCGTTCTATATTACTTCACTTGGCAGTCCTGCCGAAGTGATCGAAAAAGCGCATAGCTATGGTGCAAAGGTTTTTTGTGATGTTACCAATGTGGAGCATGCACAGAAATGCTTTGATTTAGGTTGTGATGGATTTATTGCTGTGGGACAAGGCGCAGGCGGACATGCAGGTCCGTTTCCGCTGCAATTACTTGTTCCTTCATTGAAAAAGAAATTTCCTAATATGCCAGTGGTTTCTGCCGGAAGTGTGGCAACAGGCGCTGGAATTGTTTCCATGTTAGCAGTAGGCGCTGAAGGTGTTTCAATAGGAACACGTTATATCGCATGCCCTGAGGCCGGTGTAAATGATGCCTACAAAAACGCGATTGTGGATTCTAAAATGAAAGACATTGTAATGACTGATAAAATTTCAGGAACGCCATGTACCATTATTGATACCCCTTACGCTAAAAAGATTGGCTACAAACAAAACTGGATTGAAAAACAACTGAGCACCAACAAGCGCACAAAGAAGTATTTTAAAATGCTGATTGCCCTTCGCGGAATGCAGCGCCTGGAGAAATCAATTAAGCCTGCGAGTTACGATACACTGTGGTGTGCCGGGCAAAGCGTTGAAATGATTGATGAGATAATGCCGGTAAAACAAATTACCGAAAAGCTGATGAATGAAACTTTTGAAACCCTTGCGCAATTGAAAAATCTGGCAGCAAAAGAGGTGATGGCCTGAACTTTTTTATAACGTTACCTGATTATCGTTTATTGATAATTTGTAACTGAAAAACGAGAAGCTGTCTGATAAAGGAGTAAAGTGATAGTCTATTCTATTCTGAGCTTTTCTAATCATATCAATCAATCCAAGTCCGGCTCCGTTTTTATCAGTAAATGGCAAATGAACTATTGTGTGTCTGTAAAGTATACGTAGTTCATCCTGATTTAGGCTGTTCAGATAATCTAATCTGCTTTGAAGAAATTGTTGATGTTGAAGAGTAACGGTATTTCCGGTAAGTACAAAAAATTTATTTTCTTCATTTCTACCTACAATCAGCAGCGGATCAACCGGAATGGGGCAATTGTGCAATCCATGCGAAAAAATATTTTGAATGGATTCAATGGCAATGTTAATTGCTTTTTTTTTATTCTTTAAATCGCAATTTTGCTTTTCAATTTTATCAGTTACAAACTTAATAATTGTTTGACCGTTATTTTTTTTAAGTGAGCAGGAACGCACTAATATCAGTTGACTTTGACGCATCAACGACTCTAAGTTCCATATTTTTTCAACTAAATTATACGGGTGATTTACTTCCATAAAAAATTATTCTTCCCTTTTTAGATTCAATTACTTTGAGCAGGAAATGTACACCATTATTACTACAGTTGCAATAAGGGTTATTGCTGTTATAAATGGCAAGTTATGTTTAATTAGTTTCATCAACTACTATGGTTAATTTATAATTGTTGTTTATTATTGCAATCAATAACAGAATACAAAGTAAAGCACAGATTATCGTTTGTTGGCATACCTAGCATTAGGTATATTTCAGTATGAAAAATAAAACAAGAAAGCAACTTAAAACTATAATTATTGCAGACGATCATCCTATGTTTGCCAATGGTTTAGCATCTGTTATAAGTGAGTTTACACCTTATAAGGTTTTAGCGATTGTTTCAAATGGTAAAGATTTACTTCATAAGCTTAACTCTGTTCAGCCTGATATGGTATTGCTTGATATTAACATGCCACAGGTAAATGGAATTTCAGCTGCTCAGGAAATAAAAAAACGTTTTCCTGGAATTAAAATACTTGTAATTTCAATGTATGGTAAAGAAGTTCTTCGTCAGCTGAATAATGAAGTGGAGGTTGATGGCTACATTTCTAAACTAAGCGAAGGAAAAGTGTTTACAGAAACTCTTATTATGGTAATGGAGGGCAAGAAAATTATAGTAAAACAAAAACGAGAAGTAAGTAAATCAGTTTCAGTAAGAGATAATTTTCAAGAAAAAATGAACCTTACCGACAGGCAAAAAGAAATTCTGCGTTTCATAAAAAAAGGGTTAAGCACAAAAGCCATTTCTGAAAAACTTAACCTCAGCATACACACCATTAATACCCACCGAAAAAATATATGCCATAAACTGGGTATAACTTCACCAAATGCTTTGGTAAAATGGGTTTTTGAAAATGAATTATAAAAGATTGCTTAACTGTTCAATGGAATAGTAACGGTAACTACAGTTCCTTTTCCGGGCTTGGAATTAATGAGTACATCTCCTTTATGCATTTTTGCCCGTGTCTTTATATTCTGCAGACCAAGACCTTTATTATATTTTGCGAGGTTAAACCCCTTTCCCTTGTCACCGACTGTTAATACTAACTTAGTATTAGTTGTGCTGATATCAACGTGTATTGTTTTACTTCCTGAATGTTAAATGCTGTTATTTATCAATTCCTGAACCATCCTGTAAATTGATAATTCCAGAGATGGATCAAGGATTCCATTAAATTTAGAAGTGGTAAAATTAATTTTAACGCCAAAATCTACAGAGGCATGCCGGCAGCAATCTTTTATTGCCTTAGCAAGTCCTAATTCCTCAAGACCTGGAGGAGCAAGATTATGCGTAATAGATTTTACTTCCGCACCTGCTTTGCCAATAAGGTGACGTATGTTAACAAAAGTTTTTTCAGCTTTAGCTGATTTAAGTTTTTTCAGATCTGATTCAAGGTGCATGAGATTTAAACTCAATGCTCCCAGATTTTGCCCCAGTCCGTCATGCAACTCGCCTGATACACGTTTACGTTCTGCTTCCTGACCTTCAATTAGTGCATTTAATACAATTTGCTCTGCCCTTTTAATAGTAGTTACATCTCTGGTAATAATCATAAACTCATCTATT
>CAMDBK010000156.1 GCA_945889235.1 Chitinophaga pinensis
CGACAAACAACAGACAATGAAACAACTTAAATTAATAGCGACTTTTACATTTATACTTATGACAAGTTATTGTTTCGCAACGACCATTGCGGACACGATATTAATTAAATCACATTTGACTTCTATAACAAAAACAGGAGAATTCAGGACATACAAAAACATTGACCAACTTAACAAGACAGCGGACTATATTAAATCTGTTTTTAGTCAATATTCAGACAGCATTTTCATACAAGAATATTCAGTAAATGGACAAGTTTATAAAAATGTAATCTGTTCATTTGGGACAGAAAATAAAAAGAGAATTATTGTTGGAGCACATTATGACGTTTGCGACAATCAAGAAGGAGCTGACGACAATGCAAGCGGTGTTGTTGGACTACTTGAACTTTCTCGACTGTTAAAAGGACAAAAATTAAATCAACGCATTGACCTTGTTGCTTACTCTTTGGAAGAACCTCCATATTTTAGGACTGAATATATGGGCAGTTACATTCATGCAAAATCTCTTGTTGACAACAAGACAGAAGTTTACGGAATGATTTCACTTGAAATGATTGGCTACTTTAAAGACGAGAAAAAATCACAATCATATCCTATTGGACTACTTTCTCTTTTCTATGGCAATAAAGGAAACTATATAACCCTTGTAAAAAAGTTTAGTGCTGGACAATTCACAAGAAAATTTTGTCGAAAGTATAAAGCAACAAAAGCCATCAGGACAAAAAAGTTTACGGCTCCACCAGTTTTGCCAGGCATTGACTTTTCCGACCATTTGAATTATTGGAAATTTGGTTTTAGTGCTTTAATGATTACAGATACATCCTTTTTTAGAAACAATAATTATCATGAACCAACTGACACAATGGAAACTCTTGACATTAAACGCATGGCAAAAGTGATTGACGGTGTATTTAACACATTGACGACACTATGACGAAAGAAAGAAAAACGCCCTATAACAGCACATTGGCAATAGGCGGGGTTTCGTCTCCGCTTGACAGTTTTGAGGTAGCCGAAAGTTCAGTTCTCCGAACAAACTTTTGTGCTGAAAAGCCCGCCCATCGCCAATCTGCAAAACGTTATCGGTAACTCTACGACCGACCGTGCTAATATCCAACGGACTGACTTAGGACAAACATTTCAAGAGTGTTTTCTCCACCGCTTTGTTAATAAGTTTATCAGTTTTTATTTGCGGACAATTGCGAGGACAATTACTTTTGGACACTAATTGTCCTGAACAAATTTACAATGATAAAGAGAGAAACATTTGGCGAAACCATCCGACAACTAAGAGAGACAAGCGGATTGCCTCTTAGAAAAGTTGCAGCACATCTTGACATTGACCCGTCAACCTTAGGAAAGATTGAACGCAACGAAAGAACAGCAACAAAAGAAATGATAGAAAAACTTGCAGAAATCCTTGGTGCAAGCACCAAGGATTTACTGGTATCATTTCTTAGCGACAAAGTTGCGTATCAACTCCACGAAGAAGATTGCACAAAGGATGTATTCAAAGTTGCAGAAGAAAAAATCAAATACTTAAAGAAACAAAAATCGTAACGATATGCCAGCAAAAGCAAAAGTCAAACCTTACAAGGAACTTGAAGAAGAAGATGTTTTAACTCTTGTTGAAGAACCTTACCAGTTGAAACTTGGTGAGAACCCAGACGACATTGATGTTGCCTTACTTGATGAACCAAAAAACATTTGGGATAAATCTGTAAAGGTTGAAGAGAACGGATATTACTGGAAGAAAGACCCTTTCATCACGAAAGGAAAATTACTAACCAACGGCAAGCCGTTGGTTGTTGAACTCTTTTGCGGTTGCGGTGGAACTTCATTAGGTTTTGAAATGGCAGGATTTGAAATAGCAATTGGTTGCGACATTCATCAACCATCAATCACAACTTTCAAAACAAATCACCCAAATGTTTTTTCTGTTTTAGGTGATGTAAAAAAAGTAAATCCAAATTCATTCAAACAAATTTTGGACGGCAGACAAGTTGATGTTCTCATTGGTGGAGTTCCTTGTCAGGGCTTTTCCCTCAACAATCGCAAGCGACATCAAGCAGACGAAAGAAATCTACTCTACAAAGAATTTATCCGTTTCGTAAAATTATTAAACCCGAAAGTGGTAGTTCTGGAAAATGTTTCGGGGATGAAAAGCACAGGAGATTTTGTAACCGATATTGAAAACGAGATTAGTGAGGCAGGCAACATGAAAGTAAAAAGCAAATTACTTTTTGCACCTGACTATGGAGTTCCACAATCACGGACACGATTAGTTTTTGTTGGAGTAAGAGGCGGTGAAGAATTTGATTTTAATAAAATCAAAAAGACACATGGACCAACAACTAAGAAACCGTATGTGACTGTTAAAGATGCAATCGGAGATTTGCCAAGTTTGCAACCAAACCAAGTTGCAGTTGCTTACACAAAAAAACCTACAACGGATTATCAAAAGTTGATGAGGAAAGATGTGAAAGAAAACAAGCTGACAAATCATAAAGCACCAAACCACCCGAAAGAAGTAATTGCAAAAATTAAGAACACAAAACCTGGGCTACCCATGTATCCGAAATTCAAACAGAGAATTCGGTTAGCGTGGGATATACAAAGTCCGACACAAGTTTCAGGAGGAATAAGACCACAGTTTCAATTCGGACATCCTCAAGACAACAGGGGTTTGACAATTCGTGAAAGATGCAGATTGCAAAGTTTTCCTGACAACTTCGTTGTCAGCGGTGGAATTGTTCAAGGCAGAGTGCAAACAGGAAATGCAGTTCCGCCTCTTTTAGCAAAAGCAGTCGCATTAGCAATCAAAAAATATTTATGAAATATAGAATTTGGTATAGCACAGAAAGTTTTGCAGATTACATAATCGCAAAAACAGACCTCAAAAATAAATCCTTTGAGAAACGGAAAATGTATGAGAGTGATGCGAACAACGCAAAGAACTTTCATTCTTTGCCTGACCACATCAAGCAAATACTTTATCTTGATGCACCCGACATAATTGTTGAGTTGGACACAGAACCAATCTTCTCAATTGAAGTAACAACAGAAGCGGGAACTGGTCACAACGCATTTCAAAGATTTGCACGACTTGCAGCATCAGTAGAAAATAATGTTCCTGCATTTTACATTTATCCTGAGGCAGCAATCATTCACAGAACAAAAGGGAGCACAACAAAGTGGGACACACTAAATCCTCTTGTGTTCAAAGCTCTTGATGATGTAATGAGCATTTACAAAATTCCTGCATTGCTTTATTATTTTCCTTCCGATTATAGAACTCATGCAAATGCAATGACTTCACCGAACCTTAAAGCAAAAGGTTTGCGTTTTGACAGCAACAGAAATTTTGCTGGAAGTCCTGACAGCACACATTCAGAAATGAAATTGATGTTTGATGCAATGAATGAAATTATTACTGTAGTTGAACAAGTTGGTGTAATTCAAGGAAGAGATAAACTTTTAGGCAAACGAACATTGCAAACAAGAAAATCACTTATGCAAAGTGAGTATGCAGCGAAAGGTGGCAATCTTAAAATGTCTCCGTTAACTGCAACAGAAAAAGTTCCGACTAAATACCTACTCAATTATCTTTCACAATACGAAACAGGTGGTTATAAAATTGGAGAACTTTTAAGGAGCAGAGATGAAACAATAATTTACAAAGTAGATGCTGGATTTAGAGGCGACCCATATCCTGGGGCTTTAGCAGCTATTGACTATTTGCTTTGTAGAGAGGGGAAATCTTTTGAAGAAAGAAAATACAATCTTGTAATGGCTTGGGGAGATTTGACAGTTGACACAAAAGGAAAAACTTTAAAATTGGTAAGTAAGAAAAGCACAGTAAATGATTTTTGTAAAGCAGTAAAAGCAAGCGAAAACAAGAACTTGCTTTCAAAAAAATACAATCAAATTCCGAGTAGCGAAATTCCAAGATACTATATGCAAGTTCGCTACGGTTCAATGTTTTCAAAAGTGAAACACATTAGAGTGTTTTCATATTTCGCAGACGCAATTTTATTTCCTGACGGAGCATTATGGAGAGACGCATGACAGAAGAACAACTAACAAAAACAATTCTTGACTGGCTTGAAACAAGCGGTTGGAAAATTATCTGCTTTGACTTTCCGCAAAGCGGAACAGGAGTTTCGTTGCACCCAAACGAAGATGTTAGAACAACAAAAAACAAAGGAGCAATACTTCCCGACATTGTTGCACATAAAGGCAAGACGGTTGTTTTCTTTGAAAACAAAGACCGTTTTGTTTTAGATGATTTTGTAAAAGTTGGAGAACTAAAAACCAGTAACGACTACTCAAACTCTATTCAAAAGCTTTTGAATGAAGTGACCTACACAAAAATATTTTACGGTGTTGGTTTGCCTCTTACTGACAATATAGAAAAGAAAACGGAAGAAAATAAAGAGAAGATTGACTTTGCAGTTTTCGTTTCAGCGGACAAAAAGATTTCCGTTAAACATCAAACTGCAACTATATTTTAATGACAATTCGGGCAGACAGAAGAGCTACCGATAACAAGGGGTTTGCAATAGCGGGGGTGCTGTGCTTCGTAGAAACTTTTGTGGTTGGTGAAAGTGTTGTGCTTCGTATGAATGGTAGTGCTTATTCACCCCGCCATCGCAAACCCCCGAAACGTTATGCGTCACCAATGGCGCAGTGCAAGCTCGAAACTTTTGGAATTCTAATGAGCTTCACCTTGCAAAATTACATGATGGTTTTTATAAATATTCAAAACCTGAGAAAGCTGTTCGGTATTTAAGGTACTCTTGTTTTGTAAGATTTTTCAAATAATTATTTGCACTTTTGACACCTATCATTTATTTTTGTCAGGATTTCATAATTCAACAACTAAAAACAAACTCTATGCTTAAATTAACAACGGTTTTACTATTGCTTTTGGGATACCATCATTCGTTTGCAACCAATTATTATGTCAGTATTACAGGAAGCGATTCAAATAACGGAACAAGTACAAGCACACCCTGGCAAACGATTTCAAAAGTGAATACAGTTAATTTCTCACCCGGTGATAATCTCTATTTTAAAGGAGGTGAAACTTTTCCGGGAAATATTTATTTGAGCAGCAGTGATGGCAATAGCGCTACGATTATTTTTACCATATCTTCTTATGGAACCGGCAGGGCTACCATAAATGCGGGCAATAGTTATGGAATTTCCGCCTACAACACGCAAGGAATTCGGATCGAAAATTTGATTCTGAATGGTTCCGGAATGAGTACCAATACACAAGATGGTTTGAGTTTTTATGCCGACCTGGCGGGAAATGTGAAGCTAAAAGGTTTGAGTTTTGATAATATCGAAGTCAGGAATTTCGGGAAAACAGGTGTAAAAATCGGCTCGTGGAATGGGAATACCGGCTACGAAAATATGACTCTGAATAATTTAGTTGTTTACGACAATTTATGGGACGGGATTTTGGTCTATGGTTTTATTGGCTATAATAACTATGTGGGCTATCCTCACAAAAATGTAACGATTACAAATTGTGTTTCTTACAATAACCCCGGTATTGCAGACCCCAATGCAATTCGTGGAAACGGAATTGTATTGAGTAATACAGATGGCGGTCTAATACAAAACTGTAAGGCCTACAACAACGGGGCAAACAATGTGCATTGCGGGGGACCGGGCGGAATATGGGTATATGATGCGAAGGGTATTATCATTCAATATAATGAAAGCTACAGCAATCATAGTACAAGCACTTGTGATGGATTGGGTTTTGACTTAGACGGAGGTTCTATCAATTGTATCATGCAATACAATTATTCACATGACAATGATGGTGGTGGTTTTTTGATGGGACAAATGGCAAATGGTCGTCCCTGGAAAAACAATATTTGCCGGTATAATGTCAGCCAAAACGATGGAAGACATAATGCCGCAGCAATTACACTTTTTAAGGAAGGAGCTACCACTGTTATGGATAGTTGTTTTGTGTATAATAACACTGTCTATATTACTCCTGCTGCAAATAATAACAGCGAGGCGGCTTTCAAAATTACGACTTGGTACACGGGTATCACAAACGTAAAAGTATATAACAATATTTTTGTTACAACGGGAGGTGTGCCGTTGGTAGATGTGCCTTCGGGCTACTCAGGTTATTTTGCGGGGAATTTATATTGGTCATCCGGTTCTACTTTTCTTATAAAGTATCAAGGCGCAAATTATAATTCACTGAGTGCCTGGCGTACTGCTACCAACAATGAAATGGTTGGTTCAACGGCTACAGGCATTACCGCAGACCCATTGCTGACGAGCATTGGCGCAGGTGGCACTCTTAATCCTAATCCAACCAACACCCTTACCGCTTATCAATTACAAACAGGCTCGGCTGCCATTGATTCAGGCTTAAACCTTGCTTCCACTTTTGGAATGAGCATAGGTGCTAATGATTACTGGGGTGACCCTACTTTATCAGGTAGTAATTATGATATAGGCGCAGATGAAACAGGAAGTATAACAAATTTTAATGCCCCCACCCCTGCAGGCAATTTATTAGCTTCCAATATTTATCCCAACCCTGTTCAGCAACAACTCCATATAAAAGATGACCAACAACTTATCGGTTCTGTTTATACAATCTATGACAATATCGGAAGAATGATATTAAGCGGCAGAATAGATGCTGAAAATATTGCCATTGATATGAGCAATTTTAAAACGGGAGTTTACCTGTTACGCCTTGGCGATAACCATTTAACACAAACTTTTAAAGTAATAAAAGAATAGAGTAAAGCGTAACTCTACAATCGCCATTACCAATAGGCGTAATCTTCCTGAACAAACGGACTGCGGACTTCAAACAGTAAAGCTTTGTATCAGCAACTTGGCGAACGCATAACATAAAAGTTAAAAGAAATTTTTTTAAAGAGAGCTTTGTTCGGTTAACGGAGTGTTGCGCATTCTAATTACATTTGTGGTTAATGAAAGTGTGTGCAAGTAAACCCTCTTTAAAAAAACTTCTTTAACTCCTTCTTCGTTAGAGCAAAATTCCGCATTCCAATAGACCTTCGGTCTGCCTTAGCCCTTTTGCTCTAACGTTCAGGATTTCTTTCGTTTGCGATTTCCTAAAAATGATGGAACTTCGTCTAACAATGGATTTAATCCATTGAAACGTGAATAAATC
>CAMDBK010000157.1 GCA_945889235.1 Chitinophaga pinensis
CAAAAAAACAGGTAACAAAATCCAAAACGATGTTTGACTAAATCGATTGTGCCAAAAGGGCACAATCAGATTTCCTAAAGCCAGCACCGCCAGAAAAATGAGCGGTTTTATAAGTACCATCAACACAGCAAAACCACCGGCCTCCTGCAACCAATCACTAAAGGTGCGTTTTGTTTGTTGCAACCTACCCACAACAATTTCGGCTATGCCGAAGATGACGAGGATAAGTAAAACTAATAACTCGAGGGTGTTGGTGTTGCCGATCATATTTTTTTTCAAACCTACAAAATTTCACAATAAAAACTTCCCTACTCCTGATAGCTATCGGGATTGTGAAGGCGTTTCTAAATACAGCTTAATATGTTGCAGGAAATTGATGAAATTGCTGGTGAAATAAAATGCAGAATTAATTTCGACAGCTATCGTTACCATTGTGTTACAAGCGATATTATTCCTACATATGCAAAATCAGTTAGCGGGAGCTCGGAAAGATTAAAAAATCGAAACTTTTTGAACTGATTTTCTCAGCGGTTGGGTACACCTATTCCGCAAAGTTCCGGTGAACTGCATGGCGAGTTACCCACTATCTCAATCTTAGGATTGCCTGAATTATTTCTTTCCAGAGTAAAGGCTACCCAGGCTGTATTGTTCAGGTAATTTGTTTCCACAAAAGAGTGGTCGGGGTTCGCAGTTGAAACAAGGTAGTATAAGCCTGCGGGTGCACCGGTTATTTCCAGTGACTGCCCCGGCAGCGAATGATGGTATTGATCGCACCAGCCTGAACTTATTCCTTGGTATTCACCATTGCAGTCCCAGTATTGGCGATCACCGGTATTGGAATTGCCTACCAGTTTATACCAGTCAATAAGGCAAAAAGTGGTTTTAATGGAATTAATTCCCAGAACAGGACCATCGGGACTGCCTATTCTGATATCGTAAAGTGCTACATCATCAATATGCCAGTGATTATGTTCAGCATGAAAATCAAATTCACTCACCACCACTTCATCAACAATGTTTCGGCCTGCATCTAATATTTCCTGGATTGCAAGCTGGGCGCCACTGTTTCCTTCTATGGGAAACTGCGGGCGAAGACGCAGCTCTCCCTGACCTATATTGGCAACTCCATTTGAAAAACGGATGAATTCACGCTGCTGAAAATTCTTTAAAGCCACATGTTGGGGAACAACGGTAACAAGGTCGGGGATAAGCCCGAAGCCCTGTGCACCTGCATTGACGCAGGATAGAGTAAAAAATATAATTAGCGAAATGAGGGGTAGTTTTGTTTGCATGGTTGTAAATTTGAACTGCTAATATATCTTAAATTTTAATATGGTATATTTTTTTGCGTCTGATTAACTTTAAACACAGATGAACAAAATGTTCACATGCGTCAGAACGGTTATGCCGTTTAATAAAAGCTGAAAATGGCTTCTTTAATTCTTCAGTATACTTCAGTTATGCAAGTACTTCAAGTTATACCGGTGTCGATAATTCAGTTGGTGAATACTTTTGGGCTTCACAATTTGAGACTAAAGATGAGGAAGACCAAAAACAATTGCAGAAGAAAATGAAATCAATGATAGAGGCATATACTTTTGTATTTGGTAAGGTTGAATTTAATCGGGGTGCTGATGATTATATCGCTTATTATGGACCAATAGACATCATTGATCAAAAGACATGGGGCGAAGTTGAGGTGTTACTATTTAATGAACATAATGAAGGAAATACTAAATTCTGGGTAAATGTAATGGTCACACAGCGAGTATTACTGGATGAATAATTAATGCCTGAAAAAGGAGCAGTTTAAAAATATTTATTTACTACCCAACAACAAAACTTCCCACAAAAAAAACGCCCCCACATTTTCTGTAAGGGCGTTTCTAAAAACAAATTGCTTCGCTATCGCTCGCAATGCTTGGCTAATCTTTACTCGGGATCTGCAAACTCCTGATTATTCACATAATCCATATCGGTAAGCGTTTTCAGAAAATTGACAAGGTCTGTTTTTTCAGATGCCGAAAGTTCAAGACCAACGCCAAGATTTTTCATGTTAGGGTCAATGGTAGCCGAGGGTTTACCTCCGGCATTATAATGTTCAATTACATCTTCTAATGTTGCAAAACGTCCGTCATGCATATAAGGTGCGGTTAATTCAATGTTGCGCAAGGTTGGTGATTTGAATTTTCCGCGGTCGTTGATATCGCCTGTAACTACTTCAAGACCTAAATCTGTAAACAGCGAATCCAAACCATTATTGTGAAAATTATTGGAGGTAAATAATCCACCCTGTCCGCCATGACAATGGAAACAATCGCCACCGCTCAGCAAATCAGTTTTATCACGGTTAAAAAGTGAAAACCCATTTTGCTCAGAAGGAGTTAAGGCAACCTCGCCTCTTGTAAATTTATCAAACTTTGAATTTCCTGAAATCATGGTGCGCTCAAACTGCGCTATTGCCATTGCAGCATGCAGTGAATCAATTTCACAGATTCCAAACGCCTGTAAAAACAATCTTGGATAAGCAGTATCTGCTTTCAGTTTTGCAACTGCATTGGTCCAGCTCTCATGCAATTCAATCGGATTTGGAACAGGTCCCAATGCCTGCATTTCCAATGTTGCTGCTCTACCATCCCAGAAAAATTTATGTCCCCACCCTAAATTAATTAGGGCCATTGCATTTCGATTTCCCTGAATTCCGTCAATGCCTGTGCTGAACTTTGTACCTTTATCCGTAAAAGAAAATTGTGCCTGTACATGACAGGTTGCGCAGGACATAGTATTATTTCCGCTTAATCTTTTTTCATAAAATAATTTTCTGCCCAAGGCTATACCTTCTACTGTCATTGGATTATCAGAAGGAATAACCATTTCAGCAAAACCTTGCGGGCGCACTATATTGTAGGGAGTAGGATTGTACAAACTTAAATCACAATCGCTGGGGCAGTCATCTTTTTTGCAACCTGAAAATAATAGAATTGCAAGTGCAATACCGGCAATCAGAGATGAGATAATTCTATGCATTTTATTTGTTGAGTTTTGCAAATGTATAGAATATGCAAGGATAACAATGAATGAATTCGATAAGCTGAATGCATGTTTCTGGGTTAATTATTTTTCATCTACTTTTGGAATTCTTTAAAATCAAAAAAACTAAAACAATGAAACACTTTTCAACGCTGCTTCTTTTAATAATTGGGTTGTCACTATCTTTCTCTTCCTGCAAAAAACCAACGGATGCAGATATAAATGATGATGGCATTAATTCAGAAGTAGCGCTTAACCCCGGTGAGCACCCGCGATTGATTTTAAAATTCAAATTTGATTCAACGCAGGTAAGGCTGAATGCTTTCGGACAGGTGGCAACCGTTCCTTCAAACCATGCCGCACAATCACCTGTATTCCGCAAAATGAGTTCGCATTATGTTGAACTTGCAACCAATGATTTTACTGCAATTGGCGGAGGCGCTGTATTGTTTAAAAATTTAGAAACAATGGCTGGCGGCAATAGAGCAATTGATTTTGAACATTCAAAAGTAGTTGGAGAAGGCGAAGAATTTTTCTCCTTTCCGCTTAGTCAGGTTGCCGCAGGAAGTTATAAATGGTTGCGCATTTCTTTGGCTTACCAGAATTATGATGTGAAAGTAAAATTTCTTGGAAACCAGTTTACCGGGACGCTTGCATCATTTATCGGTTACAATACTTACATAAAAACATATTCACCGCTAAATGTTGCTATTCCCGTCAATGATGATAAAGCGCAGGGATATTGGGCTTTTGAAGCCTTCAATCAGGTAACTTCAGGACAGGCACCTGCAGGTGCAACAACGGTTGTAAATCCATTGTTTCTCAATTCACCATTGCCAAGCGGTTCTTGTTTAGTTACCGGACAATTTGCAGGAGGCAACATGGTAGTTACAGGAAATGAAACGCAGGATGTTGTAGTAGAAGTTTCGCTATCAATCAACCAAAGCTTTGAGTGGATTGACAATGGTGACGGCATTTACGAACCCGAAGTTGGTGATGCTGTAATTGACATGGGCATCCGCGGAATGATTCCTACTGTGCAGTAAAAATTATTTCTTCTTCTTTTTACTTGCCTTTGCTTTAGGATTATAATCAAGGCAAAGTTGAATCCAGTATTCAAGGTCTTTGTCCATATCAATCCCTTCGGGCGAAACAAAGACATATCCTGCCATAGGTCTGCCCGTGAAATCCATAGTACGGCAGCCTTTTTTCTTTATCGCAGTTTCATGAAATACAGGGTCAATACGCGCCATCAGTTCGTTTTTGACAATACCCACACACATTTTTTCATCAACCATGGCACACCATCCACCCATCATATTTTTTCCGGTGTACGCAATTTTCTTTTTGTCAAGAACCTGTTTTATCCTGTCCTCAAGATGAAGGTCGTAAGCCATTTAGTTTTCTTTTTTAAAGATAACTGAAGAAATTACAGAAACAAAAAAGCCGGAAAGCATTATTCCGAACAGTGCGGATGTTGATTGCACAAAAGGAGAAAAAACCTGTCGCGCTCCTTCAATAGTTTTCTTGGTTTCTTCTGCGCTCAGATTTTTTTCGGAAGCATATTTTGTGGCTTCTAAAACTGCATTTGCCTGTAAGCCGGTATTCATGAATTTAAAATAAATAAAAGTAAACAGACATACTATTATACCAGAAATAGCAGCAGTTCCCAGACTCGTCTTCATAGCGCTGTTAAAAGGAAGCATTCCGTCATTTTCTTTTTTCGCAGTATAAGTTGCAAGGGGAATAGCAAAGGCTATAACAATGAGTTCAGCAAGGTTTGTAAAACTGCCTCCGTATAATTCAGCGTAGCCCGAAAAAAATAAAACTGTTTTGAATAGTGCAGGAATGAGTCCCGCAACAATTCCAATGCTGTAAACTTTCTTCAAGTTTATGCTTTAACAAGTACTGGAAATTTCAAACTTGCAAGGTGATAGGCACCAAAAAGTGCTGATGTGTAAAACAAATCACCCAGAATAGTATTCACAAAAAAACTGCCGAAAACATCATTGCTGTAAAAAGGAATTGCAAGTGTGTAAGCAGAAATAAGTCCGGCTAAATCTTTTGTGTACATCGGGTAAATAAGCCAGCAATAGAAATTAGTAACCAGAAAAAATAAGAGAGAAGAAGATAATGAGGCAAGAACAATTTTACCTGCGCTGTAATTGCTGCTCACCCAAAAACCGATAAAAGAAATCATGATGAATGAAATGTAAACACCCAGCATCTGGTCGTGGAAACCAAGAAAAATATCAGAGATAAA
Source organism: Chitinophaga pinensis (assembly GCA_945889235.1). Taxonomy (GTDB): domain Bacteria; phylum Bacteroidota; class Bacteroidia; order SXHM01; family SXHM01; genus SXHM01. Next base: position 5,294 of record CAMDBK010000157.1, read on the forward strand.
CATAGCAACTAAAGGAATTGCAACAGCCAGTTTTTTATCGCTCAGCAATGCACCACCAAACAAAGCCATTCCTGCAATAGGAGTAAAATTAAACGGATGCGGAATTAAACGGCTGAAAGCAGCTATTACTAATGCACTTGCTACAAAGATAAATTTAGGGGTGAAAATTTTGTTCATGGGTTTTATTTTTTACAAGCGCAAAAGTAACAACTAATCGCTAACGCAGCAATCATTTAGTTCAATTCGCTAATTTGCACAGCTTTTATGATTAAAACAGTTTCATACCCTCGCGCTGCGCTTATCGGAAACCCATCTGACGGCTATTTCGGAAAAACCATTGCGTTCACCTTCAGCAATTTCAAGGTTGAAGTTACGCTGAACGAAAGTGACCAATTAGAAATAATTCCCGGCAACCGCGACAGGATGGTCTTTGATAATATTGAGGAACTGGTGAGTGAGGTAAAACAAAACGGCTATTACGGTGGCATACGTTTAATTAAAGCTGCCATAAAAAAGCTGCACGACTACTGCGCTGAAAATAACATTCAACTACCTAATAAAAATTTCACCATCGGATTTACGTCAAGCATTCCCGACAGATTAGGTTTGGCAGGTTCAAGTGCCATTGTTACCGCTTCGGTGAAAGCCATGATGCAGTTCTACGGAATTGAAATTCCAAAACAAATTCTTGCCAACCTTATTTTATCAGTTGAAAAAGATGAGTTAAAAATTGGTGCAGGTTTACAGGACCGTGTAGCGCAGGTTTACAACTCCCCCGTTTACATGAATTTTGACAACGCACTAATGAATAAGCAAGGTTTTGGTGAGTACATTCCGTTTGACAAATACCTCCTACCCTCTTTATATATTGCCTACCGAACCAATCTTTCAGAAGGTTCAGAAATAACACACAATGATTTTGCTGCACGTTACGCAGAGAAAGAACCGGCAGTGTTAAACGCAATAAGTCAGTGGGCAGAATTGACAGATGATGTCTGGAATAAATTACAGAATGATGATAAAAACATTGCTGCACTATTAAACCGGAATCTTGAAATCCGTAAAGGTGTAATGAATGTAAGCAAAGGAAATTTCGAGTTGATTAAAACTGCTCAATCCGTTGGCGCAAGTGCAAAATTCACAGGTTCCGGTGGTGCAATTATCGGTACTTATAGTGATGAGAACATGTTTAGTGAATTAGTTGCTGCAATGACGAAGATTGGAGCAGAAGTGATAAAACCGGAGATTGTTTAAATGAAAAACAAAATAACAAAAGCAGTAATTCCCGCTGCAGGTTTTGGCACCCGCCTTTTGCCCGCAACCAAAGCACAACCCAAGGAAATGCTGGTGGTGGTTGACAAACCTGTAATTCAATATGTGGTGGAAGAAGCGGTGGCTTCAGGCATCACCGATATTCTCATTATTATTTCGGAAGGAAAAGAAGTATTGCGCGAACATTTTAAGCAAGACCTTGAATTAGAAAAGGTCTTGGAACAAAAAGGGAAAAGCGAAGAATTGAATGCCATCAAATCATTAAACCATCTTGCCAACATTCACCTCGAATACCAACACGAACAAAAAGGTCTGGGCGATGCCATCAGCTATGCCGAAAAATTTGTGAACGGTGAACCGTTCGCTGTTTTGTTGGGTGACACCATTATAGAATCAGCAAAACCTTTGACTTTACAATTGGCTGAAGTTTTTGAACAATATCAAAATCCTGTAATTGCTTTGCAGGAAGTTCCGCTTTCCATTGCGCATCGCTACGGAGTTTTTGTGGGAGATAAAATTGCAGAACGTTTATTCAAAGGAAAAGAATTAGTTGAAAAACCTGCGAAAGACAACATTCCTTCCAATCTTGTTTTTG
>CAMDBK010000158.1 GCA_945889235.1 Chitinophaga pinensis
GTTCTACTTATTTAAATTGCATAGATGCATTAGTGTATTTCGCAAACTATCTTAAGTCTATCTGCTTCTTGATAGTTGAAAGGCTCCATAATAGCTATCTATATCAGCTTCGGTAATTTCTGTCGTTTTATATTTTTCTGTTTTTACTAATGGATATTTTTTATCAATTACTGGTTTATTAAATTCCTTGTTAAAAAAAAATTTTGTATCTACTTCATAACTTTCCACTTCATTTCGTTCTTTAATATATCTAGTAAATAAAGGAGTTGCATCTTTATGCATGATACCACCTTGAAAAACAGGGCGTGTTTCTGAAGAGACATTTTTATAAGAGCCGTGAAGAGTTTTGTCTAGATATACAATTAAATCACCCGCCTTGACATAAATGGGAAGAAATTCTTTCTCTAAACGTGTTCTTAAATGTTCATAAGGCCATTTTGCAAACATGGGCCTTGGATCAGTAAAAAGTTTATGGCTTTTTGGAATAACATATAATGCACCATTATCAGCTGTTATATCAACTAACGGAACCCAGCATTGGCGGTATTGAATTTTTTCCTCATCGTGCATGCTGTCATCTCTATGTATAAGACTTTCATGATTTTGGCCTGGATTTTTTACAATAAAAAGAGCAACAGGGAATTTCCAATCCTTAAATAAATTTTGCAAATAAGGGTTAACCAAATCCGTTATCTTTTCAGAAATAGTGAACCCGTTACCAATTGGCAAGTCATATAGGCTATTCCAGCAACCTATTATTTTCTCTTTATGATTCTCTTTATACAGATTAAGAAGATACTCAATTTCATTCTTAGGAATAAAATTGGGAATAACAACAAATCCTTTGTCATTAATTTCTTCCTCTAATTTTGAATCGATAAACGTTGCAGCTAACATGGTTGTTTAATTATTATTTTATCTGATTGCAAGTTGCTAATTTAATATTTTTTAGGCATTCATCTCTTCTTTTCTTTTTTGTTTTTCATGTTGTATAAGATATGCTAACTCTGTGGTACTTAAAAAGGGAGAGAGATATTCAAATTCTTTTATTAAATCACCAAAAAGAGGTCTTTCACCCACATTGTAGTACCGCTGAAAAAAATCATCAGGCATACTAAATTCCTCAATTTTTCCACTGCTATTTCTATGAAAAAATACTAGTTCAGCATCTTTTGGTATTAACCCGTAAGCAATAACCAACCGCTCTTTATCCGTTTTATTAGGCGAGGAAGCATGTATTACTGCATGGTTTAAAATAAATGCTTGCCCGGATTTCATTGGCACAGTTATCATGTTATCCAATAGCAGTTGCTCATTGTCATGATAACAAAAAGGAATATTTGGGCTTCTAAGAAAATCAAAGAACAAATGACTTCCGGGCAAAACTCTTAACGCCCCATTCTCTTCAGAGGTATCGATAGTTGGCACCCAAATAGTGGCTGAGTAAAACTTTGATTCATCTACCACACTCCAATCCTGATGAACCCCTACTTTGCCTGCTTCTCCTGGGGATTTGCACAAAAATGTGCTGCCTAAAATCTTGTAATCGGTAAATATTTTTGACATCGCACTATCAAAAATTTTTTTTGTATGGTCAAAAATTTCTTGCTTGAATGTATCATCTGAACTAAATGCTGCAGAATAAAATCCTTTAGGTAATTCAGAATGTAAGTCATAGAATTTTTTGCCAATAGCCGATGCCTCATCAGCACTTATAAAATCAATAACTACATAGCCATCGCGGTCAAACAGGTATTGAGTTTCCTTATTTTTAAAAATACTTGGTTTCATTGAATCCTAAACTCTAGAAGATAAAAGAATGTAAGTTTTCTTAAGAATTGGAGACCTTAAAATTAGATAATTGAACGGGGATTATCAATTTTTTCAAAAATTTCTTGTATAAAATTTATTATTAATAATAGATTCATTTTTTTAGTGAACAAATATTACAACGTAACAATAACTGAAATTGCTTATTACCTTTGAAAAAAATTTCTAATTTCTGACGAAAACTAAAATGTTTAAAGATATTGATATTTTTAATCAAGTTAAGCAATATGGTTTTGCATTAATTGATGCCAAGTTAATAGCTGAAACAGATAAATTAAATTCATATATAGTTGATAATTTTACACTTAATGTTTCTGATTTTTATTACAGTTTACTTGAAAATAATTTTGAGCAAAATAAAGTAATAGAAAAGACCTTAATAAAAATTTTAAATCCATTTTATCAAAATTTCTTCACAGAAATTAAGGTATTGAATCAATCATTTCTTTCAAAACCAGCCCATACAAAAGAAGAGTTGTTCCTTCATCAGGACTGGAGTTATACAGATAATGAGCAATATTCTTCATATAATTTATGGATTCCTTTAACAGATATATCGGAAGAAAATGGAGCTATGTTTTTTATACCCGGAAGCCATTTGTGGTTTGACAATATCATTTCAGCTTCTTTGCCAACTGCCAGAATTGTAACAAGTAAGTTTCTGAGCAGCAAAATTCATACTGTTAAAATAAAAAGAGGTCAGGTACTTATTTTTCACCCGTCAGTTTTTCATGGATCTTTTCCTAATTTTTCACAGCATAACAGAATAGTGGTTACAGCAACAATTTTACAAAAGAATGCTCCGTTCCTTTATTTTCACCAAAGTGAGATTAAAGATGAAGTAAAGGTATTTTCTTTAGAAAAAGATACCTTTTTAAAAGATTTAAAAATGCTTGCTATGGGTGGACAACCAGCTTCAACTGAAATAAAACGGATGAAATATTTACACAGTATTATTACTGAACAAGAACTTAAGCTAAAAATACTTGCTCAATAAAAGTTATGACCAGTAATATAACTCTTTATTGTCTTTAGAGAAATTCAAAAATCCGCCAAAGGTAATTCTGGGAACACTGCCTTTTATGTCTTCAACCCTATGCCAGATAGGTCCGCCAGAAAATACAAGTATATCACCAGCCTTGGGTTTTACAGCAAAACTTTTTAAATCTTTAACATAGATTGGGTTATTCTGGTCGTCTATAACAAACTCATTGTTTTCAGGACTTTCTTTTCTTTTTACCTGTTCCCACATCATATCATATATAGTTAATTCACCACCCTCATTCGGTTGTTGTAAAACAACAAAGTAGCTTAACTGGTCGTTCATATCAATATCATTCTTTATAAGAGAATAATAGAACATGGATTGTGCCTGAAAAAGGTTCCCGCAGTGAACATGTAGTCCACCCATATTAGGATAAAATATTCTGAATGTACCCGGGGCAACTTCCTTATCTTTTATTTTATTTATCGGAATGCTAACAGAATAATTTTTTGAAACATTTTTAAAAAACAAATCAAGTTTGTCCGTAAGAACTTTTATTTCCTCTTTATTGTTTTTGTATTTAATAAACAAATCTAATTTTGAATAATAAGCATCCAGTCGTTCCTCTATATCAGTAATAACTGCAAAAGGAGCAGGAAATATTTTTCCTGAAGGGGTGGGCATAAATTCCTCTTCAGTTAATGTTTCTAAAAAATTCTTAATTCCATTGACCTCATTTGCAGTAAAAACATCTTTTATTATAAAGCCTGCTATAACTTTACTTTTAATTTGATGCACTAAATCACCAACTTTATCAATACTTGAGAACGGAAGTTCAATAAAATTAAAAAATATTTCATCACCATATATACGTTCAGAATCTGACATAGAGAACATTGTTTATGACATACATCATCGATAATTTTGCCAAACTTAATTAAATTTAGGCTTTTAAATAGACCCTTTATTAGGGCTTGTTTGTCATTTATATACTATTATGGAACGGGTAAAACCAATTTTTAAAGACGATAAGTATCAACATGATTTTGAACAAAATGGATTTGTCACCCTACCAATGCTCAATAATGTACAAGTGGATGAGTTAAACAGTTTTTTTGCAAGTACGCAAAAACAACATGAAACAGTTGCGAATCTTCACCATACAACAACAGATACTGAAAACATTGAATTGATAAATTTGGTTGATAAAAAAATTAAATCAATTTTTTTACCAGAATTAGATAAAGTTCTATGCAATTTTAAAGCATTGGTAGGATGTTTTCATATTAAAGAAACTGGTTCGGGATCAGCTACAGGTACACATCAGGATCCTACGTTTGTCGATGAGTTAAAATATACCAGCGCAAATGTATGGGTGGCTTTGCAGGATATCGATAAAAATAATGGCAGCCTTTATTTTATAGCAGGTTCCAATCATGCGGTCTCATCATTAAGAGTTGTTCCTCAATTTCCGCCTTACTACCAAAGCTTTCATGATTCATTACTTCAAATGGCTACTCATGTTCCCTTAAAAAAAGGGGAAGCAGTTATTTTTAATAATTCAGTTATACATGGGGCAACTGAAAATCTTTCAAACCACATAAGGTTGGCTGCCACTTTATTGGTTTGTTCTGAACAAGCTGAATGGTTGTTGTATTATAAAGAAAAAAATGCACCTACTGACAGGGTAGAAAAATATCATTTAAATTTAGATACTTTTATTTCTATGCCTAAAGGGGGAAGGCCAAATATGCAGATGTTTCAGGAATATTTAACGTATGATTTTCCACAAATAACAAAAAGAGATTTTATAGAAAGAACGAATAAAAATTCAGTAAACGTGTTGAGCTATTTTCAAAAGATAAAAAAATTCATTTCTATTCGTACAATCTAATGACAGCTTTGTTTAAATCACCAACTTTACAAAAAGAACTTGAACAAAATGGTTTTGTGAAGGTACCTTTATTGTCTAAAGTAGAAGTTGCCGAATTAATGACTGCATACCAAAGTGTGGCTCTGGAGCACGAAAAAATTAATATTCCGTATATCACAACCAGTCATTCTAATAATTCAAATCTTATAACTTTTGTAGACAATGTTTTGCAGAAAGTAATGGCACCAGCCATCAATAATTATCTAATTAACTATAACTTACTTTTTGGTAATTACCTTATTAAAATACCTGGTAATGCATCTGAAACTTCACCACACCAGGATATAACCTTTGTTGACGAATCAAAATTCACATCTGTAAATATTTGGGTAGCACTTCAAGATACTAACCGAGAAAATGGTTGTATGTATTTTTTAAAAGGAAGCCATAATCTGATGCCCACTTTAAGACCTACACATAGTTATCCATGGCCGTATGAAAAAGTTACTGATGAAATAAAACAACGAGTGGAAGCCTTTCCGGCAAAAGCAGGTGAAGCATTTATTTTTAATCATGCAATCATTCATGGCTCGTATTCAAATAGTTCAACACAACCGAGGATAGCAGCAGTAATGGCTGCTTATAATAAAGAAGCTGAACTCTTACATTATTATCTTCCTGAGGGGGAAAAGAATAACCTTCAGAAATATAAAATGACAAAAGATGCATTTTTATATTTTGTAAAAAGTCAACCTCCAGCTAAAGGCATTTTTCTTAAACAAACCTATTTTGAATTTAAACAATTAAGTCAAAAACAATTTATATCATTGACAAAAGAAAGAAAAGGAATAAGCAACTTGGTTAATTCGGTATCAGAATTTTTTAAAAGGGATGAATTATAGACTAATGAATAAGCCTAGAGTGTTTCTTGATGAAAAATTGCAAAAAGAATTTGATGAGAATGGGTTTGTAAAATTTCAAATGTTTTCAAAAGAACAGGTAAGCAGGATACATAATTTTTATTATAAAATGCAAGAGCAACATGAAACAGTAATTGATAAAAAAAAATTTCACGCAACCAATGATACGGATAATGCGAATCTGATTAATGAAACCGACAACTTTATCAAACAGGTTATGTTTGAGGAAATGGACAGGCATTTTTTTAATTACAAAACTATAGCAGCAAATTATTTAATTAAACAATCCTCACCAGATTCTGAATTGGGGCCTCATCAGGATTTACGCTTTGTGGATGAAAGCAAATTTTATTCTTTAAATATTTGGGTGGCTACACAGCCTACTGATAGAATGAATGGTGGCTTAAGGTTTTTAAAAGGAAGCCATAGGTTACATGATACTATTCGTCCTTTACCATCATATCCATGGAAATATGAGCGTATTGCCCTACAAATTCCTCGTTTTTTTACAGACGTAACTACAGAAATTGGAGAATGTGTGGTGTTGAATCATGCATGTATTCATGCATCGTATCCAAATTCATCGGGTCAAAACAGAATAGCAGCTATTTTGGCAATAGTCCCGAAAGAAGCACAAATTTTTCATTACTTCCTTCCAGATGGAAATCCGCAAAACAAAGTAGAGAAATATGCAATGACATTAAATGATTTTATAAATCTTAAAAGCGGACAGCGACCAGCAAATGCCTGGCTTGAAGAGATAATTGAATATGACTTTTCACAGGTTGAAGTTCCTGAATTTATGCAATGGGTAGAACAAAATAAGGTAGAGCAAAAATTAAATAAAAAAAATGTATACAAATCCATCAGAAATAAATTATCAACCATTTTTGGAAACATTAAATAAACTGGGTTTTTGCACTTGCCGAGTTTTTAATAGTGAAGAAATTGAAAGATTACAGACTCTTTACAACCAAAATTTTGGCTCAGATAAAGTAAAAGAGATGTATGCAACACATAATTCTAATCCGATGGAAAAGAGTTTATTTGTAAGTAATGAAATTAAAAATATAGTAAAAGAAAAGTTACAAAAAATTTTCCCTGAATACAATTATTTTATAGGACATTTTATGGTAAAAGGAGCTAACACTGAAAAAGAATTTTCGCTCCATCAGGATTGGAATATAGTAGATGAAAACAAATACAAAAGCTATCAGGTATGGATTCCCCTTCAACTTACATATCCTGACAATGGAGGTATGTTTGTAGTACCCGGAAGTCATTTATTTTTTAATAATTACCGGTCAGGAAGCTATGGAATTCCTGTAATTCCTTTCGATGAAAATGTAAAACCCTTGATAACAGATATTATTGTTCCACCAGGAAATGTATTGGTATATCACAATGCTTTATTTCACGGCTCATATCCAAATACAAGTGATGAAATACGAATTGCAGTGATAGTAAACGTAGTAGAAAAACAAGCGCCTGTATTTTACTTTCATAAAAATAAACAATTGAATTCGACCCAACTTTTTTCAATTGAC
>CAMDBK010000159.1 GCA_945889235.1 Chitinophaga pinensis
AGCAAACACAACAATCATTATGCTTTTTAAAGTGCTGCTCATCTTGTTGCTTTTTCAATAGTTGGCAACTGAACAGACTGTATGTCTTTGTAAACATGTTCCTGCGGATGATACATACGAATGGTCAGGTAAAATTTTCCTTTATCACCGCTTGGCAACCAGTTGTGTTCTTTCTTCAGTGATGAGATATTTATCACAAAACTGCTGTCACTTTCATACTTCACATTATGCAGGTTGTAAGAAAATTTATTCGCTTCATTTGGCACAAGAAAATAATCTTCACCATACAACGTTATGCTCCAATACCGCGCATCCAGCGGAACTCCTTTGATCACATAATCGTTTTCGGATGATAGCTCTTCGCCTTTCGAATCTGTTTGCGCAATGAGATAAATTACTTCACTTGGGTTAAGCGCATACAAAGTAGCAACAGCAATTCGTGCGGTAAGAAGTTGATTTTTTCCTACCTCGACCAGATTATTTCCTTGCCAGGGACCATTAACAATAGTGGCATCCTTCCCCGTCCAGTGATGGATTCGGTAATACGCAATTCCCCCTCCGCTTAACAGACCGATGAGAATAAGCAATATGACAGTTGATTTTTTCAATTCGTAAATTCAAGACAAATGTATTTTTTATTTTTATTTACATTTACCTGCCTTATGATTCGAGATTTTGCAAAGAAATTAATTATTTTATTTTTTCCTGTTGTAGCTTACTCACAGCCGCAAGCCCAATTTACATATACTCAAGTATGCGATGGAACGCCTGTACATTTTTTAGATTTAAGCACGGATACTCCTCCAGATACAATTATTTCCCGTAATTGGAATTTCGGTAACGGAACTACTGCTAACGGATATTTAGAAGAGGGTTTTGATTGGTTATACTCAACGTATGGCATATATTCTGTAAGACTTGTTGTAACAACTGTTTCGGGTTTACGAGACACGCTTATACAACAGGTAGAGATAGCCCCTTACCCAAGCGCATCCATCTCTGTCAGCCCTTTTACAGGCTGTCAGCCGCTTATAGTATCGTTTACAAATAACTCTTCAATTGCCACAGGCAACATCAGCAACTGGCTGTGGGATTTTGATGACGGAAGCACATCAACTCAACAAAACCCACCCTCACATACATTTTGGGAGCTTTTTGGACACACGGTAAAATTGGTCGTCACTTCCAACAAAGGTTGTGTTGATTCTACAAACCGCGATATTTTTGTTCTCCAAAATCCCGTTTGTGATTTCACAGCTTCATTGGTTTCACTTAATGACAGCAGTCCGGTTGTAAATTTCACCAACCTGAGTTCAGGCGGAAACATTGACTTGTTATGGGATTTTGGTGACAGCACTTCTTCAACGGAATACAGTCTTATTCATACTTACGATACCTGTGGAGCATACAATGTTATTCTCACCGCAACAGGCACAAACACCTGCGTAACGGTTGCAAATTATATTTTGGAAGTGTGTGATACGCTGGTGCAGATTTATAATGGAGTGGGAGAGGAGCAACAAAATTCATTAAAGGATTTTATTATTTATCCAAATCCTTCCAGCGCTGAAAATCTTACTATAAGTTTTGAAATTGACAAGGAAGAAACTATTTCCTGTTTTGTTGCTGACATTTCGGGAAGGCTTGTTGCTACTCCTTTCATGAAAAAAAAAAAACAGAAAGGCAAACATAGTTTTGAGTTAAAAGAAAATTTTACTACAGGAATTTATTTTGTGATGTTGAATATTTCAGGCAGAATGTATTCCAATAAGTTTGTGATTACAGATAAATAAGTGTAGCCACTAATTTCACTAATTAGCACTAATTCAATTTGTGCCAGTTCATGTAATTCGTGGCAAAACAAAATGAAGAACTCTTTCTTAGATAAAGTCTCCCAGCACATTGTTGACCACTATGCAGATGAAACCGAACATCTCTGCATAGTGCTACCCAACAGGCGTGCGGGACTTTTCCTGCGCAGCATGATTGGCAAGAAATTGAATAAACCGGTTTGGTCGCCAACCATTATTTCCATTGAAGATTTTATTGTTAAACTCAGCAATCATCACTTGGTTGATAATGTGTCTCTCATGTTTAGTCTTTATAAAGCATATAAGCAATGTGAAGGTGATAAAGCGCAAACGCTGGATGAGTTTCTCAACTGGGGACAGAGTATTCTCGGTGACTTTAACGAAGTGGATATGCACCTTGCCGATGCCGACAAATTGTTTTCGCACCTGACAAGCCTGAAAGAAATGGATGCATGGAATCCCGACACAGGACATGTAAAACAAAAGTTTCTGGAATTTTATTCTTCCTTGGGTAAACTTTACAACGTTTTTACTTCACAATTGCTTACCGAAAACTCTGTATATTATGGTCTGGCTTGTCGCATTGTAAATGAAAATCCGGCTGAACGGTGCAAGGAAAAAAAATTTAATAAAGTAATTTTTGCAGGCTTCAATGCCTTCTCTGTTTCAGAAGAACGGATTGCTGAAAAGCTTGTCCATACTGGTCTGGCAGAAACACTGTGGGATACGGATAATTATTTCCTCAACGATGAAACGCAAGAGGCGGGCAGTTTTATCCGCAAGTATATCGGCAGAGAAAAATTATTTAAAAAAGATGACTTCAATTGGGTTGAAAATTATCTTTCTACCGAAGAAAAAAACATCACCATCATTGGCGTTGCCAAAGATGTGGGACAAGCAAAAACTGCAGGAGATATTTTACAGAAAGCCGCAAAAGAAGGATTTAATTTTACCGAAACGGCTCTTGTTCTTGCCGATGAAAATCTCTTGTTTCCTATGCTGCACTCACTTCCCGATGAAGTGAAGGTAAACGTAACCATGGGTTTCCCGCTGAAGAATCATCCGCTCACCGGATTGTTTCAAACTGTTTTCAGTATGCAGGAAACGGCAGAGAAGTTGGGCGGAAAAGGTTTTTATTTCCGTGATGTACTTCACCTTTTCAGTCAGCCGTATTTTATTGCGCTCACTGCCGACAATCGCAGATGGGTGAAAGACCGTGAAGATTACATCCACGCCAATAACCGCGTGTTCATTCGCTTTGGTGATGTGGCAAAAAACTCAGGCAGTTCAATGCTTTTAGTGGAAACACTTTTTAATTCATGGCAGGGTTCTCCTGTTCGCGCTCTTCACGACCTGTTACGTCTTTGTGAACTATTGAAAAATATTTTTCTCAAAGACAAAGAACGCAATGCCACCGATGCCGAGTTTCTTTTCTCGTTACAGAAAATCCTGACACAGTTGCAGACCTGGCTTGCCGAAGACAATCAGGTAGGTGAAATAAAAACGCTTGCCTTGCTTTTTAAACGCTTGGTTTCGTGTGCTTCGCTTCCGTTTTATGGCGAACCGCTCACGGGCTTACAGGTAATGGGTATGTTGGAAACACGCACACTGGATTTTGAAAATGTGATTTTGCTTTCTGCTTCCGAAGGCTTTCTGCCCGCGGGTTCCCGCGCACATTCCTTTATTCCTTACGAGATAAAAAAGCAATACGGCATTCCCGTTACGGGCGACAAGGATTCCATTTTTGCGTATCACTTTTACAGGTTGTTACAACGCGCAAAAAATATTCACATCCTGTATAACACCGAACCCGGTGATTTTGGCGGTGGCGAGAAAAGCCGCTTCATCCGCCAGTTGCAGAGCGAATTGCCCCGCAAAAATCCCAATGCAAAAATCACAGAGTTGCTGATGACTCTTCCGCCTTCCACAAAAATTGCTGACGATACAATTGTGGTGGAAAAGAACGAAGCAATCATACAGCGCCTGCAGCAGATGGCCGAAAAAGGTTTTTCACCTTCGGCACTCAACACCTATAAAAGCTGCAAACTGCAATTCTATTTTCAGAATGTAGAGAAGCTGCGTGAGAACGATGAAGTGGAAGAAACGCTGGAGGCCGACACCTTCGGAACGCTGATACATGCTGTGCTTGAAGAGTTTTATAAACCGCTGGAAGGAAAAGAAATTACCAAGGCTGATATAAAAAGCATGCAACCCCGTGTTGCCGAACTCACGAAAAAAGCATTTGCAACCATTTACAAAAGCGAAGAAACGGCAGCAGGTAAAAACCTCATCAGTTTAAAAATTGCACAACGCTATGTAGAACGTTTTTTACAAACCGAAATTGAATTTGTTGGGACACAAAATTTTGTGTCCTTAATTAAAACCGAACAAAAATTGGTGGGGACACACCATGGTGTGTCCTTGCAATTGCAAAATGGTGTGTCCCTGCGCGGCACAGCAGACCGTATTGATATTGTTAACGGCATCATCCGCGTAATAGATTACAAAACCGGAAAGGTTGCCCCAAAAGAAATCACCATCAAAAATTTTGACGACCTCGCATTTTCGCCCGACCTTAACAAAGCATTTCAATTATTCTTTTACGCCTGGCTTTATTGGAAAAGTGAAGAAGGAAAAGTTGTGAATGCCAGAGGAATACAGGCAGGCATCATCAGTTTTAAAGATTTATCAGCCGGATTAAAAAACCTGTCTGTGCCTGCCGGTGCAGAGGCAAACACCCCCCTTCGGGGGGCTAGGGGGGTGACTGACCTGCTGGACGAAAACAGTTTCGCCTTATTTGAAAACGCATTAGATATTTTATTGACAGATGTTTTCTCTCCCCAATCTCCTTTCACCCAAACCGATGATTTAAAAATCTGCGGCTATTGCAGCTTTGCAGGGATTTGCAGAAGAGACTACGGCTAGCCATTTACTTAAAAGTCAATAATTTATAAGATCCAAATGTGATTGTTAATAACTTTTGAAATCCTCCCCTTGCAGGTCATTTAAAATATCTACTTTTGCGTCCCCCTAACAAGGAAAAGTTCTTTGAGTAAACGTAGTAAAAAGGTAAAACAACAAAAGCAAAAATTATCTACCTGTAAATCAGTTAGATAAGTGAAAAGAACAAAAAACTTTCACAAAAGCCTTGTCAGTTGAAATCAACATACTACTTTTGCATCCCCTTTTGAAACGACAAGAGGTAAAAAACAGACATATATCCCCCTATTTTAAAGGGAAACATATATTAACGTTCTTTGAAAATATTGAAGAAGACAAACAGAATGACAAGTATCCTTTCAAATTTATTTGAAAGAGTAACAATTCTTAAATAATAACAAATCGCTTCGATTCATATCGGAGCACAGTTTCAAACTTTTACAATGGAGAGTTTGATCCTGGCTCAGGATGAACGCTAGCGGCAGGCTTAATACATGCAAGTCGAACGGCAGCACGGGTAGCAATATCTGGTGGCGAGTGGCGCACGGGTGCGTAACACGTATGCAATCTTCCTTCAACTGGGGAATAGCTCACCGAAAGGTGAATTAATACCCCATAATATTCGAGAGTGGCATCACTCTCCAATTAAAGCTCAGGCGGTTGAAGATGAGCATGCGGAACATTAGCTTGTTGGTGAGGTAACGGCTCACCAAGGCTACGATGTTTAGGGGATCTGAGAGGATTAACCCCCACACTGGTACTGAGACACGGACCAGACTCCTACGGGAGGCAGCAGTAAGGAATATTGGACAATGGAGGCAACTCTGATCCAGCCATGCCGCGTGCAGGATGAAGGCCCTATGGGTTGTAAACTGCTTTTATACGGGAAAAAACCCTGCTACGTGTAGCAGGCTGATGGTACCGTAAGAATAAGGATCGGCTAACTCCGTGCCAGCAGCCGCGGTAATACGGAGGATCCAAGCGTTATCCGGATTTATTGGGTTTAAAGGGTGCGTAGGCGGGTTTGTAAGTCAGTGGTGAAATCCTGCAGCTTAACTGTAGAACTGCCATTGATACTGCAAGTCTTGAGTACATATGATGTGGGCGGAATGTGTAGTGTAGCGGTGAAATGCTTAGATATTACACAGAACACCAATTGCGAAGGCAGCTCACAAAACTGTAACTGACGCTGAGGCACGAAAGCGTGGGAAGTGAACAGGATTAGATACCCTGGTAATCCACGCCTTAAACGATGATTACTCGATGTGTGCGATACACAGCACGCGTCCTAGCGAAAGCGTTAAGTAATCCACCTGGGGAGTACGATCGCAAGGTTGAAACTCAAAGGAATTGACGGGGGCCCGCACAAGCGGAGGAGCATGTGGTTTAATTCGATGATACGCGAGGAACCTTACCTGGGCTTGAAAGTTAGTGACCGTCTGTGAAAGCAGACTTTCCGCAAGGACACGAAACTAGGTGCTGCATGGCTGTCGTCAGCTCGTGCCGTGAGGTGTTGGGTTAAGTCCCGCAACGAGCGCAACCCCTATCTTTAGTTGCCAGCGAGTAATGTCGGGGACTCTAGAGAAACTGCCCGTGTAAACGGTGAGGAAGGTGGGGATGACGTCAAGTCAGCACGGCCCTTACGTCCAGGGCTACACACGTGCTACAATGGCGAAGACAATGGGCAGCTACATAGTGATATGATGCTAATCTCTAAACTTCGTCTCAGTTCGGATTGAAGTCTGCAACTCGACTTCATGAAGCTGGATTCGCTAGTAATCGTAGATCAGCAATGCTACGGTGAATACGTTCCCGGGCCTTGTACACACCGCCCGTCAAGCCATGGAAGTTGGGAGTACCTGAAGTACATCACCGCAAGGAGTGTCCTAGGGTAAAACCAATGACTGGGGCTAAGTCGTAACAAGGTAGCCGTATCGGAAGGTGCGGCTGGAATACCTCCTTTTTAGAGACTAATGTCACTTCTCTGATGCAAATCAGAGATGATACTTGTCCTTCTGTTTTCTTCTTTAATTATTTTAAAAATACCCAAAACGAGCTCAGGGAGGTGCATAACCTAAAATAGAGCGACAGGATTGTCAAATCAAAAATAGTCCCGTAGCTCAGTTGGTTAGAGCACTACACTGATAATGTAGGGGTCCGCAGTTCAAATCTGCGCGGGACTACTAAACTCGAATTTGGGGAATTAGCTCAGCTGGCTAGAGCACCTGCTTTGCAAGCAGGGGGTCATCGGTTCGACTCCGATATTCTCCACAAGATTTATCTAAAAGATAAATACGTTCATTGACATATTGATAAAGACACGAGAGTTCCATACTCAAAAAAATCTAGGTTTACCTAAGATACAATAAAGAGTTGG
>CAMDBK010000160.1 GCA_945889235.1 Chitinophaga pinensis
CAATGATACCTAGTACTGTGGCAGCTTTTCCAACCATCAGGTAATGTTTGTCGCTTGCATTTTTATTAAAATGTGCCTGGTAAATATCAAACGTGAGTACAGTGTTAAAGGCAGTTACATTTCCTGCCATACCCGACATAAATGAAGCCAGCAGAGCAGTAACACCAACGCCCAGCAGTCCCGAAGGATAATAATGCGAGATAAGTGCCGGAAGGGTCATGTCAAAATCCGTGCGTCCGTCTTCTTTCAGGGGGAGCGCAAAATCACCACCTACATGGGTAAGAGCAATAGCTATAAGTCCGGGAAGAATAACGATGAATGGCATCATCATTTTCGGGAAAGAGGCAATCAGCGGTGTGCGTTGTGCTGCCGACATATTGCGCGCTACCATTGCCCTTTGAACGACAAGAAAATCCGTACACCAGTAACCAAACGACATCACAAAGCCCAATCCCATCATCATACTCCACATATTTACTCCCATAGGGTTATCATCTGCAGAACCCATGTAGGTCCATGTATGCGTCATGGCTGCGGGCAGGGTAGAGGAGATCCCTTCCCATCCTCCTGCTTCTCTAAGACCAATAAAAACAACAGGTGCAATACCCAATACTATCAGGAAAAATTGAAGCACTTCGTTATAAACAGCGCTGGTAAGTCCACCCAGAAAGGTATAGATGAGTACAATTCCTGCTGCCATAAAAACCGAGAACTCAAAGCTCCAGCCGAGGATAACTTTCAGTAATAATGCCAACGCATACAACGAAATACCGGAAGAAAAAATAGTCATAAATGCAAAAGCAATTGCATTAAAACTGCGTGTCTTGTCATCAAACCTCAAGGCCAGGTATTCAGGAACAGAACGGGCACGGCTGCCATAATAAAACGGCATCATGAAAATACCGAGAAAAATCATGGCAGGTATTGCCCCCAGCCAGTAAAAGTGCGAGGTCATAATCCCGTATTTGGCGCCTGATGCCGCCATACCAATTACTTCCTGCGCGCCAAGGTTGGCAGAGATAAACGCGAGACTTGTTATCCACAGCGGAATGCTGCGGTTGCTCATCAAGAAATCATTACTGGTTTTTACTTTGCGCTTGATAAGAAAACCAATGCCCAGGACAAAGACAAAGTAAAGGCTGATAATGAGGTAATCAGAAAAGGATAAATGCATAAAATGATAATCTCTTTTAGTTGCCACGCCCTTCAGGGCGTGGATAATATAATGCAAAGTTGTGCGGAGGGCTTCAGCCCTTTAGCTTTCAAACTTATAGTTTTTTATGAACTCATCATACTCTTCCTGAAAAGTTTTCTTTTTGTGATGTTCTTCCTGATTGCTGATGTAATTATTTACCACATCAAAATGTGATTGACTAACTGAAACTGCAAAGTATTCATCCTGCCATCCAAATTTCTCAGATAACTGCAAGTTTTTATTTGCCCAATGTGATGATTCTCCTTTTATGAGATTCATGATTGTTGCAATGTTTTGGTCTGAAGATAAAGAGAGTAAACAGTGAAGATGATTCTGAAAACCATTTACATTTAAAAGATGAATGCTTTTTGAAGAAGAGTAGGAGCGGATGTGTTCACATATAGCATCCTTGTTTTCTTTGTTCATCAATATCAGCCTGTCTTTGGTTGCCCAGACTGCATGGATTATAATTTTTGTGAAAGGCATAGCTCTGGTGTTTGAAGGGCTAAAGCCCTGAGTTATTCTTATTATTTATCTGAATCCACGCCCTGAAGGGCGTGGCAACTCATCATTAATTTTGATTTTTTTTCTTCACCATTGTAAGAATAGTAGCAATCGCAACCGTATCTCCATTGGTTAAATCCACTTCGTATTTATCGCGAATTTCCTGAGAGGAACAGTCATACACATCCACCACCCATTTCACAATTCCTTTGGCTACATCCTCTTCGTTGCGTTTTTCCTGATCCACTTTTTCTTTGCAGGTAAAGCGAACGCCAATGGTCATTCCCGGATAAACTGGTTTGGTAAAACGACATTCATCTAATCCGTAATTCAATAATACAGGTCCTTTTGGTGGGTCAACAAATAAACCGGCAGCGCGTGAAAGAATAAAATAGCCATGCGCTACTGTGCGTTTAAATGGAGTTCCTTCTAATGAATTCGGATCCATGTGAGCATAAAACTTATCACCACTCAATTCTGCAAAATCCAGAATATCCTGTTCAGTTACGGTGTGTGTTTTTGTAATAAGTGTTTCGCCTATTTCAAGGTCTTCAAAATATTGCTGAAAAGGATGAATATCTTTCTCAATATATTTTCCACCGTATTGGTATTGATTGGTAACATTAGTAAGCGTTGTTGGAGAGCCCTGAATAGCGGTGCGTTGCAGGTAATGAAATACACCGCGTCTGCCGCCCATTTCTTCTCCGCCACCCGCTCTGCCCGGTCCGCCATGTACCAGCATCGGCATCGGTGAACCATGTCCTGTGCTTTCTTTTGCGCACTGGCGGTTGAGAATTAAAATTCTACCGTGCATACTTGCAGCACCCAGTACATATTCTTTTGCAATTTTATCATCGGCTGTAATAATAGAACTACACAGCGAACCTTTGCCCAACTTGGCAAGCGCAATGGCTTCATCTGTTGTTTTATAAGGCATCAGTGTTGATACCGGACCAAAGGCCTCAATGTTGTGACAGTCAAGATTTTTAAAAGGATTTTCATTCAGAAAAATAACAGGAGGCATAAACGCACCTTTGTTTTTATCAGCTCCTTTTACTTCAAATTTTTCAAAATCACCGATGATGATTTGTTGTGATTTGCTGAGTTGTTCTACTTTTTCTTTTACTTCTTTCAGTTGTGCCAATCCTGCAAGTGAACCCATGCGCACACCTTCCACATTCGGGTCGCCAATAATGTTTGATGCAAGCCTTTTTCCAAGTGCCAGACGCACTTCTTCTACTCTGTTCTCTGGAACAATAATTCTGCGAACAGCAGTACATTTTTGTCCTGCTTTGGTAGTTATTTCGCGTACTACTTCTTTGATGAAAATATCAAATTCGGGTTGGTCAGGGGTAACATCGTTGCCGAGGATGCAACAGTTCAGAGAGTCTGCTTCCATCGTAAACGGAACGGCTTCTTCAATCAATCGCGGATGCGATTTCAGCATTTTTCCAGTGCTTGCACTCCCTGTAAATGTTACCACATCAGAGCTGATTACATGGTCTAGAATTCCATTAGCGCTTCCGCAAATCAGTTGCAAAGCCCCTTCGGGAAGAATGCCGCTTGCTATAATTTCTTTGGCAACAGCTTCAGTAAGAAAAGAAGTAATTGTAGCCGGTTTCACGATTGCCGGAACACCGGCAAGCCAGTTCACCGCCACTTTCTCCAACATTCCCCAAACAGGAAAATTAAATGCGTTGATGTGAATGGCAACACCTTCTTTCGGCACACAAATGTGATGACCGATAAAGGTGTTTTGTTTGGAAAGTTTTGCAACATCACCTTCCACACAAAATGTTTCATTAGGAAAAGTTCTGCGCAATGATGCGTACGAAAATAAATTACCGATGCCGCCTTCTATATCCACCCAGCTATCGGCTTTTGTAGCGCCTGTTGCCCATGATATTTTGTAGAACAGGTCTTTCTTTTCCATCAGGTGAAGCGCTAATGCTTTCAGCATTCTTCCTCGTTCAGGGAAAGTCATTTTGCGGAGTTTTGGTCCGCCAACGGTGCGCGCATAATCGCACATAGCACCAAAGTCTAATCCTTTGCTGCTGGCACTTGCAATGGCATCGCCTGTGATTGCATTATATAGTAATTGCCCAATTCCCTCACCGGCAATCCATTTGCCGAGAGCATAGTTGTTAAGTGGTTGTAAACTTGTTGCTTTACTCATGTTGATATTTTATGAGGTCAAATATAAAAGCAATTGCACAATAAAAAAGGGAAAGCATAATTGCTTTCCCTTTTTTAAATAATTCAGATAAAATTTAATTTGCCCAGTGCAACGTATAATTCAACTCGCCTTTGTTGTTATCATGATCCCACGCTTCAATTTTGAGTTGAAAATGTATGTGTACAGTGTCGGTTGGTGCATAAAAAGTATCGATGTGGAAACTTTCCATGTCGTGCACCGATGGCATAAAGTTCAAAACGGTGTCACCGGTTTCCTGCTTAGTTAGTGTCACCATAAGTTCATGCAATGCTTCATTGTCAGTTACTTCACCATGAATAAAAATAGTATCACCAATGGCAAAATCCTGCTCATCTGTTGGTGTTGTTAACGTTATAACCGGACCTTGTTCTTCCGGATTCTCTTTTTTGCACGAAGAGATACTGATTGTAAGAATTGTTGAGAATAATATTAAGATATTGTTTTTCATAATTAGTTATAATGTTAGTTGTTTAATTTTTTTTAGAACATGAATGTAAGATTGGCGGTATAGCGTTGTCCAGGTTTAATCAATCCTTCTGCTAAATTATATGCCAGCGGTTGCTGAAACGAAACCCCGATATTTAAATTTTTGAAATAGGTTTCCATGCCTGCAGTAGCATAAAGTGTGTTGCCACCTGTGTAGTATTTTATGCTGTTTTTACGTGTGTTTTTCTCAGCGTGCTCAAATGAAATTCCGGTGTTGGGAAGGAAAGAAATATTCTTTGCTTTCAGCCATAGAAATGCTTTCAGCGAAAGATTGAAACGATCTCCGAAACGGTAGTTATCCTTATTAGCAGTGTTGATACGATACGAAACCTCCGTATTGATTCCTGCTTTTTTGTAGCGCATAGTATAAACACCATTCACAATAAAATCAAAGCTTCCCGTTCCGGTTTGCATATTTGGATTTGTTGCGCTTCCGTCATCAATGTTCTTAAATTTTCCTGTCGGAAATTTTATGCCACCGCCCAGCAGAAGAGTATGTTTCACTTTGTTTAGCATACTGTCGCCCGTATTTATGACAGCATAATTTGCCATAAGCGTAGCATCGCCCAAGCCATAAGCACTAGAAATAACACTGCTTTCATTTTCCCTGAAAACATTGAATGGCACAAATGCAAAAATCTGGATTCGTTTTGCAACATAAAATCGCCCCCATAACTCAATTGAATGCAACGAAAGCTTGGTTGCAGGTTTGTAAATCTCATCAGCAATATAAGACGGGATATGATTAGCAGTGGAGGAACTTCCCGTCCACCTAACACCTATAAAATGTTTTTGAAACTGTGGGAGTATCCCGTAGTAACTTCCCCCGGATGAGCAACTGCAAACATCACATGCTTTTATTGATGCTGCAGTATGCAACACGAGTAGTAATAACAATGCTTTACGCATGGCTTCAGAATTTAAATGATACAATAATTTAAAAGCAGGCAGAATGCCTGAACACGCTGAGAAAAACTAAGCGCTTAAGCCGGGCGGATGAAAAACGGGAAAAACTACCTTATCGGTAAGGATTGTTGAGTAGGTAAAAACAGGTTTAATTATTAAGTCTTCAAAAATAATTTCCTCTTCGTGTATGGTGTTATATAAAGTAATTTCAAATTTTTCTTTACAGTTGCCTGTTGGTGTGTTTCCGCTCTTTTCTTCTTTATCCAGTTCTTTTTTCAGGTGGCATTTACCTTCGCAGTGCATCGCTTTCTTCTCTTTGTTTTCACAAAGGACATTGGAAAAATAATCCTTATTCAACTGATAATTCACAATGATAAAGGTGCGCGTGAATGACTGCAACAGGAATAGAAAAGCGAGCGATATAGTAAGCGTAGATTTCAAAACTTGCGCAAGGTATTAATCATATTAATTTGATGTAATTTTTTCTTCCAGTAAAATAGCTTTCGGAAAAAGTATGTTGTTCTCCAGATGAATGTGACGATGCAAATCTTCTCTGAATTCTGCCAAACTGTTGTACAATAATTTGTAGCTGTTACAAGCCCATTCAGGAAGAGCAAATGAATTACTGATAAGATAGATTTCTTCAATCAATGCGCCTGCAAGCTCATGCTCTTTTTCCATTACTGCAATTGGATTTTTTATTGTTCGGAAGTGCGTAGTTTCAATTTCAGCTTTATGCTCGGATACTGATTTTAGTCTTTTTACATAAGGAAAAAGCACTAATTCTTCTTTATGCAAATGTGGCATAAGTTCACTTACAACTTCTGAAAATAGTTCTTTTATTTTTACTAATTCAGGAGCATGCGCACCATGTACACGCGCTACCTTCTCTGCCAATTCAGTAATAACCGGAATATTTTGCTTGACATAGGTGTGGTGAATATTTTGAATATAGTCACACAAAAAATCAATCTCCCAATTATCGGGATTTATTTCAGGAAAAGGATTGTTGCGGCTCATCAGGTCAATTAACTCTTCCTGAATACTGTCAATATTTATATTTTTTTCCTCACATGCTTTTTCCAATGTTTTCTTACCGCCACAGCAAAAGTCAATTCCGTTGCGTTTTAAAATTTTTGCAGCACGAATATCTTCGCGCACTATTTCACCTATGGTTTGGTGACTGAGATTGGTTTCTATAACTGACATGTCTTGAATTTTTGGTAAAAGTAGACATGCAGGTCTTTTATTAAACTGATTTTAGTCAGTCGGAAAAGTGATAAAAATCATTTATTGCTAAACAGAAATTGATCCTTTCCTGAAATCAGTTTTGCCAAGGATTGCATTAATCAGAAATGGTTTCCCAAGTTTGTTGGCTTCGCGTGCTTTGGCAACAGCATCAGGCAATTGAGAAAGTTCAGTAATTTTTATTCCGTCACCACCATAGCCTTTTGCAACTTCATGATAATCTGTAAAAGCTAAATCTGTAGCCACACTGTCACCAAGAAAATCAACCTGATCGCGTGCAATTTGTGCCCAGCTTGCATCATTTCCAACGATTGCAATCACCGGAATTTTATGACGGGCAAAGGTGTCAAACTCAGCTAATGTGTATGCTGATGAACCATCACCATAAATAATCCAGACTTCTTCGTCAGGTCTGCAAAGTTTTGCTCCTGTGGCAAAACCCCCGCCAACACCCAGCGTTCCAAAAACTCCGGGATCAAGCCATGAGAGAGGCGAACGCGCATGAAGTATATAAGAGCACGTAGCAACAAAATCACCGCCATCAGCAACCAGTACTGTTTT
>CAMDBK010000161.1 GCA_945889235.1 Chitinophaga pinensis
TTTCCTTTTACCCATTTACAAGGTTGTAAATGCCATCAGGAATTTCCTTTTACTCATTTACAGGGCTGTAAGTGCCATCAGGAATTTCCTTTTACCCATTTACAAGGTTGTAAATGCCATCAGGAATTTCCTTTTACTCATTTACAGGGTTGTAAATGATATAAAAGAAGGGTATAAATGGTTCATCTTATCAACTCCAGCGAACCGGTAAGAATATTGTTCTCGGTGGTTAGGGTTGAATAATTAATATAGTAGAGGTAAAAGCCGGAGGGCATGTTTTGATTTTGATAGGTGCCATCCCAACCTTGAATATTTGTATTACTATCTGTTGTTTCTTCATATAATACTATTCCATCTGCATCTCTTATTTGGAAATAAACAACCTTTACGCCATGATTCCACCAGTGATTAAAAACTGGTTTCCAGTAGTCATTGATAGCATCATCAAAAGGTGTAAAACTTGAAGGAATATAAACTGCCGGAATACAATTTGAAACTGTAACGAAAATCTGTATATTCCCTAAAGTATTGGAAGAAATTTCAACATATAAATTATAACCATTTGTTTCTTCTGTTACTTCAATGCTTGGTGTTGTTTCTCCTCCTGGATGCCATAAATAAGTTGCTGAATTGTCATTAACTGTTGCATCAATGATTAAACTTTTATAGGGATATAAACAAAAAATCTCATCATTAAATTCTCCAGGTGTTCCAGTTATAGCATAGGTTGTATCTGTATAATTATAAAGTTGCTTTGGTTTTAATTCATCTTTTTTGCAAGAGGCAAAAAAAGAAATAACAATAGAGATGAAAATAATTTTTCTCATGGCTTTGTAATTTTCATTTGTTCCTCAGGTGTTGGGTCTTTCCGGAGCTTAAAACGATAGCGCAACATAATTTCAAAACTTTGCCCGCTTTGTATAGCACGTAATTCTTTTGCCAAAGGAAAACCCCAGCCAAATGTCAATCGTAAATTTTCTTTTAGTTGTGCACCTGCATAAATCATCAAGGTATTTAAGTTGCGGTAATTGAGCATAAGTAAATATCTGTTTTTTAAAGCCACAGATAGCGAAGGTTGGAAGTAATAGATGTTTACTTTATTCATCACAATTAATGAAGGTGTTATCACAATTTGTTTTGAAACAGGAATATGATAACCTGCATTATAATTTAATTGCATGGGCATCTTGCTCACACCAAAAAATCCTTCATCGGGTTGAGTAAGATGTTGAGCAGAAAAACCAAGAAACAAATGCTTGCGTGAATACCATAAACCACCAGAGAAATCAGGGAAACTTCTTGATGGTTTGCTCGGCCCTATTTCATTTGTATTCCAAATAAAACCTGAACGTGGGTCAATTTGGTCACCAAACGAAAGTTGTGACCAGTCAATTGCCTTGTAAATAAATCCTGCCGACAAACCAATTCTGAGTTGGTTTACTTTTCTGATGCGAATGGTTGCAGAATAGGAAAGAAGAATTTCTGTTCTTCTTTCAAAAGCATTTTGATTGTGGTTATAAATAATACCAATTGAGTTTGTTTTCCTTTTTCCAATTGCTACATCAAATGCAGCAAACCAGTTTTGTGGTGAGCCGTTTTTATCATAACCCGGCAAACCTACCCACTTCATCCCATATCCACCCTGCACATTCATCAGCTCCTCATACCCCGTAAGCGCAGGGTTTTGCCAGAAATTAAAAAGTATGTTGTTTTCAATTCTTCCAGGAACATTAAAGCTGTTTCGTAGTTCCTGCGCCTCTGCAACAAATGAAAAAAGTAAAAAGAAAGCGAGGAAGATTTTTTTCATAAAGATTTGCTGCAACGAAAATAACAAAATTATCCCGATAGCTATCGGGACTGTCTTCTCTGTACCTTCTCCTTCTTCCTCTATGTAATAAAAAAACTTCGCGCCCTTTGCGTCTTTGCGAGAAAGAAAACCCTTCGACTACGCTCAGGGTGACAACCTGCTCCAAAAATAATGACTACCTTCCGCGTTCCAAAAAAATAAGTATGACCACCAACCAACCCGAAACAGGCGATTTTCTTTACCTGAAAGTAATCAATGTAAATGCCGATGGAGCCCGCCTTGCTTTGAATGATGACGGACTTGAAGTATATATTCCCCTTTACGAGCAGCGCGGAAAAATGGAAGAAGGCAACAGCTATGTAGTAGTGTTGCAGGACAAAACTGAAAAAGGCTTTACCGGCAGTGGAAAAACAGAAGACTTTCTTGACCGCGATGTAAGCGAGTTGCAACCCAATCAGGAAGTGGATTTATTAATAACACGCCACACGCAGATAGGCATGAGTTGCATCATCAACAGTCGTTATGCCGGTCTGCTTTACAGCAACGAAGTGTTTACAGATGTGCATCCGGGCGACCGTGTAAAAGGCTACATTAAAAAAATAACAGAAGAAGGAAAAGTAGATGTAGCCCTGCAAAAACAAGGTGTTGCGGCCATTACAGACAACACGGTTGTAATACTTGATAAACTGAAAAAGAGCAAAGGCTTTCTTCCCCTCACTGATAAATCGCAGCCCGGTGAAATTTATGATGCGTTGGGCATCAGTAAAAAACTTTTCAAAAAAGCCATAGGCACGCTTTACAAATTAAAGCTGGTGGAGTTGAAGGATGACGGGGTGCATTTGGTGAAGAAATAATTTTATAGAAAATAGATGATAGCAAATAGAAAATAGAAAAATTGCAGATGCAAGACTATTTTCTGTTTCATATATTCTATTTGCTATTTTCTATGTTTTTACTTTTTATCTTCGCCCGAAATTTAAAAAAATCAACACATGAACAAAAAACTTCTATCCCTTTCTGCTCTCGCGTTGCTTCTGTCATTCAGCGCTTGTAACAATGATGATGACAATAATAATAACAATCCCGATTTAAGTGGAGCGTTCCACACCGAAATTGATGCCTCTGCATGGCATGCCGATGCTGACAAGGTAATATTAGTGGTTGCCGATTACGGCAGCGGCCCCGATATTTATATTACAGCTACTAAAAGCGCAGACAGTGCGCATTTTTCTTTTTTGTTTCCTTATTTTAATGGTTCCGATACTGTTATTACTGAACCCAGTCCTGAAACTGATTTGCGTTTTCAGAGCGCCAGCGTTGTAAATGGAGGCTTATGGCTCGAAGACAGTGGAACGCTTACTGTCAGCCGAACTATACAGGATGGAATAGAAACCTACACCGGAACTTTCAGCGGAAGTTTTTCAGACCCGTTTAATTCATCAGATGTAAAAGTTATTACCGGAGGAACATTCACCGCAAAACGATTATTATAAATGAACATCACCGTTATCGGCTCCGGCACAATGGGCAATGGCATTGCCCATGTATTTGCACAAACAGGTTTCTCAGTTTCGCTCGTTGATATTTCGCAACCGGCTTTAGATAAGGCAATAACTACCATCGGCAAAAATCTTGACCGTATTGTAGCCAAGGGAAACCTTACCGAAGAAGGAAAACAAAAGACTTTAGCAAACATAAAAACTTTTACTTCAGTGGAAGAAGGCGTGAAGAATGCTGATTTAGTGGTAGAAGCCGCCACCGAAAACTTAGAACTGAAGCTGAATATTTTTCGTGAGCTGGATAAATTCTGCAAAGCGGAAGCTATTCTTGCAAGTAATACATCTTCCATCTCCATCACTAAAATTGCATCTGTAACCAAACGCCCGCAACAGGTGATTGGTATGCACTTTATGAATCCAGTTCCTGTGATGAAACTGGTAGAAGTTATCCGTGGATATTCCACTACCGATGCAATAACCAAAACTGTTTTTGACTTGTCAAAACAGTTGGGTAAAGTACCTGTTGAGGTAAATGATTATCCCGGTTTTGTGGCGAACAGAATATTGATGCCAATGATTAATGAAGCTATCATCACGCTGCACGAAGGCGTTGCCGGTGTTGAAGAAATTGACACCGTAATGAAACTTGGTATGGCTCATCCAATGGGACCTTTGCAATTAGCTGACTTTATTGGTTTAGATGTTTGTCTTTCCATCATGCGCGTTTTGCACGATGGGCTGGGAAATCCTAAATATGCTCCTTGTCCTTTGTTGGTGAATATGGTTGTTTCCGGCAATCTTGGCGTAAAATCAGGTAATGGGTTTTATAAATACACAGCTGGTTCTAAGGATTTGGTTGTTGCTGATAATTTCAGGAAGGGATAGAACGCTGATTATTAAGATCATTATGATTCTTTATGATTTAGTCACCCTTTATTAAGCATATCTTTGCACCACGCAATTAATCCGCGTCAATCATAAAAATCATAATAATCTGCGTTCCATCTAATGCTCACAAAACCCAAATTCCCTTCCGTTCAATTTTCTTTTCAGTCAGAACTTAAAAAGCGTGTAAACGCCTACTTTGCCGAGCAGGCAAAGAAAAAAACAGGTAACTGGAAACTGTATTTAAAAACAGCTATTCTTGCTTTAAGTTTCATTGGCATTTATACTACACTGGTATTCTTCACACCCGGAATTTTTATTTCCATCGTGCTTGCAATTATGCTGGGAATAAATGTGGCGGCAATTGGTTTTAATGTAATGCACGATGGTTCGCACGGCAGTTATTCCAAACACAGTTTTGTAAACCAGCTTGCTGCTTCCAGTCTTGATTTTCTGGGTGCAAGTTCGTTCATGTGGAAAATAAAACACAACGTAATTCACCATACCTACACCAACATTGAAGGCTTTGATGATGATATTGACATCAAGCCTTGGATGCGGATGACCTTAACGCAGAAGAAACATTTTCTCCACCGTTTCCAACATATTTATTTCATTCTGCTGTATGCGTTGCTATATATTTTCTGGGTTGGTTTTACTGATTTTAAAAAATACTTCAGCGGAAAAATAGCAGACATGCCCATACAGAAAATGAGTTGGAAAGATCATTCTGGTTTTTGGGCAAGCAAAGTTTCTTTCCTGTTTTTCTTTATCCTGCTTCCTGTTTACATGACAGGTGTTTTGCCTTATCTGTTGGGCTTTTTCATCATGATGTTCTCAACCGGTATTTTTATCAGTATGGTGTTTCAGTTGGCACATACGGTTGAAGACCTGGAATTTCCTGAACCCAATATTGCTACTAATAACATGGAAGACGAGTGGGCTATTCATCAGGTGAAAACAACGGCCAACTTTGCAACAAAAAACAAAATACTCACCTGGCTTTTTGGCGGATTGAATTTTCAGATTGAGCATCACCTCTTTCCGAAAGTAAGTCACGTTCATTATCCGGAGTTGAGTAAAATTGTAAAGAAAACAGCCGCTGATTTCGGAATTACCTACAATGAATTTCCGCGCATGTATCAGGCTATTTGGGCGCACATCCTTTTGCTGAAGAGGGTAGGAGCGGCAGCATAAAGGATAGAACGCAGATTTTTATGATGGTTAAGATAAATTAAGATTTAATCTATCTGCGCTAATCATAAAAATCATAATAATCTGTGTTCTATCACATCACATAGGATCAACATCCACACTCACAATCACTGATTTAAATTCCTTCATCAGTTTCAGTTTTGTGATAATCTCACGTAGTTTTTCTTTGATACCTGAAGGAGCAATCTCTCTTTCTATTTTCAGTAAAAACGTTTTCAGGTAAAGTCCTTTAATGCGTGCAACCATGGGAAACTCTGGGCCAAGAAGATTTTTGCCAAATGCATTTTTGCCTTCAAACGAAATAAATCCGCAAGCGGTGTTCAGCACATCTACATTTTTGTGCTTCAATGTAATTTCAACCAAACGATAAAACGGAGGGTAGTTGAAACTCTTGCGTTCCAGCATTTCGTTGGCATACATGGCTTCGTAATTATTGGTAATCACCTGTTGGATGATAAACTTCTCAGGGTCGTGCGTTTGTATAATTACTTTTCCTCTTTTCTGTTTTCTTCCTGCTCGTCCGCTCACCTGTGCCATAAGCTGATAGCTGCGTTCGTGCGCACGGAAGTCGGGGAAGTTCAGCATTCCGTCAGCATTTAAAATGCCCACCAATCCAACGTTGTCAAAGTCCAGACCTTTGGTCAGCATTTGTGTGCCTACAAGAATATCAATGTTGCCGTCCTCAAAATTTTCAATCAATTGCTGATGCGCATATTTTCCGCGCGTAGTGTCTAAATCCATGCGCGCCACTTTAGCATCCGGAAAAAAGATGCCTATTTCTTCTTCAATCTTTTCGGTGCCAAAACCCTTTGCCTGCAAAGCGGTGTCGCCACAAGCCGGACAAGTTGCAGGAACTTTTTCGGTGTAACCGCAATAATGGCAACGCAGATGATTTTGATATTTGTGATAAGTCAAAGTAACATCGCAGTTTATACAGTGCTGAGTCCATGCACAGGTATTGCATTCCAGCACGGGCGAGTAGCCACGCCTGTTCTGAAAAAGAATAACCTGTTCTTTGTTTGTAAGCGCAAGTTCCATATTCTCTAAAAGCATGGGCGAGAAATTAGACTGCATCAACTTACGCTTCTTTGCTTCTTTAATGTCTGCAATAAAAATTTCAGGCATCAGCACACCACCATACCGCCCGACTAATTTTACTAAGCCGTATTTATTTATTTCTGCATTGCAATAGCTTTCAATGGAAGGTGTTGCAGAACCCATCAGTGTTTTTGCTCCATGAATTCGTGAAAGAATAATGGCTGAATCTCTTGCGCTGTAGCGCGGAGCAGGGTCGTATTGTTTGAAAGACGAATCATGTTCTTCATCCACAATCACCAAACCAAGGTTGGAGAAGGGTAGGAGCAAGGCAGAACGTGCACCAAGCAGAAGTTTAGGTTCTCCGGATTTGATGATGCTATTCCACACTTCCACTCGTTCATTATCATTCAATTTTGAATGGTAAACACTTACTGCATTGCCAAACTTCTTTTGCAAGCGCGAAGTGATCTGTGTAGTTAATGCAATTTCAGGAAGAAGGTATAAAGCCTGCTTTCCTGCTTTCAATGTTTCTTCAATCAGGCGCATGTAGATCTCTGTTTTGCCGCTGCCGGTAACACCGTGCAGAAGCACTACATCTTTTGTCTCGTAATGTTTGTGGATGCTTTCAATCGCAGTTTGTTGTTC
>CAMDBK010000162.1 GCA_945889235.1 Chitinophaga pinensis
GGTTCGCGGAACATCGGCTTTCCTGAATCGGAAACCAACACTACTTTATCAATATAGGGTTTGTGAAGGTCTTCCAAACCTTCAAGGTTTTGAAAACCTTGAAGGTTTAGTTTAGCTTTCTCAATTTCCTTTTTCAATTCTTCAACCGAACCAATTATCTTTTCTTCCTCTCCATCTTCCGTTCTCCAAATTGGAATTGGAATTCCCCAAAAACGCGAACGTGAAAGATTCCAGTCCACCAAATTCTCGAGCCAGTTTCCGAAACGCCCGCTACCTGTAGCTTCCGGTTTCCAGTTGATGGTTTTATTAAACGCAATAAGTTTATCTTTCATGGCAGTGGTTTTAATAAACCACGAATCCAACGGATAATACAACACCGGTTTATCGGTTCGCCAGCAATGCGGATAGCTGTGCTCGTATGTTTCTTTTTTAAACAGTTTCCCTTCTTCCTGCAACTTCAAAACAATGCGTTCGTCAACGCTCAGGTAGGCTTTCAACTCTTTTATTTTTCCGGCTGCTTCCAGAACTTTTTTCTGTTTCTGAAACTCTGTTTTCTTTTCCTCATCGCTCAGATAAGCCTCTTTCACATACTCATCGCCATACAGAAAAACATCATCTTTTACTTCGGGCAAAAAGCGGCCACGCTTGTCAACCAAAGTCAATGAGCCGATACCATTTTGTTTAGCAACCCTGAAGTCATCCGCACCAAAACTCGGAGCAATATGCACAATCCCCGTTCCATCCGATGTAGTTACAAAATCGCCCAATACAACTTTGAAAGAATCGCCATCTGTGGGTTGAGCAAAAGGTAAAAGTTGTTCGTACCTAATACCTTCTAATTCGCTTCCTTTTATCTCAATTAATTTAACTGCAAATTGCTTTGTCTTGGGAGGTTTAATTCCTTTTGATTTTAGATATTGGAGCATTTCAATCTTGTCATTCTGCAATGACATTAGTTCACTTATTTCTTCTTCATTTAATGCCTCTTTTGTAGGAATATTATCTTCAAAATATTTTGAGTAAAGTTCTTTAGCAAGTATTACAAGTTGAACACTTTCTGTGAACTGATTAATCGTTCCAACAATTATGTAATCAATATTTTTACCAACTGCCAACGCAGTATTGGATGGAAGAGTCCATGGCGTGGTTGTCCAAGCAAGGAAATATGCATTTAACTTATACTTATTAAATTTTCCCTCGTAAAGATTTTTGACAAACTGCTTTTCCTGCATTGGAATTCTAAACATTGCCACCGCAGTCCTATCCTTCACATCCTTATAAGCCCCAGGCTGGTTCAGCTCATGCGTGCTCAGTCCCGTTCCCGCTGCCGGTGAATACGGCTGAATGGTATACCCTTTATATAGCAAACCCTTCTCATAAAACTTACTCAGCAAATACCAAACGCTCTCGATATAATCATTCTCATACGTGATATACGGATGCTCCATATCCACCCAATACCCCATCTTCTCCGTCAAGTCATTCCACACGTGAGTATATTTCATCACCTCTTTGCGACAGGCTTTATTATAATCCTCCACCGAGATTTTTTTGCCAATGTCTTCTTTGGTGATGCCGAGTGTTTTTTCTACTGAAAGCTCAATTGGTAAACCGTGCGTATCCCAACCAGCTTTGCGCTTTACGCGAAAACCTTTCAATGTTTTATACCTGCAAAAAATATCCTTAATAGCCCGCGCCATCATGTGGTGAATTCCCGGCAAGCCATTTGCCGAAGGCGGCCCTTCATAAAAAACAAAGTCAGGTTTTCCGTTGCGGCTTTCCACACTTTGTTTAAAAGTATCTTCTTTCTTCCACACCTCCAGCATATCCTTGCCGATGTTGGAAAGTTCGAGTTGTTTGTATTCGGGGTATTTTTTTGACACGGGTTTATCTTCTTTTTTAAAAAGAGGCGCAAAGCTAAGAATTTAGCCAATCCATAAAAACAGAAGGCGCAGAGTTTATGATCTCTGCGCCCTCTGCTCCTCTGTAATCTCTGCGTGAAATTATTTTTTCTTTTTATTCCAGAAATTAGCATTCAAGCCTAAACCGAAACTGGTTGTAAACTCACTCAGGTTATAGGCAGTTGGTCCGCCCAAATGCCTGCCGGTTGCATAACGCAGGTTTACAAACAAGTGAAAAAACTTCACCGCATAAATATTAAAACCTGCATCCAAAGCAATCATCGGGTTCATAGAGATATTTGATTCTCTTGTTTCCACGAGTAAAGGATTCTCAATATCCAACGGATAGTTAGCCCGCACTTGTGTAAGTGCAAACCCCGGCTCCAGACCAATGTATGGATCAAACGCTTTGTCTTTGAGTAAGTGGTATTGAACACCGGTGTATAGTTGGTGATTCATTTTCAACTCAGCCATTGCAGGCAACGCTTCTTTCCGCGAATTCAGGAAATAGTAAGCAGTAGATGAAATGGATACATGGTCGGCAATGTAATATTCCAGCACCCCGCTGATGTAGGCATTGGTCATTCCGTTT
Source organism: Chitinophaga pinensis (assembly GCA_945889235.1). Taxonomy (GTDB): domain Bacteria; phylum Bacteroidota; class Bacteroidia; order SXHM01; family SXHM01; genus SXHM01. The sequence continues at coordinate 2,494 of CAMDBK010000162.1, forward strand.
ACCATAAATCCGGGGGCAAAGCTTAACCCGTCACGCAACATGTGGTGATATTTTACTTTCGGATTATCGTTCTGCGCAAAGGCGAACATAGTTGCTGCAATCGCAAGAACTAAGATGATTATTCGTTTCATGATTTCTATTTTTTAAAGGTTTTTCTTTCCGTTTTTCTCCTCCCCATTGGGGAGGTTGGGAGGGGCTTCCTACTTCCAAAAATCAAACAGTTTCACATTCAAACTTAAATTCACCAACAGATGTCCGTCAAAATTGGTTTTGGATGAACGTTCAATGTTCAACCGTTTATAACCTGAATCATCTGTATAAATCTCACTGTGCATGTGTCCGCCCAGGTGATTCATATATTGGGCAGTAAGCGTAAGGTCAAAATTATCGGTGATGTTGTAGGAAGTTCCCAATCCCATTTGCACTGCCGAACTGTTTATTTTTCCTGTGTTGGAACGATCACGGTTTTCAAAAACAGTGGAACCGTCAAAACAATGTCCTGCTATAATATAAGGTGTGAATTTACCTTTTACACGCTGGGTGTTGAACATGTAAAACATTACGCTCCATCCCACGTGCATATCTTTGCGGGTTCCAACATCTCCAATATTGGTTGCAAGAATATCGGCATACCATTCGGTATTCAACCTTTCGAGGAAACGCAATCGGAATTGCCCCCCGTAACCCTGACCTACGAATCCCGCATCGTTAAAAAAACTTACGGAAGTTCGCATGCCTAAATCAAAATCTCCGCCTCCGGCCAAATGTTTGTCGGCTGCGCTTTTCTGTGCCTGCGCCTGGTAGCTTACCAGCGCCATGGCAATGATGATAATTAGTTTTTGCTTGGCTTTGTGTTATTAGTTATATAGGTATAACGCACATTATTTTCATATATTGTGCAAAGCCAAAAAAATATTTTTCTGCCCGAAAAAAATTAATCGAATACCGGAACAATAACTCCTTCTTCCGAAGCCCAGTTTTTTACATTCAATGTTCTTCCGTTAAAGTAAATGGGAATAGTAGTTTCAGGACTGGCAGGAAAAAATACATCCACCCCATTCAGAAAAGAAAATGATCCAAAAAAACCAACAGGATCTCCACTGGTTTGGCTGTCGCCATCATCATAAAGAAAATAAGCAATAGCGGTTTTTGCAGGAGATGCATATTGCGCAGAAGATAAATCAACACCACCGGCTGAAAGGCTATCCCTTCCGTTTATCACTGCCTGGCTGGAAGAAAATACAACAACTGCACTTTGTGTGGCGTTTTCAGGAACACCGTTTAAAAGCAAGGCAATAGTTGAACCCGCAGGCGGAAAAGTGCGCAAATAAACAAACTTATTGGAACGTATTGCGCCTTCGCGGTAATAATGAACAATACGATCGTTTGGGTCGGCACTTACCACACGAAATTCATAGTTTGTATTTGACTTTGCGGTAAATGGTCCCCAGTATCCTTTGCTGTCTGTTGTTAAGGTAGTTTCAGTTGAAGTTGAAACTCTGAAACCGGTTGAAGCAGAAACTTCATAGATTTCAACACTTGCCCCTGCAAGTGGTGTGTTTTCACCCAAGGTAACCACACGCCCGGAAAGTTGAACAGGCTCTTCAGCAACTATAGAAGTTGTGCAAGCAGTTTTACCTGCATTGAGAAAAGAAAAAATGGCAGCAAATGATTCTGCATTTGTTGCTACCTGATAATGGTCGGCACCAACAAGTTTTACGTTTGTTGCTCCGGTAATATCACCTCCTGCAGCAATTTCATCATCTTCGCTCCATAAATTTAAAGTCGGTATTTCACCATTTGCACCAGCAGGCCCAGGTTGAACTGAACTGGCAACGTGAACATAATGTGCAACTTTTGCAGCACGGGTGCTATCATTTAAATAGGTATAACCCAAGTCGCCACCGGCAGAATGCCCTATTAAATCCACCTGACTGGCACCGGTTTCGGCAAGAATTTCGTCAATGTAATCATCTAGCAAATCAACACTGTTGCCCTGATTGATGGAGTTCCAGTCAAAAGCATAAAGCATATCATCATCATATCCGTTTGCTGAAAAACGCATGGCATGATTTGCCCATGTATCACCCGAAGCCAGAAAGCCGTGCATCATTACTACCGGAAGATTACTTGTTCTGCAAACCTCGTTTTGCGGAATTGAATCGTTATCACAGTCGTCTTTTTTGCATGACGAAAAATGTCCGGTAATAAAAAACAGACTGAGAAGAATAAGCGTTTGCGAAAGAATTTTTTTCATGGTGGTAAATTAGTTTTGACAAAACTAAACGAATATTTTTTACTTTACGAAATCCTCGCCCAGTTCTGTTTATTGCGATTTATAAAATTCAAATAGGAAGCAATCACCTGATTTTTTGGCTGTGAAAATTGCGGGTCTTCTACCAGAATTTTCAGCGCAGCATTTCTGGCTTCTGTTAAAATTGCACCATCGGTTGCAAGATTTGATATTTTGAAATCAGGCAAACCGCTTTGTTGTGTACCTGCCAGATCACCGGGACCGCGCAGGCGCAAATCCACATCGGCAATTTCAAAACCATCGTTGGTTTTGCACATGGTTTCTAAGCGCAGCTTTGCATCGGCTGAAAGTTTGAACGAAGTAACCAGCATACAATAGCTTTGGTCGGCACCGCGGCCCACTCTTCCGCGCAACTGGTGCAACTGCGAAAGACCAAACCGTTCCGCACTTTCAATCACCATCACCGAAGCATTGGGAACATTTACGCCAACCTCAATTACCGTTGTAGCCACCAGAATATTAATCCTGTTTTTCAGAAATTGCCCCATCGATATATCCTTATCCGCTGACGACATGCGCCCATGAATTACACCCACTTCGTATTGCGGACGCGGAAATGCCCGTACCATACTTTCATAGCCGTCCATTAAATCTTTGTAATCCATTGTTTCCGATTCCTCAATCAGCGGATACACCACATAAATTTGTCTTCCCAGATTGATTTGTTCTTTCATAAAACCAAAAATCCGCAACCGGTTGGAATCAAAAAGATGAATAGTTTTAATCGGTTTGCGACCGGGCGGTAATTCATCAATTACCGAAACATCCAAATCGCCATACAATGTCATTGCCAATGTGCGCGGAATGGGTGTAGCCGTCATAATCAGCACGTGTGGTGGATTAGTATTTTTCTTCCAAAGTTTAGCGCGTTGTTCTACCCCAAAACGGTGCTGCTCATCCACAATCACCATCCCCAGGTTTTTGAACTGCACCTTGGGTTCAATCAAAGCATGAGTTCCCAACAAAATGTGCATCTCGCCCGAAAGCAATTGTTCATGAATCTTTCTCCGAACTGAAATTTTTGTGGAGCCTGTTAATAAACCCACATTAATATTCATACCTTTTAAAAGAGCCGTAATGCTTTCAAAATGTTGTGCCGCCAGAATTTCGGTAGGCGCCATCAGGCAAGCCTGAAAACCATTATCCAAAGCCATGAGCATGGTCATCAACGCTACAATGGTTTTTCCGCTACCGACATCACCTTGCAGCAAACGATTCATGTGTTTTCCCGAACCAACATCTGTGCGTATTTCTTTCAATACTTTTTTCTGTGCATTGGTCAGTTCAAACGGAAGATTGCTTTTATAAAATGTATTAAAATACTCACCAATACTGCCAAACCTAAAACCGTGAAAAATTTTCTGGTTCACCGATTTTTGCCGCAGTAAAGTAAGTGAGATGTAAAAAAGCTCATCAAACTTCAACCGCATTTCAGCTTTTTTCAGTAGCTCAGGATTTGTAGGAAGATGAATTTGATAAAAAGCTGTTTCCCGTGAAATGAATCGTTGATTGCTGATAATATCTGCGGGAAGATTTTCGGGTATTTTTCCTGCACCATTTTGCAAAACAGCCCTCACCAATTTTGAAATTCCGCGACTGTCTAAACTTCTTGTTTTCAATTTATCACTGCTGTAATACATGGCTTGCAGCGAACTTTGCAGCTTCAGGTTTTCTTCGTTCACTTCATCCACTTCAGGATGGGCAATGTTAAATTTCCCGTTAAAAACAGTTGGCTTCCCGAAAACCACATATTCGGTTCCTGTCTTAAGCGAGCTTTTGAGCCATTTTATTCCCTGAAACCAAACCAGTTCAATAATTCCCGAATCATCTTTAAAATTGGCAACCATCCGTTGCGCACGGTTTTTTCCAACCACTTCCATTGAAATAATTCTGCCTCGCAGTTGCACATAAGGCATATCGGCATCCAACTCATTGGTTTTATGAAACTTGGTGCGGTCAACATAACGGAACGGGAAATAGGAAAGTAAATCACCAAAACAGGTAATGTTCAATTCGTTTCGCAGCAGCTTGCCGCGCTCAGGGCCAACGCCTTTCAGGTATTCTATAGGAGTTTCAAGAAAAGTTCCTGTCATTTGAAGAAGCGGCTAAATTAATATTGAAACCGATTTTGTGATTAAAAACCTTTTTCTATCTTTGCAGCCCGTTTCAAAAAAAAAGATAAAAACATGCTTGTAATTCCTATCAAAGAAGGCGAAAACATTGAAAGAGCTCTTAAGAAGTTTA
>CAMDBK010000163.1 GCA_945889235.1 Chitinophaga pinensis
AAACCCGGTTTCATTAATGAAACCGGGTTTTACACTTGAAGAAATAATTTTAAAATGCCCTTATAGCTCTTACGCGGGCATTGAAATTTTTGTAGTAACAGTTTTTATAACCGTTTAGGCTGTCAGTAAAATTAACATACCATGCAAGCGAATCGCGCCAGGCACCAATATCATTGTCATTTTCGGTTGAAGCCCAGTAAAAGTTGTCTGAAAAGCCTCCAACATTTTTTCTTTCATTATACAATTCAACCAACTCAGATTTTGCGGGAAGGTACCAGTCATCAAAACCATTCAATACAAGATCAGCACACAATTTTGCAGCATAATTTCCATCGCCCTGTACAGCAATAATCTGGTTGGTATTGCCTAAGCCTGTAAAAGGTAGTGTAGGTGTTGCATTTGTACGCAAATAGGATCCGTTGTACCATTGTATTCCATCACTCTGGTCGCTGGGAGCAGCTATCAGACCATGTTCATTGGAAGCATCTTTGTAAAAAACAATTCCTCCGCCAAAACTTTCACCAATGTCGGGAGTAAAGACACAAGACCCGTCATCATCTGTTGCGTTGGAGTTATAGTTATCAGCAGCTGGGTCGGTGCAACCGTCAATCTGCTTTTTGCAACTGTATAATGATACTAAGCCTATTGATAAAAGAAAAGCTATAATTATGTTTGTTTTCATTTTTTTGTTTTGGTTCTTCAACGGATGCAATTTTAGAAATAAATTCTGATTCGCGAAATATATTTTACTACTGTACTTCTGAAAGTGTATATTTTCTACCCTCATTTTCTTTTTTCAGGTAGTCCATCAATGGCGCGAAATAATCTAACATCGCTTTAGCGCTTAAGTCACTGCCGGTTTGTTCTTTGAGTGCTATGCGCCAGTCTTTGCTTGCTCCGGGATACATCATGTCTTCAATGAATTTACCTACTTCTTTGTTGCCATAATAGTTGGTGGCATGAGGGTCTTGGTGAAGAATGTTTTTCGCAATATGGTCATGAAGTTGAAACAATAATACAAATGATAATGCATAATCATAATACTGTGCCGCATCATCGTTGATGTGGGTTTTGGTTGCTGCATCGCAATATTCTTCACCCCGAACTGAAGGTGGAGCTATGCCCTGATATTTTGCAACGGTTTCCCACCAGCGTTTGTTAAACTGGTCGGCAGGAAGGTTATTGGCATATAAATCATGCTCGAACATGCTCATGGTTCCTGTGCTCCAGGGAATGAATACAACAAAGTTCAATGCTTCTTTCAACAATGTTTTCATGTCATCTGATTTTGTTCCTTTTGGAATCAAATCCAGGTTTTCCATGAATGGTTTTTGCATGGCTGCCATTCCCATCAAACTTCCCAGTGCTTCGTGATAGGCACGGTTGGCGCCTTCGCGCAGCAACACAGGTACATCGGGATTGCTGTAAGAAAGGTAGTAATAAATATGCCCCAACTCATGGTGTGAAGTTTCATACCACTCGCTGTTAGGCTCAACACTCATGAGTGAGCGCACATCTTTTTCATAGTCCATGTGCCAGGCAGATGCGTGATTATTCTTTTTATAGTTAGCATCAACCGGGGCAGGATAGAGATCTGATTTATCCCAAAAACTTCCAGGCAACTCAGGAAAACCAAGACTTACATAAAAACGCTCACCTTGTTTTACTATCCACTCAGCATCTTTTGTTTTCAGAGCGCTGTCAAGGTTGATTCCTTCTACTTCTACTAACGCGCTCCAGTCTTGTCCCCAGCGGTTGGGCAGCCAGTGTGCGGGAATTAAATCAGGAACTTCTTTTGCCTTGTATTTTTTCGCCAACTCATAACGCGTCCATGTATGCAATTCGCGGAAGAGAGGATATAATTCTTTGTTGAATTTCTGAAGCATGTCAATCATTTCCTGCGTGGTCATTCCATAATCAGAGACCTGGTATTCAAAGAAATCTTTGTAACCAAGACCTTGTACTGTTTTGTTGCGCAGGTCACGCAAATGCACTAATCCTTCTTTTAATCCTTTGCCCACTTCTTTGCTGCTTTCCCATGCTTTCAGGCGTTTAGCAGGGTCTTGTTCTGTGGCAAGTATTCCGTCAATATCGTTGGTTGAAACTGATTTTCCGCTGAGCTTAAAATCAAAGCCAAAGAGTTTTTCGGTTTGGGCAGTGGTGGCTTTTATGCGCTCTTTCACCACATCTTCCAGTGTTTCTGGGTTATTTGCTGCTTTGTAAAGTATGGCTTTCAGTTGTTTTACCTGCAGTTCGGTAAGCTTATCTTTTTGGGTAAGAAAAGCGGTTGCTGTTTCAATATTCATTTTGCTGCCTGTAAATTTGGCGTACTCTTCATTTGCTTTGTTAGTGGCTTTGGCATTGGTGCTGTCGCCTTCCACAATGTGGGTGTTGGATGCCCACTCGGCTTCATTGGCTATAATGCTTACTTCTTTGTATTTGCTGTTGTAACTGTCCAAATAAGTTTGCACACTGTCTTGCACTGCCTTGTTTGCGTTTTCATTGGGTTTGTTTCCGCTGCACGAAGAAATTATGACAGCAAGTAAGAAGAAGTAAAAGAGTTTTTTCATTGTTATTTTTTTGAAGATGGGCAAATATAGTTGTTTATTAAAATAAAAAAGCCCCGAGCCTTAGGCGGGGGCTTTTGTTTATGTTGTGGGATTATAAATCCCAAGCTTTTAGGTCAGGATTGTAAATCCTGACCAGCGGGATTATCACGCTATGGGGTGTCCTTAATTTCTACAAGATCCATAATTCCAAAGACATTGTTTCTTTTATTTGTGTAACGTACTACTCCAACTCCTTTTGCTGAATAATAAACACCGATATCTTCTATTGTATACAGTGCAAGCGGGTTTGTTTTGGTTGAAAATTCACTTATTCTTTTCCTTGTTGAAACAATGCAATCCAATTGTTTTCCTTGCCAAGTAAAAACAGTGTCTTTTAAATACTCTTCTGTATCATGGGAAGTAAGACTGCTATCGCCTTTTGTATAAATTACGGAAGTTTTCCGTGAAAAAATTTTTCCATTTTCAGTATACGTGTTTTCTTTTAGTTCTCCTCTAACTGGAAAATAATTCTGAGTATGAAAATTCTTAAATTTAGGAGGATGTGAAAGATACTTATTGTCTGATATGTCTGATAAAATAAAAGTAAAAGATTCAAGCAATTTATTTTCAATATTATATTTTGAAGAATCATAATTTGAAGAGGATGTGTACAATTTCTCTATACGATATTGAACACCCGACTCGGTAATAAGCTTTAAATCCTGAAACACAGTTTCATCCTTTGCTCCAACCTTGCTGTAAACAAAGGTTTTTCCATTCCCAATTTTATCATTAGGGTATATACATTCCTTTGGAAGAAATTCAGTTTTTTCTTTATTAGTTTCAGATTTCTCATTATGTGAGCTGCATGAAATAAAGGTTGATAGCGATAATATAAACAGAAATATTCTCATTTGTTTGATTTTTATAATTGGTTTACTTGCGATAAATATTATACTTTATTAGTAAAAACATTATTTTATGGCTCAAAATATTTAATTTTTCCATTGAGCGGTGTAGGGGTCATAATTACATTTTATTGGTTTTGAAAGAATATTCTCATCGGTTAAAAATGCACGGCAATCAGTACAAATGTATCGGAATTCACAATCTTTACAAACATCTATCTGACTTTTATCTATACCCCACATTTTTTTTATTTCATCGTTATTTATTAAGCTTTTTAACGGTGTATCGTTTATATTACCGTATGATTTTTTTAAGCTCGGACAAATTTTTATATCTCCATTTATGTCAATAGACAGTTTTTTGTTTAGACAGTTATTATAATGTTGAGATTCTGTAAATAACTCTATATTACTACTAAAAAATCCTGAGTGTATAATCCCACAATGACTTTCAGATTCTATTTTTTGTATAGAATAATATATGTTACCTAAATTATTCGGAAGAGCCTCTTTTTTTTCCTCTATTGCAGTATGCAAATAAATATTTCTTATTCTTTTATTCTTTCTAATAATTTTTTCAAAAAAATCATTAGTTAATTCAGAATAATATTTTAAAATAAATTCAATATTATGCATCGTGCTACCTGAAGTTAATTCAGCTATTTTTATGATAATTTCAGTGTTAATAATTTCATAACTGCGAACCTGCAATGCTTCACATCTTAATTCATTTAATTGAGAAATAATTTCTTTGTAATTGAAATCAGAATCTTTATTTATATCAATTATAAAATTAGTGATTTCACTTGATGTTTCCCATTTTAAATCTAATTCAGGTAAATGCTCCGGTGTGTTTGTGGAGAATCCCCATTCTTCGTCAATTAATAATTTGAAGAATTCATCAATGCCTTTATTATATTGATTGTTGTATATTTTTTTTATTTCAGTAACCTTTTTATTTCTGGTTAATTGTAATATATCGTACAATAGAGTCGGTATAAAACGGTAGCGATTTAATTGTAAATCGCAAATAATACTTCTTTGAGCACCTTTGACTGGAATACAGTTAGAAAAAAGTAAAAAATAATTATGAGTTTTTTTCATTTTTTTCTATCATAAATATTTTTGAGATAGGTTTATAATAATGATTAGGTACATTAAAATATCCCTCTCTTAAACTATTAAACTCAGTATGTTGGATTTTTGCTTCAGGTCTTTCCTCCATGGTCTTATAATAAACAGGTAGTTCATCAAGTATCTCTTTTAACTCTTTTTTTAGTATATTATTTTTTTTCATGATTTTTTATGAGGTATTTTGCTATTTCATGTTCTAAATAATAATTACATGGATAAGAAACCATGCCAAATTGACCACATGGATTTACTTCTAAAAAAATATGCCTTCCTTTTTTATTAACTATAATATCTATTGAACCTGAATTTAATCCCAAATCTACCATAAATGATTTCAACTTTTTTTCTACATATTCAGGTAATTTATACGGTACTCTTCTACTTGGGTGCGTTTCATTGTAATTTCTAAAATCAAATTGTGTTTGCTTATCAGATTGAGAAAAAATTGCCATGCTAAAGAACTTCCCATCTAAATAAAAGCTCCGAACCTCAAAGTCTTTGTCAATGTATTTCTGAGCAAGACATGGATGAAAATTATTGTTTAAGTGAGTTATTGTTTTTTTTGACAATATGGTAGTATATGGGGCGTATACTTTACCTTGTATAAAGTGGTGAGGAAGATTTTGTATAGGTTTAATTATAATTTTTTTATATCTTTTTTTGAATGCAAGAAGATTATTTTTATTGTTTGTAATTATGGTGGGGGGTATAGGTAATTTATGCTTTATTGCATGATTTAACTGATATGTCTTACTAATGTTTTCTAAACGTGGATTACCTAAACTAGGGATGTTATCAAACTTTCCAGCATAAGAAATATAAATAGCATAGCATTCATTTGTAATATTTTCTACAATATCTTTTTCCAGACGTTTATTCTTATTTATGCTTATATTATTGATTAGATCAGGTCTTCTTCTATACCAAACAGTTTTTATATCATCAATCGTATAATTGTTTGTCTTTTTTCTGAAATTCAAATTGGAAGACCTCTTACTATTATTATAGTAAAAAGAATACACTTCATTTGATGCAGAAATTCTGTTAACTCTTTCTGATTTTACATCATAATATAGTAGCCAAGATAAAACTATATTAGTAGATGCATCAAATTCTTCTGAGAATATTAGTATCAAAATAAAAGTATGAAATAACCTCTTTTAATAGATATTATTTTAAAGGTATAAGCTCCTCACCTCTTAAATCATCTTGAAAGAATAAAAAGTTATCTGGATTTGCACCAATGTACGAACCGAAGGTACACCAGGATTTAGCGGTTGTATCATCCATTCCTAATTGTTTAGGATCACCAACTGTAATAGGTCCCTGTGATTTAAATTTTTGAAAATCCTTAAGTAGAGTATCATTCTTTTTCGGCACCCATTTCAATAACACTTTACCCGCGCTTACCACTAAACTGCCTGCTAAAGTAGTAATTGTAATGGAACCTACCGCTTCGCCTGAGTTAGAATTTATGGGGTCAAAACAATAACGTGAGCCAAACATGGCTGCACTAACCCAATACGGTATATCATTTAAATCTGTGGCTACATTGCCGGTAAGGTAGGTAGTCCAGTTTGAGGTGGCTGAGTTATCAACCTGTGTTTTCCAGTACTCATTACTTGCTTTGCCAAAGGTAAGCGCAAACTGGTTATTGCTTTGCGGGCTTTTGGTGGTGGCTGCGGTGTTTATGCTGTCTTCTAATCTTTCAAAATAGAGGTTGAGGTACTGAACGGGCTCGCCCCTCAGTTCGGGGTTTATGCCCTCACCGTAATTAAGGTAGCCGTTTATGGTGTTGGCTATTATACCTTTAAATATCAGTTCAAATGAAACTGCGCTGCCCAGCTCGGTATAAACAGTGACAAGGTAATCGTAAACAAAGTTTACAAGGTCTTCTGCTGTTTTGGTGTTGTCCCAGTTGGTAATAATGTAGTCAAGCCCGTCTTTATGGTATTGGGCTAATGCGCTGTAGGGGTTTACATAATCTTTGTTTGGCATGGTTATCGGTTTTTTGTTTTGCCTACTCTTTGTTCAGCTTTTCGGCTTACGCTGTTGGTTTTTTAGCTATTGGCTGTTAGCTAAAAGCCATCAGCTAATTACTAAATCCGCTACATTAATTTCTACTTCATCATCGTGTTTGGCTATTTCCAGTTCGGTGTTTACTTTGTTAAAGCCGGGGTATTCGGCTTCCAGAGTTACTGTGCCAATAACGGTGGTGCTTACGGTATAGCGCCCCTCGTTGTTGGTGGTAGCGCTGGCTCCGGTTTGGGCTACGGTTACGGTAGCGCCTTCCAGCGCATTGCCGGCTGCGTTTTTTACCAGGCCGCTAAGCAGGGCTGCCGGTCCTTCGCTTACATATACTACGCCCCACAGGCGGGCATTCTGGCGTTTGCTTTCTGTTTCTTCTTCGCCATAATAGGCTTCTACTTCGTCCCA
>CAMDBK010000164.1 GCA_945889235.1 Chitinophaga pinensis
CTCTGATAATAAAAAGTGAGTTATAAGCTCCTGCATATTCAAGTGATAAATTATCAAAATCAACTGCGCACAAGGCAATGTCCATGCCATCTTTAACAGTAGATTCCTCATACGTCTGGTGAAGTGTATGTGAAAGCCCATGGTTAACTTCATCAAGAATAACAGATGGTTTGGTGTATCCGTGTTCGGTAATCGCCTGATTAAGCAAATTGTTTGCTACTAATGACATAAATGCCCCCGGAACTCCGTGCCCGGTGCAATCAACAGCAGCAAACAATACTTTATTATCTTTTTTCTCAACCCAGTAAAAGTCACCGCTTACAATTCCTTTTGAGCGAAAGAACACAAACGATTCGGGCAGCAGTTTTTTAATATCTGAATCGGCAGGAAAAATTGCGCGCTGTATTCTTTTAGCGTATGTAATACTGTCAGTAATATTTTTTACGTTCTTCTGAATTTCATCTCTGTTTTTTTCAATCTCTTCTTTCTGAGCTACAACTTCAACTGTTCTTTCTGTTACAAGCTTTTCCAATTGTTGTTTATCGTTTATGAGTTTATAAGTACGGTAACGGATAATGAAATAAACTGAAAAAATAAAGCTAAAAAAACAAGGAATTATAAACCACCAGGCTTTCCAGAAAGGTTTTGCAATTGTAAATTCAAACACCTCCGGATTTGTACTCCATATCCCGTCTGAATTACTTGCCAGTACCATAAACTTATAACTGCCTTCTTCTAATCTCTGGTAGTTTACCCAGGGTTGGTTACCAGGCTCAGACCATTGTACATCATAACCTTCTAATTTATATTTATACTGTATTTTTTCAGGATGTGAAAATGATACAGCTACAAATTCAAAACGAGCGCTGTATTTTTTATACGGAAATGTAATACCATTTTCCATATCAACAGGCTCGTTTAATAACCTTAGTCCGGTTATACTTACTTTATTTTCAAAAACAGATGAAACATGTAGTGAGGGATCATATTTCACCGCCCCGTTTATAGTTCCGAACCAAAGAATACCATCTCTGTCCTTGTAAACTGCATTGGTGTTAATATTGTCATTCAATCCTGCTTCAACAATGTGTTTGAAGGTTTTTGTCTTTTTAGAAAATATACTTATACCGCCACGATGCCCTATCCATATATTGCCATAATTGTCTGAAATAATATCGTAACAAAAATCAGAGTAAAGCCCATTTTCTGTTGTGTAATGTTCACAGTCTTTTTTGTTGTACATATAAATGCCTCTTCCATCTGTACCGAACCAAATATTTTTATCATCATCTTCTGTCATACAGTTTACAGTGGTAATTTCTGCCGCCATCCCTCCTTCAAGGTAAAGAAAACGGCTGTCTTTATAATAGGAAATCCTATTGTTTTGAGCGGCCATCCAAATCCTGTTTTTTGAATCGGCAAAAATTTTATTCACGTTGTTGTGAAGCAATCCCTGAAGTGTTGTATAATAATCTAACCGGAAGCCATTTGTTCCAAAGCGATATGCCCCTCCCTTGGTACTCACCCATACAAAACCCAATTTATCTCCGCTGATTGAGTTTACAAACCGGAATAATGGATCATCATGTAACTGTATGCTGCGTGCTGTTCCTTTTGCAGGACTGTATTGAAACAATCCTGAGTTTGAAGTTCCTATCCAGATATTGCCTTCAATATCTTCATACAAAGCATTAACAAGGTCACTCGGAAAGCCTTGAGCTGTTGTGTAGTTCACCACATTATACTGATTTCCGTTAGAACTGATTTTGCTTACACCTTTATCTGTACCAACCCAAAAATTTCCTTTTTTGTCTTTGATTAAGGTTTGAATGTTTACACTTTGTAGATTCAAATCAGAAAAATACCTGGTTGAAATATTTTCGTTGACCATGGCAATACCGCTACCATAGGTTGCAACCCATATATTACGTTCGTGGTCCTGAATAATGTCTTTGATGAAATCATTTTTTAAGCCGTTTGAAGTGTTATAAATTTTTACTTCAAATTCTTTCCAGGTATTGTCATTGAAATTAACTTTTGAAATTCCTTTTCCAAAACTTGCTATCCAGAGATTTTTCTTAGCGTCAATTAATACTGCTTGTATATCATTCGAAGCCAACCCGTCATCGGTAGTAAAATGCTTGACTAAGCTATATTGTTTTTTATTTTTTTCAAGTACAATTAATCCTTCGTCTTCAGTTCCAACAAAAATCTTTTTATTGCTTTTATAAAGTATAAGAATTTTTGTCAAAGGAATTTCATTCAAAGGGCCATTTTGTTTTAAAGCCCCTGATTTTTTGTCATAGCTGAAAGTCAAAAGCCCTTCATTTGTTCCAACCAATAGATTATCATCATCCGCTAAAATTGAAAAGACTAATAAATCCTTGAAATTATCAGCAAAGAGATTTGTTTTTCCTGTAGAATCAATTCTAAGAATACCGTTTGATTGTGATGCAAACCAAATTGCTCCTCCGCTTTCGCTTATGCCATTAATGCTGCTTTTCAGCGGTTTGTCATGGTGAAATAATTCCGGTGTTCTTCCTTCATACTTTAAGATATTACCATCATTAAGTCCGAACCAAACAATACCTCTTGAGTCTTTAAAGCTTGATGAAATATCATAATTATTTGCAGCGGTGTCTTTTGGAAAAAAATTGGCAAACTGCATTCCGTCAAAACGTGAAAGGCCTTTGTTGGTACCAAGCCATAAAAAACCTCTGTCGTCCTGAATTATATTTTGAACATAATCCTGAGCAAGACCTTTTTCTGTAGTAAAGTATTTTGCCTTATAACTCTCCGAATCAGGGTAAGCCAGAACACCAGTAAAAATAAAACAAAGAGAAGCAAATAAAAATCTGCTTCTCTGTTTTAGGAGATGTTTACACCTCTTATCTATCACTTAGAATTGCTTTTCTTAATGTTGTTAAACTTCTCGCTTTGCTGCATCTGGTTGATGAGACCGTCATACTTATATTTCGGAACTCCGCCAATAGGAATTGCATTAAACTGAAGAAATTCACCAAACTGATTAGTCATATAAAAACAGATATTATTGTTGGGTTTGGCATCTGTTTTTGATTTTACAAACTGAAAATCAAGTGATGACTTTTGTTCTGTTTTTGCTATAAGATGTTTACTGTTTTTCCAATCGTTTTCGTTAGAAAGAGTTGCCAGTTCTCCTTTCTTTTCATACGAAACAATTCTCATCTGCCCGTCAGCATCCCAGTCAAAGTTATATTGCTGAATAGAAATAACATTTTCTGTCATATAAGGATACAAATGGCAAACTGAGCCCGGTTTATCGGGCATACGGAAGGTGTACTCATAAGTAAAGGCATTGCTTCCTTCAATTCTTTTATTCTCATCTGCACTTGAGCTAAAATAATATCTGTATAAATTTCCGTCATCGCCTTGTATTCCCTGAGTGATAATTTTGAAATAATAAACCCCGAAATCATTCATCTTTTCGCCATCAGAAGGATTAAAAGGTCCAAAGGTGTACCAGTTATTATCATACTTGGCATCAACGCCAAATGTTTTTGAGTCAAGTATTGTTCCGCTTTTAAAATTACCTATCGGGTCAGTCTTTTGAGCATCTTTATCACTCCACGCTCCAATTCCGCCATAAATTGAAAATTTTGTTTTGGTATCATCGGAACCATACATTTCATCAAACTGTCCACCGCAATCAGGATCATACACTCTTATATAAATAGGTGTTTTTTGAGTCATGGGAACAGAAAGAAAATAAATCTGACAAAAATCATCATCTCCCCAGCTTTTTAATCCGGCATTACCAAAAGTTACCAGAAAAGGGATATTCTCATCCTCAGCGGGAACGGGTTGTGCAAAGGAACTGAGGAAAGAGAAAGAAACAATAGAAAGAAAAAGAACCAGAACTAAAATCGGTTTCTTTAAAAATTCTGTCGGAGTATATTTTATCATCATTTTTATAACAAATCTTGTTTTATTTTATCAGAGGGTTCGCATCTAAACAAGAATTAGACCGATTTTATTTTCCGTGATATTTCAGCCGATTTTTTGTGTTAATTTACAATTTAAACGACAAACGACTAAAGAGGTTTCGTATTTCATAAAGAAAGATTTAAACATAAAATGGCAAGTTTTCAAAATGCATTTATCCGGAATTTTATTAAGTCAACAAAACGTATGTTTTTTAACCCCGGTATGCCTGTTGAGCAATACAGAAAAGGGATGGAGAAAATGACGGGCATGGCTAAAATGCCCGATGGTGTTAAAGCAGAAAAAATAAACTGTGACGGTATTCCCGCTGAATGGCTTATTCCCGCAAACCTTCAAAACTCAGGTGTGGTATTGTATCTGCATGGCGGTGGTTATGCAATGGGTTCCATTAATACGCATCGTGCTTTAATGTCACGAATTGCTGTTGCCTCCAAAACAAAAGTTTTTGGAATTGAGTATCGCCTTGCTCCCGAAAATCCTTTTCCCTGCGCTATTGATGATGCATTTAAAGCTTATAACTGGCTTTTGCAGCAGGGATTTGACAATTCTAAAATTGTAATTGCAGGCGATTCTGCCGGTGGCGGATTAACTGCTGCTTTACTTATAAGAATTCGGGATGAAAATGCGCCACGACCTTCTGCCGGAGTTTGTCTATCACCCTGGCTGGATTTGGCTATAACAGGAGAAACTGCCCTTACATTAGCAGCAGAAGATCCCATGATAGATTTAGCGTCAGTGAAAAGTTTTGCAATGTATTATGCTACTAAAGAACAGCACTTACATCCCTGGGTTTCTCCGCTGTATGCTGATTTAACCGGCCTTCCACCTGTTTATATACAGGTAAGCACATCAGAAATTTTATTAGATGATACAAGACGATTTGCAGAAAAAGCAAAAACAGCCGGAGTAGATATACAAGTTGATTACTGGGAAAAAATGGTGCATGTTTGGCAGGCTTTCGGTTCGTATTTGCCCGAAGCACTAGAGGCGATTCAAAAACTTGGGGCTTACATTGAAAAGAAAACTGCTTAACGTATTCAAATGAAATACCTGAAGTTTTTTATTTCACTTGCGGTTTCATTTCTTCTTGTGTTCGCCCTGAATACGAAAATTGCTGTGCTCCCTCCAGTCGGAAAATTTATTGACCCCGTAAACGGCTTCTGGCAAAATGCAGAAAAACCGGAACCTGAAATTTCTTCAGAGTTGAAATTAAATGTTCATACCACTTCAAAAATAATTTATGATGAACGGTTAGTGCCTCACGTTTTTGCTCAAAATCTGCACGACCTTTATTATTTGCAGGGTTATGTAACAGCAAGTAATCGCCTGTGGCAAATGGAGTTTCAGACACATGCGGCAGCAGGAAGAATTTCGGAAATAATAGGAGCAAAAGCAATTTCGTATGACCGCGAACAACGCAGAATAGGAATGTTATTTTCTGCTGAAAATGCTGTACAGGTTTTTGAAACCGATACGCTTGCCAAACAAATTATGGAGGCTTATTCAGAAGGTGTAAATGCCTACATCAATTCGCTGACAGAAAAAACGTTGCCGCTTGAATACAAATTACTGGATTACAAGCCCGAACCATGGACACCTCTGAAAAGCGCGATATTGCTAAAGTTTATGGCAAAAATGCTTACTGCCAATGAACGTGATTTTGAAAATACCAACATGATTAACTTGATCGGAAAAGAAAAATTTGATTTACTGTTTCCTGATTTTTTTCCGGGCACCGACCCGATTGTTCCGCGCGGAACTAAATTTGATTCTGTTTCAGTTCATGTTGATACAGGCAAAGTTTTTACCAGTGGAAAACAAACTGCTTATGCGCCAATTGAACAGCCCGAAGATTTTGTAGGCAGCAATAACTGGGCGGTTTCAGGAACAAAAACAACAACCGGAAAACCTATTCTTTGCAACGACCCGCATTTGAAATTAAGCCTGCCTTCCATCTGGTATGAAGTGCAGTTAAATGCTCCGGGTGTTAATGTTTACGGGGTTTCGCTGCCGGGTTCACCTAACGTGATTATTGGCTTTAATGATTCCGTGGCGTGGGGTGTAACCAACGCATCTGTTGATGTACGTGACTGGTATGAAATCACTTTTAAAGATGATTCAAAAAAGCAATATTTGTTTAACAAAAAATGGCTGAACACCACTGCGCGCATTGAAGAAATAAAAGTGCGCGGAGGAAAAACATATTTCGATACTGTTTTTTACACACATCTTGGACCTGTTGTTTATGAGGGTAATTTCAATGAAAGCGGAACTAAACAACAAAATCTTGCGCTCAAGTGGACTGCCCACTCCCCTTCCAATGAGCTAACAACTTTTTATTTACTCAACCGAGCAAAAAATTATTCTGATTATGAAACTGCGTTGACATTTTATCAATGTCCCGGACAAAATTTTGTTTTTGCCGATGCACAAAACGATATTGCCATCTGGCAGCAGGGAAGGTTTCCGGCACGATGGAAAGAGCAGGGAAAATTTATTATGGATGGAAGTGTAAAAGAAAATGAATGGCAAGCCATTATTCCACAAAAACAAAATCCGCATGTAAAAAATCCTGAGCGCGGATTTGTTAGTTCAGCTAATCAGCATGGTGTGGATGAGACTTATCCGTATTACTATTTAGGAGTTTTTGAACACTACCGCAACCGCAGAATTAATAATGAACTCACAAGGATGAATAAAATTTCTGCTGACAGCATGAAAGCGCTGCAAACCGATCATTATAATTTGCTGGCTGCGGAAAATCTTCCGCAGATGCTGGACTATGTTATGAAAAATGAACTGAAAAATGATTCAGTGGAAAAATTAGTGCTGGATGTTTTAAAAAACTGGAATTATAGAAATGAAGCGCAAATGATAGCACCCACAGCGTTTGAACTTTGGTGGAAACAATATGAAACTTTTGTGTGGGATGAGTTTGAAGATAAACCGTATAAATTAAAACTGCCACATCCTTCAACAACGTTAAGACTGATGAAAGAAGACCCGAACAATAAATTGTTTCTGCATCTGACTACAAAAGACA
>CAMDBK010000165.1 GCA_945889235.1 Chitinophaga pinensis
ATACAGGATGAAAATTCCCGCGCTCATATTCTTGCTTCACTTCAGTTTATTGATGCGGTAGTTTTGTTTGACGAAGACACACCTTACAGCCTGATTTCATTGGTAAAGCCCGGTATCCTTGTAAAAGGCAGCGACTACAAACCCGAAGAAATTGTGGGCTACGATATTCTTAAAACGTACAATGGTGAAGTCCGCACCATTGATTTTGTGCCCGGATACTCCACCACTGCAATTGAAGAAAAAATAAAAAAAGGATAGCTAATTTTTCTCAGCTAATTTTCAGGGAAGTATTTCCACAATTACAATCTTCCCTTCCTGCGATACAAGGTCTAATTGCATTCCGCTGATAAAGCGGTTTTGATTATTTGGGTCAAATGAGCCAAGTCCGGCCCATACCGCATGTCCCGCGTATTGTGCGTTTTCGGGTTCATTCATATAGCTCAGACGTTTTTTATCGCTGCCATCGGTGTTCATCATCCACCAGTCGGTACCGCCTGCTTTGCTTCCGGTATTACTCATCCACACAATTTTGTTTCCGTCAGGGCGGTAATGACCGTGTTCATTGTAATCTTTATCCGTAAGTTTTTGAATATTGGTTCCGTCAATATTAATGGTGTAAATATGCTGGTCCCAGAATGAAGGCTGGTTAACACTGCTGCAATAAATCAGTCGCTGGTTGTCGGGTGAGAAACCATAACACTCATAAAACGATGGAACTCCTGTGGGCACAATCTGAAAATTGCTCACGACAGGAACTCCTGTTGAATCAAAAGCAAAATCAGCAGTTTTAATTACCCAATAACCGGCAAGTTTTTTTCCATCTAAAACATTGGGAGCTTCCACTCTGTCGGTCCATGAAATTTTAGTTCCGTCAGGTGAAAAACGCGGACATATAACACCGTGGTCATAATCATTCGGGATATCAACAATTTTGAAAATTGCATTGCTGTCAACTCTGCTTATCCATATATCACAGTAAGCGCCAAAGCCTGGAAGTGCATCCGTTGAACTTCCGGGATGCGTTTCTTTTTCTACAACAAAAATCATCCATTTACCATCGTACCTCCAAGAAACATTTGCAATGTGTTTATTAGGCAAAGCAGGATGGTTGCAGGTTAAACAAGTGTCTTCCGTTCCATCTGATTTTGACATGTAAATATCGTAGTAAGTATCCGTTCCTTTTTTGGAATATAGTATGCGGTCGGAGCCAGTTGGGTCCCACGAGCAATCAAGTCCGTGTTCCTGAAAAGTGGTAATGATGGTTGGTTGGTCAAGAATAGGAGCAGCGCAGGAAGCAAATAATAAGAGTATAAAAAACCAAAGATACTTCATGCACTAAAATTATGAATTTTCTTTCCAGCGAAAACTTTTTATTTCCAAACCCGCCAAATCCAGAACACGGTCAACAACTGTTGCAGCAAGTTCTTCAAAGTTTTTTGGCTGACTATAAAACGATGGTGAAGCAGGACAAATAATTCCACCCGATTCGGTAATTGTTTTCATGTTGTTGATGTGAATCAAACTATAAGGTGTATCACGCGGAACAAGAATTAATTTTCTGCGTTCTTTTAAAATAACATCGGCTGCGCGGGTGGTTAAATCATTGGAAATTCCTGAGGCAATTCTTGCAAGTGTTCCCATGCTGCAGGGACAAACTATCATGGTGTTATATTTTGCCGAGCCGGAAGCAAAAGGTGAAAAAAAATCATTCTTGTTGTAAATTTTGAAAGGCAGCTTCTCATAATCCGTATTGCCTAATTCAAACTTCCACACTTCGCGTGCGTTGTCGCTCATTACTACTCCAACATCTTCTATTTGTTCGTGCAGTTGTTGCAGTTTATCAAACAGCACTTTGGCATAAATTGCTCCGCTGGCACCAGTAACGGCTACAACTATTTTATGTTTACTCATTCGGATTTGTTCTCTTCTTTATTTTTATTGAACTTGTAGCGCAAACTCACTTGCAACACCGAATTATATTCACCATTGTTTAATCGCAGACCTCCATACATTTGTGTTTGTCCTGCCTGGTGTTTGCGAACGCGGAGAACGGAATTCAGATAACGCAGGTTAAGGTCAAAACTATCGGAGATGCGGAAGTTAAAACCGCCTAAGCAGCCAAACTCAAAGCGGTTAAAGGGTTGTTGATTGAAATCATACATCTCTCCTTCGCCATTTTCGTTTCTGAATTTTGTGCTTATCAATACTGCACCCGATAATCCAAGTTCAAAGTCGAAACGTCCTTTTAGTTTTGATTTAAATACTAACGGAACTTCTATGTAATTAAGATTACGGTTGACAAAGGTAGTTCCCCCACTGATAGAGTCTTTGTAAACTTTCCTGAGTCCCTTTTGTACAAAAACCATTTCAATCTGTACGCTTGATTTCTCTTTGATTTTCCGATTGGCATATACTCCGCCAACAAAGCCTGCTTTCTGAAAACCATAAATATCTGTGCCGAGCAACTGACTAAAGGTGGCACCTGCTATTAAACCTCCTCCAAAGCTTTGTGCGTGGGTGGAAGAAGTTATAAGTGATAAGTTATAAGTTATGAATGCAAAGAGGAGTAGTTTTTTCATTAGGTATTCGGGGCGTCACCCTGAACTTGTTTCAGGGTCTTTATTTTAAGATGCTGAAACAAGTTCAGCATGACGTTATAGAAAACAAAAGTAACGATGTATTTGTTTGCAAAACGTAAAATCATTTCAACAAAATACATTTAGCTTTGCCGCCCTTAATTTATGAGCAAAGAAAAAATTCTTCTCTTCCTTCTTGCAGCCATACAGTTTACACACATTGTTGACTTTATGATTGTCATGCCGCTTGGTCCACAACTGATGCGGTTGCTGGAAATTAATCCGCAGCAGTTTGCATTGATGGTTTCATCGTATACATTTAGCGCAGGTGTAGTTGGTTTTCTGTTTGCATTTGTTGCAGACAGGTTCGATCGCAAAAAAGTTTTGCTCTTTTCGTACCTGTGTTTTACGGCAGGAACTTTTTCGTGCGGTTTTGCAAACTCGTATGAATTTTTACTGGTTGCGCGGATTTTTACCGGAGCTTTTGGCGGAGTAATGAATGCATTGGTGTACTCCATCATTGCCGATGCTTTTCCGTTTGAGCGCAGGGCTGCGGCAATGGGAGTAGTAATGGCTTCGTTCTCTTTTGCAGCTGCAATAGGCGTTCCGTTGGGTTTGTTTCTGGCATCGTTGGCAGACTGGCATTTGCCTTTTCATGCGTTGGGTGCAGCAGGGGTGGTGATTGCAGCAGGAATTTATTTTTACATTCCTGCCCTACGCGCTCATATTGGCAAGGGCGCAGTGGATGAACGCATCTTTGATTTTTTACTCAATATCGGACGTACTCCCAATTTATTAAAAGCATTACTGTTTATGTTTCTGATGGTGATGGGGCAGTTTGTGGTTATACCTTTTATTAGCCCGTATATGGTAAGCAACATGGGCATTACGGAAAAGGAACTCACATATGTTTACCTGCTGGGCGGTGGCGCTACGTTTTTTACTAATCCATGGGTTGGCAGACTTTCGGACAAATACGGTAAAGCAAAATTGTTTACCATTCTTGCCTTACTTTCTGTTATTCCGTTGTTCATTGTTACCAATGTGCAGGAAACTGCGTTGTGGATTGTGCTGGTTGTTTCGGTTTTCTTTTTTGTAACTGTTTCGGGGCGCATGGTTCCGGGCATGACCATGATTACAAGCGCTGTGGAGCCCCAACACCGCGGAAGTTTTATGAGTATTAATTCAGCGGTTCAACAATTTTCTTCAGCAGGTGCAGCTATGATTGGAGGGCTGATTGTTACCACCGATGCCGCAGGGCGCATGCTCAATTATTCTTATGCCGGTTACTTAGCTATTGCGGCAACACTTCTCAGTATTATTATTGGAAGAAAGCTGAAGGCGGTGCAGTAGAAGCCTCACCCCCGGCCCCTCTCCGAGGGAGAGGGGAGCAGAGTGCTGAGCGATTGGATAGCAAGTGTGGTAGCAAAGCCCTCTCCTTTGGAGAGGGTTGGGTGAGGCTTACTTTTTCTTTTACTTTTGCGCTGCAATTCATCTTTATGAAAAATATTGACACCTATAACTTCAGCGGAAAGAAAGCACTGATACGCGTTGACTTCAATGTTCCGCTGAATGCCGAGCATATTATTACAGACGATACCCGTATCCGCGCAGCCATACCAACAATTAAAAAAGTGCTGGCAGGTGGCGGTTCAGTTATTCTTATGTCGCATTTGGGCCGCCCGAAAGACGGACCTGCCAACAAATATTCATTGAAACATATTGTTGCGCATTTGAGCAAACTGCTTTCTTCAGATGTAAAGTTTGCCGCAGATTGTATAGGCGAAAAAGCAACCGCTGCTTCCGCTTCTTTAAAAGCAGGTGAAGTTCTTTTATTAGAAAATCTGCGCTTCCATAAACAGGAAGAAGCAGGTGCGGAAGACTTTGCCAAACAACTGGCTTCGCTGGGTGATGTGTATATTAATGATGCCTTCGGAACGGCACACCGCGCCCATGCAAGTACCACTATTGTTGCTCATTTCTTTCCCGAAGAAAAAATGTTTGGCTATGTAATGCGTGGTGAGTTAGACAGCATTGACAAAGTTTTAAAAAATGCTGAACGCCCCTTCACTGCCATTATGGGCGGAGCAAAAGTTTCGGGTAAAATATCCATTATAACAAACCTGATGGACAAGGTTGACAATATTATTATAGGTGGCGGAATGAGTTACACCTTTGCCAAGGCGCTTAGAGGCAAGGTTGGTTCTTCGCTTGTCGAAGACGACCGCCTGCAAACCGCTTTAGACATTCTGAAAACCGCCAAAGAAAAAGGCGTTAACATTTATATTCCCAGCGATTCTATTTGTGGTGATAAGTTTGACAATGCCGCCAATAAAGTAACTTGTCTTACCAGCGAAATTCCCGATGGCTACATGGGTTTAGACATTGGACCCGAAGCCGAGAAAGAATATGCCGCAGTAATTGAAAACTCAAAAACCATTTTGTGGAACGGACCCATGGGTGTTTTTGAAATGAAGAGTTTTGAAAGTGGAACCAAAGCAATTGCCTTGGCAGTGGCGGATGCAACAGCTAAAGGCGCTTACTCATTAGTTGGTGGAGGTGATTCGGTGGCTGCCGTAAACCAGTTTCACCTTGCTGATAAGGTCAGCTATGTCTCCACAGGCGGTGGGGCACTGCTTGAATACATGGAAGGGATTGATTTGCCGGGGGTGAAGGCGGTGAGGGAGTAAACTCCAGCATCTGTGTGTCTGTTCTTTTACCGGGCAGGTGGTAAATCAATGGATAATTGATAATGAGAAATTGACAATTGATGTAAGCGGTTTTTCAAAAAGGTTTTACCTATTTAAAGTCCGCGCGGGTGATGAGGTGGTGGTGAGGAAGGTGGTGGTGGCGTAGTTGCAGTAGGTAGTCTTGTCACCTGAGCGTAGTAGAAGCATCTTATAATAAAGCCCTTCGACTACGCTCAGGGTGAAAAAAATCTGTGTTCCATAACAATGAACTCAAACAATAATAAACCCATCATCATCTGGCTTTTGTGTGGCTGCTTTTTAATTGCAGCTATGGTTGTTATTGGCGGTATCACCCGCATGACAGGTTCAGGACTTTCCATCACGCAATGGAAATTAGTTACCGGAACTATTCCTCCGCTGAATGAAACACAATGGTTAAAAGAGTTTGACGAATACAAACTTTCACCACAGTTTCAGAAAATAAATTCGCATTTTGAGTTAACTGATTTTAAAAATATTTATTGGTGGGAATATTTTCACCGGCTTGTTGGCAGAGCAATCGGTTTCGTTTTTATAATTCCGTTTGCATGGTTTATTGTGAAGGGGAAATTAGAAAGCAAATTTATTCTGAAATTATTTGCAGTGTTTTTGTTGGGCGGTTTGCAGGGCTTTATAGGATGGTATATGGTAAAGAGCGGATTGGTGGATAACCCTTTTGTAGCTCATTACCGGTTGGGTTTGCACCTTGTTACAGCTTTTATTACCTATGGTTATACCTTGTGGCTCGCGCTGTCGCTGACCTCACCCCCGACCCCTCTCCTTGAAATAAGGCGAGGGGAGCGTTTTGTCCGCAATTTTTCAGTTATCATTTTGCTCACCGTTATTCTGCAACTTATTTATGGTGCATTTGTGGCCGGAACAAAAGCAGGTTTTATTTATAACACGTTTCCCATGATGGGTGATAGTTTTATTCCGCCCAATATGGGAATACAAAATCCCGTATGGATTAATCTTTTCGAGAATATTGTCACCCTGCAATTCATTCACCGTAGCATTGCTTATCTGCTTTCGGTGATGGTAGTTATACTCTGGATTTATTCACTCAGAAATAAACTGAGTACAGTGTTACACAAAGCCATTCAGCTGATGATGCTTATTGTTTTATTTCAGGTGGTGCTGGGTATCATCACTATTTTAAACCTTCACCTTAATCCTGTTTTCTTAGGTTCACTGCATCAGTTTGGTGCGCTGCTAGTTTTTACGGTTGGGGTTTATCTTGTTTCGCTGACAAGAAACTTTAGATTAAATTAATAGTATTCATCAGTGAACTACCATTAGTTTGCCGTTTGTTGAAACAGTTTCAGACTGAATAGAGAAAAAATAACAACCTGTTGTCAGATGTTCAACATTCCATGGAAAGGTAAGTCTTCCGCTGCCGGCCATATTCAACTGCTGCGAATAAATAACTGTTTGTCCCATTACATCATAAACGTTCAGCGTGTATTTTCCTTTCGTTGCATTTTCTATATTAAAATATACGGTTGAAGAAGCAGGATTTGGAAATACAATAGCTGAAGTTTTTACAGGAGTTTCTTCTACTGCAGTTGACCTCATTTCTGGCGAGCAATAAATAGTAGCACCATTAACCCATGGAGAAGAAGCCGGGTAAAACTGTTCCCCGTTCTGAAGGAAAAAAGTTACTTCTGTAAGTTGTTGTGC
>CAMDBK010000166.1 GCA_945889235.1 Chitinophaga pinensis
AAACATGTGTTTACCACCTGCCCTGCATCCATTGGTTTTAATAATAGTGAATCACCACGCAGATAAGCATCAAGCGCTTTAGCCAGCAAAATTGAATTCAATGAATCCAAGCCTTCGTTTTTTAGATTTTGTCCTATGTTCATCCCCAACGAATAACTTATGCTGTCTAATCTGTTTGTAAGAACCACTTCGCCTTTCTTATTCTTTTTACCTTTTGATTTCTGTGCCGAAGAATGCAATGAAACAAGCAGCAGTAACGGTAAAACAAGTAATTTATAGTTCATGTTTTTTGTTTTTTGAGGTTGCGAAGATAATCTTTTTGTAATATTAGAATCTCGCAAAGACGCAAAGTTCGCCAAGAGGCTGATTAAAAAAATATCTTGCCACTAATTACACGAATTAAAACTAATAAATTCGTGAAAATTGGTGAAATTAGTGGCTATAAAATAAAATCAGAGTGAAATTTAAACAGACTCTTTGCGCCTTTGCGAGAACAAAAAAATATTTTGGCAAAATTGTTGTAGTTTGGCACAGCAAATAAACTAAGCGAAGCGTTCTCTTTGATACCAGAAAAAACAAATTACTCAAATCAAAAAAACTATAACCATGCAAAAGTATTCATTCATCTTCATCACCTTCACAGCAATTTCACTGCAATCATGCGCCCAGACCTGGAACCTTAAAAACATTCAAAATCAAGTTGAAAACACGGTGAACACCGTAGCCGGAGGCGGCAGCAACGCACTTTCAAACGATGATATTATTAAAGGCCTGAAAGAAGCGCTGAATGTGGGAACCAATAATTCAACAGCCAAAGCCTCTGTTTTAGATGGCTTCTACAAAAATGATTTAATAAAAATTCCTTTTCCTCCGGAAGCCAATCAGGTAAAGACAACCGTTGAAAACCTTGGACTGAAACCACAGGTTGATAAATTTGTGATGACCTTGAACCGTGCTGCTGAAGAGGCTGCCAAAGAAGCAAAACCTGTTTTTGTGAATGCAATCACCAGCATGACCATCCAAGACGGACTGGGAATTTTGAATGGCGGTGATAAAGCTGCTACAACTTATTTACAGAACAAAACAGCGGCAGAACTGAGTGCAAAATTCAGTCCTATTGTAAAGCGGGCAATACAAAAAGTGGAGCTCACCAAATACTGGAACCCCATTATTACAAAGTATAACAAAGTTCCATTTGTTCAAAAAGTAAATCCTGACCTTGATAAATACGTTACCGATAAAGCGCTGGAAGGCTTATTCAAATTAGTTGCGGAAGAAGAAACTAAAATCCGTAAAGACCCGGCAGCACGCATCAGCGAAATTTTGAAAAGAGTTTTTGGCGGACATAATTAATGCCGGAGTTACGCTTTAATCCTTTACTGGGAACTTATACCATGGTTGCTGCCAACAGGCAGAACCGTCCGCACCTGCCCAAAGATTTTTGTCCCTTTTGTCCGGGCTCAGGCAAAGTTCCTGACGAATATGAAGTGCTGGTTTACAACAATGATTTTCCAACACTTTCAACCGAACCCGAAGAAGCAACTTCGGGTTCTGAGTTTTATAATGCAGCACCTTCTCACGGAAAATGTGAAGTGATTCTTTACACATCAGACCATAAGAGTTCATTGGCTGAGTTACCTGTTGCGCGCATAAAAAAAGTAGTAGATGTTTGGGCGCAGCGCACCACAGAATTGGCAAAAGATGAAAAACTGAAATTCATTTTCCCTTTTGAAAACAAAGGCGAGGAAGTAGGTGTAACCATGCATCATCCGCACGGGCAATTATATGCATATCCTTTTGTACCGCTGAAACTGAAAACAGAAATAGAGAATTGCAGAAAGTATTTTCTGGAAAAAGGTTCCTGCTTTTTTACCGAAATGAATGCAGCAGAAAAGCGGGAAGGAAAACGAATGGTTTTTGAGAATGAAAGTTTTGCAGCCTACATTCCGTATTTCAGTGATTATCCGTACGGGGTATTTATTGTTACAAAAACTGCAAAGGGAAGTCTGGCAGAAATGAATGAGCAGGAAAAATCAGACCTGGCTGAAGCACTGAAAATAGTAACAACCGCGTTTGATAAACTTTTTAACAAGTCGTTTCCGTATATGATGTGTGTGCATCAAACACCTGTAAACAGTCCTGAATACGGGAGTGCAAAAGAGTATTTTCATTTTCACATTGAGTTTTATCCGCCCCTGCGCGAAGAAAATAAAATCAAGTGGTATGCTTCATCAGAGATGGGAGCGTGGGCGGCAGCAAATACAGTATCGGTTGAGGATTGTGCGGAGCAATTGAGGAAGTTAATTGAGTAGATACGTCACCCTGAACTAGTTTCAGGGTCTCGTTTATAGATGCTGAAACAAGTTCAGCATGACGAAATAAAGTACATGAAAACAAGAAAATATTTCTGTCCCGGTCGTGTTTGTCTAATAGGTGAACACTTAGATTACAATGGCGGATTTGTAATGCCTGCTGCAATTTCATTAGGTATTCATGCAAACGTAAAAAGCAGAAACGATAACAAGATTGTTTGTTCATCTGCTCAGTTCTCTCATATTGTTGAAATAGATTTGTCACAACCGATTGAACACGAAACGCAGGCGGGCTGGGGGAATTATGTAAAAGGAGTTGTGAAATATTTACAGGGTGCAGGATTGATAATCCCTGCTTTGGAAATTGAGTTTTCTGCTGATTTGCCTTCCGGGGCAGGGCTTTCATCTTCTGCTGCACTTGAAGTATTGGTAGCTTATATTCTACAAAATGAAGCGGGAATTGAAAACATTGACCGCATAAAAACTGCTTTGCTTTGTAAAGAAGTGGAGAATGATTTTATTGGTGTGAAGTGTGGTATCATGGATCAGTTTTCTGTGGCAACAGGTAAAAAAGAACACGCTGTTATACTTAACTGCGAAACACTGGAACATGAGTTTGTTCCTGTAAACACAGGTGATTATGGGTTTATCATTATCAACACCAATAAACGCAGAGAACTTGCCGGTTCAAAATTTAATGAACGGAAAAGTGAATGTGAAACTGCTTTGAAATTTATTCAAAAACATAAAACGATAAAGAGTTTGGGCGAAGCAACAAAAGAAGATATTCTGAATTTTATTGAAGATGCAACCGCTCAGAAAAGAGCGTTACATGTATTTGAAGAAAATCAGCGAGTGCAACTTGCGGGTGGGTGTTTAAAGAAAGGTGATTTGTTGCAGTTTGGTTTGTTGATGAATGCCTCACACCAAAGCTTAAAAAATCTTTATGAGGTAACAGGTATAGAGTTGGATACTATTGCAGAAACTGCAATTACTATCAGCGGCTGCATTGGCGCACGTATGACGGGCGCGGGCTTTGGAGGTTGCGGAATTGCGCTGGTAAAAAAATCAGAGATGAATTTGTTTAAAGAAAAACTGAACGAGATTTACACTGCCCAAATCGGTTATCCCCTCAGTTTTTATGAGTTTGAAATAAGCGATGGAGTAGGAGAGAAGCACTAAAAAAACAAGGTGAAACAACGGACCATCATATTCATTGCATTTCTTGTTTGTCTGGTTCCGCGTATAATTCTTACAGCAATTAATACCACGGCAAATGATGACCACATCAAGCCAATCAGCCTGTGGATTCAAACAGGAGTTTATCCCCAATATGAAGATTGCTGGGAATGTTTTCAGCCCCCGTTTTATTACGGAATTGTAAAATCAATTGCACAAACAGTTGGCGCAAGTTCAGAATCAGAACTGAGAACAGTTTTTCAGGGACTGAACTTTATTGTTGGTTTTTGTTGTCTGTTACTCATTTTCTTTTTTCAGTTTAAGTCATCACTTCAGTTTAAGTGGAATTTAAGTCTTGCTTTATTCTGGGGTTTGAATCCTAAACTGATTGCCATTGGAATACAGGCTACCAATGATATTCCGGTTATTGCGCTGGGAATGCTTTTTATTTTTCTGCTGCTGAAATGGATTGAAAGCAAAAACAATCTGCTGTTTGCTGTAGTGCTTCTGACCGTGTTTCTTGCGGGAATACTAAAAGGTAACGGACTGGTTCTGTTTTTTATTTTGTTTGCGGTGCTGCTCTTTTTGTTCGTGGCAAAACGTATTTCTTTTTCAGGTTTTTCACTAAAAACAATTTTTCTTTTACTGTTAATTCCTGCAATAGCTTTTTTAGGTGGCTATTACAACAAGTACACTAAGCTCGGAAATCCTTTCATCACTAATCTGCCTGTGGCTTCACCTCCTGGTTTCTTTACACCTGATTCTGCGCAGGGTTTCAGAAAAGGAGTTACTTCGGTTTGGGATTCTTTTTTCAGTTTTCGTTTAAAGAGTTTGATGGAGCAACCATACAATACAAATAATTTATCAGACGATTATCCGCTTCATCGTACTTCATTCTTCACGCAGCTTTACGGTCAATTTTCAAATGCTTTTTTTGAGCGCTCACCACCATCATGGAGTTCAGATGATAAGGCTGTAATCAATTTTTCGCGCGCGAATTATTTAATTCAAATCCCTTTACTGGTGCTGTTTTTATTTGGATTTTTTAATGCAATAAACAAGTCAGTAATGGAACTGAGCATTGCAAATCTTGTTCATTCAGCAGCGTTTATTATCTATCTCGTTTTCGTAATAAAGTACGCTTACAACATCCGTGATTTTGCAAACATGAAACTGATTTTCATTTTCCCAGCGTTGCTTTCCATAATGTATTTTTTGCAGAAAGGAACAGAACAATTGAAATCAATTTCGCTTAATAAAATTGCTTTTGTTCTTGTCAATACAAGCACATTGCTTTACGCAATAAACCTTACGTATTTTCACATCAGGCTATTTTCAAACCTGTAACTGAAATTAGAAATTCAGTTTGTATTGCAGCGTAAATAATCGTGGAGCTTCCATCTTTCCGGGGCGTAACGAGTATTCTTCGTTAGTAAAATTTTTAACGAGTAAATTAACTGTGGACTTTTCTGAAATATGGTAAATTAATCTGGCATCCATTGTAACCACACCCTTATTATTCAATTTTCTATATTCCTCAACTCCGGGTATAGCAAATTGAAAAACACCATCAATTCTGTCTATAAAACTATTATAGGTAACGGAATAGCCAATGGTAAATTTGCCAAGATCAAATTCAATATCTCCCCGCAAAACATTACGCGAGCGATATTTCAGAATACTGTTTTTGGCATTTAGTGAATCTACATTTCCCATACTTTGGAAAAAATTTTGCAAGTAAACATTTAATTTCTTTTGTGTGGTATCTAAGCCAAGGTCAGCAGGATAATTGAATACATAACCTGCCAGAATTCTAACCGGAATTGGACCTAATTTCCCATCACCTGTAAGGCTGATTTCTGCACCTGCAATTCTTGCTCTTGTAATATTTTTGCTCTTGAACCCAAATCCTCCATCCTGAACTACAAAAAGATACTCAATCATGTTTTTATATTCCTGCCAGAAAAGAGCTAAATCGGCATAGGCATGCCACTTATTTATTCTAATTGCTTGCTTTAATCCTAACTCTGCAGTCCAGCCGCTTTCCGGCTGTAGATCAGGATTTTTAAATATCATTATACCGGGAATAATTTGTGCCTGAATATATCGTTCTGCAATGCTGGGTATGCGATATCCCTGCCCGAAAGATGCCCTTAAAAATGTTCCTTTAGCAACGGAATAATTTAAGCCTGCTCTGAATAAAGGAGTGGTTTTTTCTATTAGAATAGAATCTGATCGCTGATATAACCCCTGAATTTCATAGCGCACCCCTGCTAGAATTGTTAATCTGTCTTTTACCTTTTTCTCTACCTGAAAGTACCCTGCACCTAACTGGGTTTTAATAAATTCTTTATATACATTACTAAAGCTATGTGTGTAAGTATAAATAACACCTGCTGTAAGTGTGAAATTATGATTGAAATGTTTTTGATATTGATAGGTAAGGTAATACGAATTGGTTGAGCCTTCCTTTTTTTTCCTGTCTGCCCACCTTGACACATTGTAATATCTACCGCGGAAGCTATGTCTTGTTCCGTTTTCTTTCAGGTATGTAAGATGAGGGTCAATAGTAATGAAAGAGTAGTAATCATTTGAGCTGGTTCCGCTAAAAGGTTTGTAGGCACCTTCATTTGCATTTTCCCAAAGAAAAACTCTGCCAAACTGCTGAAACATTGTGTTAAAATTAAGCCCGTAAGAAAGCCCTTTTACTTTTTTATTATCAATTTTAGTTTTCAGATTTAGTCTTGCTAGTTGGTCATCGCCATGCAGCACATAACTTTTTAGTGAATGAAGATTAGCTCCGATAACTACATGTAGATTATCAAACTTCTGACGGTGCGAAAAGAAGACACCGGTCATAAAAGGGTTTGAAAATTTATCCCACCAGCGCAAAAGTTCTCTGCGTGGACCGGAATAAATTCCCTGATAAACTGTTAATGTAGTTTGGGGTTTTTCTTTTGCCCATCCTGTGCGAACATTTATTACTCCGTTCATAGCACCGGTTCCGTAAAGTGATGAAGCAGCACCTTTTATTACCTCTACCTGTTCTGTATTTTCAATCGGTACAAAGTTCCATCGTATTTCACCAAAATCACCTGTAAGCATTGGAATCTCATCTACTAAAAGCTGAACGCGACTGCCTGTGCCGTATGCATATCCGCTACCTCCGCGGATAGATACCTGTCCGTCAATAATATTTACTCCCGGAATTTTATCTACAGCTCCTTCAAGTGTGGTAGCATTTGTGTTTTGAATAAGGTAGGGTCTTACCACATCAATGGTTACTACTTCTTCAGATACCTTTTTTTCGTACTGGCTTCCGGTTACCACAACAAGATCTAATTGTTTTGAATCAACCGTAAGGGCAGTGTTGAATACTTCTTCCTGACCTGCTTTAAGTTCTATTTGTTTTACTATTGTACCATAGCCCAGAAAATTAAAAGTGATTTTATGTTTTCCGGCTTTTAGTTTTAAATTGTATAA
>CAMDBK010000167.1 GCA_945889235.1 Chitinophaga pinensis
AACGGAGCTGAATATCCCTTGTTTAATCAGTTTTTAGATGAAGATGATTATGCGCTTTTTCATGAAAATAAAAATATAAAAAGATTTTATGTGCGCTATTACCGCTTGAACTATCCGTTGGCAGCGCCACCTTTTGCCATCATTAATCCCAGTCCGTTTGATTATACAGCAGACAGTCTTTTTACAATTGAGGCAGGAAAATCATTAAAACTTCGCAGTGAAGGAATTTATCATATTCAGGTAGACAGCAGCAATTATGAAGGATTTACTTTGTTTAAGTTCGGAGAAAATTTCCCTGAAGTAACCACTGCCCGCGCAATGCTTGAGCCTTTGCGTTACATTACTACCAAACAGGAATACGGTGATATTGAAAACAGCACGAATATGAAAGCAGGAGTTGAAAAATTCTGGATTGATGCTGCAGAGACGAATGATAAAGGCCGTGAACTGATTCAGAAATATTATTCACGTGCTCAGCAAAGTAATATACTTTTTACTTCCTACATGCAAGGCTGGAAAACCGACCGTGGTTTGATTTACATGATTTTTGGTCCGCCAAATGTGTTGTATAAAAGTTCCGAAACCGAAACATGGGTATATGGAGAAGAAAATAACATCATGTCGCTCTCGTATTCATTTTCAAGATTAAGCAATCCTTTTTCTGAAAACGATTATGTGTTGAACCGTTCCACTATTTATAAAAGCACATGGTTTCGTGCAGTTGATACCTGGAGGAAGGGAAGGGTTTATACCGATAATTAAATCATTTTTGATTTTAAATTGTTGATGTTTAATGTGAAATTCAATTGTCAATTAGCAATTAAAAATTTACAATGAAATTGTCTCTTGGTTTCTCACCTTGTCCCAACGATACTTTTATTTTTGATGCCCTTGTAAACAAGCGGATTGACACAGAAGGTCTGGAGTTTGATGTTCAGATGGAAGATGTAGAAACTCTGAATAACAAAGCATTTAATGCAGAACTGGATATTACTAAACTAAGTTACCATGCCTTTGCCTACATGACTGAAAATTATCAGTTACTTCGTTCAGGCAGTGCGTTAGGTAAAAACTGCGGACCTATTTTAATTGCGAAGAATAACATCTCACATCTCACATCTCACATCTTAAATCTGCAAATTGCTATCCCCGGAAAATACACCACAGCAAATTTCCTTTTGAGTATTGCATTTCCAGAAGCAAAGAATAAAACAGAACTTGTTTTCTCGGAAATTGAAAACGCTGTGTTATCAGGTAAAGTTGATGCCGGTGTTATCATCCATGAAAACCGATTTACCTATGAAAGTAAAGGCTTGAAGAAAATAATTGACCTTGGTGAATTCTGGGAAACAAAAACAGGATTACCAATTCCGCTTGGTGGAATAGCCATCCGAATGAATCTTCCTTCAGAACTAAAACTTAAAGTTGAAAACCTGATTCGTAAAAGCATTGAATATGCGTTTGCAAATCCTGAAGCAAGCAAAGAATATGTTCGTTGTCATTCGCAGGAAATGAAAGCGAGTGTTATTCAAAGTCACATTAATCTTTATGTAAATAGTTATTCGCTAAACCTTGGTGAAGTAGGGGAGAGGGCAGTTAAGGAGTTATATTCCATTGCAAAACAAAATGGAATTATTCCTGAAATTTCAGAGAATATTTTTGTTTCCTGAATTGATAGGAATGAAAAAGCCCATCTACCTCACGCAGATGGGCTTTTATTAAACAAACAGAAGGTTTTTTAATTCTTTGTTCCTTCTGTTGCAGTCGGGCTTGTTGCTTTTTTACCAACGCTGATTACTTTAACAGTACAATCAGGAGACTTGAATTTTATTTCTTTCACAAGGTTGTCAAGCGTTTCTTTTGTAGCATCTGCCGGCCTTACAATAAAACCATTTTCTTTTTCGTCAAACCCTGATGATTTTCCGTAAGTCAGTCTGCCAACTATTGCTGCTTTTGAAGCAGTCATTTGTTCATAAGAAACCACAACAACATCTTCTTTTGTGGCTTGAGCTGATGCCGTAATTACAGAAACGAATAAAATACAAAGTGAAATAAATAGCTTTTTCATATAAATAAATATTACCAGTTAATAATAATTTGTCCGTTGCCTGAATTATATCCGGCAGTATAAGATGTGCCTGAACTTCCAACAGGTGTTACATAGCTGCTTCCGCCACCGCCACCGCTGAAACAACCGCCACCACCACCATAGTATCCGCCACCGCCACCGCCACCAATGGTTGTAGTTCCTGCAGTTCCTCCTGCACCAAACACTCCGGGACTACCTGCCGGCCAGTAGAAATACAGATTATCAACACCGCCTGCACCACCTCCACCTTGTGTACCACCGTCACCGCCAAGTATTCCTGCTTCGCAAGTTGAACCTATGTATCCATTAGGATCACCACCATTACCACCGTGGTTTCCTCCGGTTGTGCAATCTGCTCCTGCTCCTCCACCTCCACCTGCAACAACTAATCTGTCAACCAATGTGTTTCCAGAAGAACGTACATCAGATGCGCCACCGCCACCGCCACCATCGTTTCCGCCACCGTAACCTGTTCCTCCGTTTCCTCCACCATTATATCCTCCTGTTGCACCCGGTGCCGGTTGTCCGCCCACATACACATATAATACCTGCCCCGGTGTTACCGATAAAATTGTTTGAACTCTCGCGCCAATTCCGGGATTATTATTTCCGTAGTTAGCCCATGTACCAACTCCTATGTTTCCTCCGGCACCTCTTGCGTCTACTGTAATACTTGTTACACATGCCGGAACTGTAAATGATTGAGCACCTCCTGAATAACTGAACGTTTGTGAACCGCTTCCACCACCACCAGCAACCGTAACTGAAAGATTACTTGCTGAACTTGTACTGCATGAATTTACAGCCACTACACTTATACTTCCTGAAACACTTCCAAAATTAACTGTAATTGAAGTAGTGCCCTGACCTGAAACTATTGAGGTTCCTGAAGGAACTGACCAGGTATATGAATCAGCATTGGGAACAGAAGAAATAGAGTAGGTAACTCCGCTTTGCCCGCTGCAAACAGAGGTTAATCCGGAAATAGAACCCGGTGCGGTTACGTTTGTACATCCGCAGGTTATGCTAATCCAGTTTCCCGCAATGTAAATTTCAAGGCAGTTAGTTGTGGTGTTAAATACCATTAAACTGTTTGCCGGAGAAACAATTGCATTACGTTGTGCAGTTGTCATTCTTGAAATCAATACACCCTGAGAGGTAGAAGAAACTTCCAGTTTTGCTGTTGAATTTGGCACACCTCCAGTTCCAACACCAATGCTTCCGCCATTGTTGTAAATATTATTGCTGTTTAAAACCCATTGTGAACCATCCCAATAAGTTGTGTTTCCGGGTGCAGTGCCATTAGCAAGAAAACCTGTGGGGCCAGTAGCACCAGTTAATCCCTGAGGACCAGTATTCCCTTGTGGTCCTTGTGCGCCTGTCAATCCAGTTAATCCTTGTGGGCCTTGTGCTCCAGTTAATCCTTGAGGGCCTGTAGCACCTGTTAAACCTTGCGGTCCTTGAGCACCATCCTGTCCTGATGGACCAATTGGGCCTGTAGCACCGGTCAATCCAGTTAATCCTTGTGGTCCGGTAGCACCTGTTAAACCTTGCGGTCCTTGTGCTCCATCCTGCCCTGATGGACCAATTGGGCCTGTAGCACCGGTCAATCCTGTTAATCCCTGTGGTCCGGTAGCTCCTGTTAAACCTTGCGTTCCCTGTGCGCCTGTAGCACCGGTTAATCCCTGTGGTCCAGTAGCGCCCGTCAATCCTGTTAATCCCTGTGGGCCAGTAGCACCGGTTAAACCTTGCGGTCCCTGTGCACCATCTTGCCCTGAAGGGCCGGTAGCACCAGTTAATCCTGTTAATCCTTGTGGCCCGATAGCACCTGTTAAACCTTGAGGTCCCTGTACACCATCTACTCCTGATGGTCCGGTAGCACCATCTTGTCCTGAAGGACCAGCAGGGCCTTGTACACCTGTCAATCCAGTTAATCCTTGCGGTCCCTGTGAACCAGATATACCGGCAGGCCCGGTAGGACCCATTGGTCCGATAGCCTGAACCCATTGATTGATTCCTCCATCAAAATACCAGAAGGTTTTATCATCAGTATTGTAAATTAATAGTCCGTCTGCGGGATTAGCAATTGCATCACGCTGAACAGCAGTTACCCTAGGGGCAAGAAAACCCTTGTCATCAGCAGAAAGGTCAAGAATTGAAGATGGGTTTGGAACTAGTGTACCAATACCCATATTATCCTGTGCTGATAGATTTGAGTAAATTACTGCAAATAGCAGAAGAGTAAAAATTTTCTTTGTAAAATTCTTCATAAGCTTAAGGCTTTAGTTTGAGAATAAATATATTTTGGGAACGACAAATATATGTTTTAATAGATATGAAATACAAATATTTTTCGACAAACGCCAATAATACAATTTTTTGAAATTTAAAAATAACTAATTATTTATTGAAAATAAGGCATTTATCATGTTTGTTCTATTGCATATTCATTTACTTTGTCCACAAATAATTTTACATGAAGAATGTTTTTAATTGTGTTTCTTTTGTTTTTAGTGTGATTTTATTCGTACATCAAACTATTGCGTATGCAGGTGGTTGTGATGTAAGTGCAAGCATTACAGCAAGCGGACCCACAACATTTTGTTCTAACGACAGCATAACATTAACAGCAAACCAGGGCGCATTGTATGAATGGTCTAATGGTGAAACAACACAAAGCATCTGGATTACGCAATCAGGACTTTACAGAGTGTTTGTTACCGACACTTCGGGCTGTGTTGACGGTTCATCACCTACATTTATAAATGTCCTCCCTGCGCCTAATGCCACCATTCTCTCCGACCAGTTACCGCCTTATTGCATGGGAGATACAGTTACACTTTTTACATTAAATCTTTTTGGTGATATTGAATGGTCAACAGGAGAAACAGGATCTACAACTACCATTACTCAATCTGGAAGCTACAGTGTTGTAGTTACCAATTTTGCAGGTTGCACTGATACAGGTTTCTTTCCTGCCATATTTCTTCCCGCTCCTTTTCTCAATGTAAATGCAAGCGGGCCAACCGATTTTTGCGAAGGACAACATGTAAATCTTTCTGTCTCCTTTGGTTTTGGTTTGGATTTAGTATGGTCGCCAAACGGTGAAACCACTACTTCAATTACAGCAAATAATGCAGGAACATATAATGTAACTGCTACAAATTTTTTCGGATGCAGTGCAACTTCTCAGGACTTTGTGGTAACGGTAACGCCTGTTCCCACTGCCTATGCTGGAACAGATACACTAATCTGCTTGCCTGATACAATTTTACTTTCTGCTTCGGGCGGAACTAATTATTCATGGTCAAATGGTTCAGCAGGTGCAACTATTTCTGTGCTCCCTGATTTTGGTGACAACCAATATATTGTTACCGTTTCAAATCCCGGATGTAACA
Organism: Chitinophaga pinensis; assembly: GCA_945889235.1. GTDB lineage: Bacteria > Bacteroidota > Bacteroidia > SXHM01 > SXHM01 > SXHM01. The sequence continues at coordinate 5,488 of CAMDBK010000167.1, forward strand.
TTACCCAAAAAGATACGGTGCTCATTCATGTAGGAGGTGATGTGGTTGCTGATTTTTCTGTAGTTCCCGGCTTACTTGGTGATCAAACTGTTTTTATCGATTTATCTTCAGGAGGCGTTGTAACCTGGAACTGGGATTTGGATAACGGAGATTTTTCAACGCTTCAAAACCCAGCCTCTATCTACCTTTCAGAAGATACCTTTACCGTAACATTGATGGTAGCCGACCAATACGGCTGCCTCGATACTGCAAGTGAAAGTTTCAATATTTATCAGCTTTTAACAATTCCCAACGTTCTTACACCCAATGACGATGGTTATAACGACAGTTTTTATATCCGCAATGCCGGTGACGGAGGATTTGTTTTCACAGTTTTTAACCGCTGGGGTCAACTGGTTTTTGAAACCCGGGGACAAGAAGTCCGCTGGAACGGTTTAACCAATGACGGCATAGAATTACAAGCCGGAACTTATTTTTATATTCTTACAATTGATATAAAAGCAGGGGAGAAGCCCGAGATTCAAAAGGGCTTTATTACACTTATAAAAGGTTGAAAATTTTATGTACTACTAATCCAGTACATTACATTCACCTCAACTAATTATCCCCGCAATAGTAGCAGACAAGTACGAAGCCAACGTTCCACAGAACAAGGCTCTCATGCCTAATTTGGCAAGGTCGGCCCTGCGCTCGGGCGCTAACGCACCAATACCGCCAATCTGCATACCAACGCTGCTGAAGTTGGCAAAGCCGCAAATAGCAATGCTGATAATAAGCAATCCTTTATCGCTGACAATGGGAACGGTATTGCTTGTTAAATTTTTGAAGGCTACAAACTCATTCACGGTAAGTTTTTGTCCTAATAATGTTGCAGCATTGTTTACATCTTCCATCGGAATGCCCATGCTCCATGCAAAAGGGAAAAACAGTTTCCCGAAAATATAATCCAGTGTAAGTCCGTCCCAAAGGTGGCCGAGCGACCAGTTGATAAGTGCAATGAGTGCAATAAAACCAATGAGCATGGCAATCACATTCATGGAGATTTTAAAACCCTCGGCAGCACCGTGACTGATGGCATCAATCAGATTGCTGTATTCGCTTTTTACTTCCAGCTTAACGTTGCCCATGGTTTGCGATTCTTCGGTTTCGGGGAACACAATTTTGGAGATAACCAAGGCACCGGGTGCTGCCATCAAACTGGCGGCAATCAGGTATTCGGCCTTAGCGCCCATGTTGGCATACACAATTAAAATACCACCGGCAATGCAGGCAAGGCTTCCGCTCATGGAAGCCAGCAACTCGCTTTTGGTCATTCCCGAAAGATAAGGGCGTATCATAACCTGCGCTTCTACCTGCCCCACAAATGCACTGGCTACATTGCTCAGCGCCTCGGCACCGCTAACGCGCATTATAAAATTCATGGCTTTAGCAATGACAGAAACTACGCGCTGCATAAAACCGATATGATAAAGTATAGCCACCAGAAT
>CAMDBK010000168.1 GCA_945889235.1 Chitinophaga pinensis
CATCACTGTAAACGTTGATAAAGGCGACCTTGAAATCTGGCGCAATCGCAAAATTGTTGCAGATGATGATTTGGATTTGGAAAATCTTGAAATACCATATTCTGAAGCAATAAAAATTGATTCAGATTTTCAGATTGGTGAAGATGTTACAGAGCCTGTAATTCTCGCAGACTTTGGGCGCAGAGCAGTTTTGGCACTTCGCCAGAATTTGAAAGGCAGAATTGATGATTTGGAAAACGAAGGTATTTTCAAAAAATATAAAGACCGTGAAAGCGAAATTGTAACTGGTGAAGTTTATCAGGTTTGGAAAAAAGAAACATTGGTTCTTGATGACGAAGGAAATGAAATGGTATTGCCGAAAACAGAGCAAATTCCTTCTGATTTTTTCAAGAAAGGAGATTCTGTAAGAGCGGTAATTGAAAGCGTGGAAATGAAAAATAACAAGCCGGCAATCATTCTTTCCAGAACATCTCCTAAATTTCTTGAAAGATTATTTGAACAGGAAGTTCCAGAAGTATTTGATGGATTAATTACCATTAAAAAAATTGACCGCGTTCCCGGAGAAAGAGCTAAGGTTGCTGTAGAATCTTATGATGATCGAATTGACCCGGTTGGCGCATGTGTAGGTATGAAAGGCTCACGTATTCACGGCATTGTTCGCGAATTAAAGAATGAAAATATTGATGTAATTAATTACACTACAAACACACAACTTTTTATTCAACGTGCGTTAAGTCCTGCAAAAATCACCAGCATTTCTATTGACGAAGAAAAGAAAAGAGCTGATGTGTTTTTGAAACCCGACCAGGTTTCTCTGGCCATAGGAAAAGGCGGACACAACATTAAACTTGCCGGTAAAATTACAGGCTATGAAATTGATGTTTACCGCGATACCGATGTAGATGTTGAAGATGTTGACTTAGATGAATTTTCAGATGAAATTGAAGGGTGGATTATTGATGAACTGAAAGCTATCGGTTGCGATACTGCAAAATCTGTTATTGATATTGGATTTGAAGATTTGGTAAAACGTACCGACCTTGAAGAAGAAACAGTAAAAGATGTTATCAATATTTTGAAATCAGAATTTGAATAAATAAATATTTTGTAACACTGAACGTTCCAGATAACTATCGGGACGAAGTGTTTCATTAGAATAAAAGAAAAATAAATACATTAGCGGTTAGATATGTCAGAAGTCCAGGCTCCAATAAAGCGATTAGCCAAAGTAGCATCAGAACTCAATCAGAGTAAGGATACTATTTTTGAATTCCTTAAGGCAAAAGGTTTTGCAATTGAGAATAATCCCAACGCGAAACTTGACGCGGAGCAATACAATGTTTTGGTTAAAGAATTTCAGGCAGATAAATCGCTGAAAGAACAAGCTGAGAAAGAATTAAACCGCCTTAAAAAAGAGGCGAGTGGTGTTGCTGTTGCCGAACCGCCAGTTGTTGTTCAGCCTGCAAAAAAAATTGAAGAGCCGCAGGAACTGATAATTAAAAATGTTCCACCGGAAGCTCCTGTAGTAAAGAAAAAGGAAGAAGAAGTTATTAAGGCAAAAGCTGAAAAATTAGGTGTTAAACAAACAGGGACGCTTGACCTTGATGCGCTGAATCAGAAAACCAAGCCCGGAAAAAAATCAAAGAAAGCCAAAGTTGAAGAAGAAGAAAAAGTTGAAGAAATTCCTTCTGAAGCTAAAGTAGAAATACCGGAAGTAGAAGAAGTAAAAGAAATTCAGCCCGAAGAAAATCTTCACAAAACAGAATACACTAAGCTAAAAGGCGCAACTGTTTTGGGTAAAATGGATTTACCCGTTGAGAAAGAAAAAGAGAAAAAGAAACAACCTGTTGCATCCTCTTCAGTTGAAAGCGAACTTAACCGTAAGAAAAAACGCAAGCGCATTCGCAAAGAAGTTGAACCTGCAACTACAGACAAAATGGATAAAAGCCGTCCGCGCGGCCCTCAGCCAAAAGCTGAACTTACGGACGAAGAAATTCAAAAGCAGATTAAGGAAACACTTGCCCGCTTAAGTGGTTCGGGAGGAAAATCAAAATCTTCGAAACACAGGAAATCCAAGCGTGAAGCGGTAAGCGAGAAAATGCAGGAAGCATTTGATCAGGAGCAGCAAGAGAAAAAAACTATAAAAGTTACAGAATTCGTTTCAGCAAATGAACTTGCTAAAATGATGAATGTTCAGGTAAATGATATTATTTCAGCCTGTATGTCATTAGGAATTTTTGTTTCTATTAACCAACGCTTGGATGCAGAAACACTGAATATTGTTGCAGAAGAATTTGGTCACCAGGTAGAATTTGTAAGCGCTGAAGTACAGGAAGCAATCAAGGAAGAAGAAGATAAACCGGAAGATATGCAGGATCGTCCTCCCATTGTTACAGTAATGGGACACGTTGACCATGGTAAAACTTCTTTGCTGGATTATATTCGTAAAGCAAACGTAATTGCCGGTGAGGCCGGAGGAATTACACAGCACATTGGAGCTTACAGCGTTTTGCTTGACAATGGCAAAAAAATTACGTTCCTTGATACTCCCGGTCACGAAGCTTTTACGGCCATGCGTGCACGCGGAGCGCAGGTTACCGACATTGCAATTATTGTAGTTGCTGCGGATGATAATGTGATGCCTCAAACCCGTGAAGCAATTAATCACGCGCAGGCAGCAGGAGTTCCAATGGTTTTTGCAATCAATAAAGTTGATAAGCCCGGTGCTGATCCTGAAAGAATAAAAAGTGAGCTTGCCAACATGAATTTGCTGGTGGAAGAATGGGGAGGAAAATTTCAAAGCGCAGATATTTCTGCCAAGCAGGGAAAAAATATTGATGCACTACTTGAAAAAGTTTTGTTGGAAGCAGAAATGCTGGAACTGAAAGCCAATCCCAAAAGAAAAGCTTCAGGAACAATTATTGAATCAGAGTTGGATAAAGGTCGTGGTTATGTTTCAACCATGCTGGTTGAAGCAGGAACTTTACGCATAGGTGATATTATTCTTGCAGGTTGTTACAGCGGAAGAGTGAAAGCTCTTTTCAATGAGCGCGGAGGTTCTATTTCTGAAGCAGGTCCTTCAATGCCGGTGCGTATGTTGGGTTTGAGTGGAGCTCCGCAGGCGGGTGATCGTTTTAACGTAATGGAGGATGAGCGCGAAGCAAAAGATATTGCAACCAAACGTTTGCAACTGCAACGTGAACAGGGTTACAGAACACATAAACACATTACACTGGATGAGATTGGAAGGCGTATTGCAATTGGTGATTTTAAAGAACTGAATGTTATTATAAAAGGTGACGTTGATGGTTCGGTTGAAGCACTTTCTGATTCATTAATTAAACTTTCTACTGATAAAATTCAGGTCAATATTATTATGAAAGCGGTTGGTGCCGTTACTGAATCAGATGTATTGCTTGCTTCTGCATCCAATGCAATTATTATTGGATTTCAGGTTCGCCCTTCTTTAAACGCCCGTAAACTGGCCGAACAGGAACAAATTGATATCCGTCTTTATTCAATTATTTATGATGCTATCAATGAACTGAAAGCGGCAATGGAAGGAATGTTGGCTCCTGAATTTGAAGAAAAAATTGTTGGAAATATTGAAGTGCGCGAAGTTTTTAAAATCTCTAAAGTAGGAACTGTTGCAGGTTGTATGGTGCTGGATGGCGAAGTGTCAAGACAAACAAGTGTGCGTATAATCCGTGATGGTATTGTGGTTTATACCGGTGAACTTGGCTCACTCAAACGTTTTAAAGATGATGTAAAAGAAGTAAAAGCCGGCTACGAGTGCGGACTGAATATCAAAAACTTCAACGATATTAAAGTAGGTGATATTATTGAAGGCTATAAACAAGTAGAGATAAAGCCAAAACTTTAACCCAATCCTTTGGAGAGGGCAGGTGAGGCTTACTGGAACAAAATACTTCCTTCCAGAATACTTCCGCCCCTGAAATAAGATAAATCAGGATTAACACAAAGCACAGGAATTTCAGCCTCGTTGTTGATGATTTTTTCGTTCTCAGGACCGATAATAAATTCAACCACAACATCCATTTCTTTTTCAGTCATTATAATAATTAGGTCAGCATTCTCATTTGACGAGAATTTCAGTAATTCTTTCACATGGTTTCCTTTTCCTGAAATTTGTTCTGAATTTTTTACGCTGTTTTTTACGAGAAAAGATTTAGCAAATGAAAGGTTCTTTTTTACCTGATTAGCAAGAAACTCATCCGATTCGTTTTTACCGAATAATACTACCTCAGCATTGTACTGCTTTGCCATTAGTATGGCATAAAAAATTCCCTGTTTTACCTCTTTTGATGAGTCAATTGGTAACACAATTTTTTTGTAGCCGTTTGCTCCAATTTTTTTATGCTGAACAATTACAACAGGAACCGGTGATGAAGTAGTTACCTTAATTGCCCATGCTCCCAATACTTTCTGATTAAGCCCAACTACTCCGTGCGTGCCCATTACCATAAGCCGTGCACCAATTTTTTTTGCTGTTTCGCCTATGGTTGTAAAAATATTTCCTTCAGGTAATTCATAATTTGCTGTTACTCCGTGTTGTTTTAAAATTAAATCGCATTGTTCCTGCATTTGTTTTTCAAGCGAAGCCATTGTCTTTCCTTCCTTTTTCAGCTTTGCTTTTGTTTCTGAAGTAACAATGTGAACTAAAGTAATAGTATCGTTTCCAGTTTTTGCAATGCTGGCAGCATGGCTGATTGCGCAGTCGGCAACATCAGTAAAATCAGTAGGAACAATAATCAGATTTTTTAATTTTAAGTCTTTCATATAGTTTAATAAGTATCAACAATTTTTTGGATAGAAGAGAGATGGTTTTGTTTCGGTTGCTCGCGTAAACGCTTTGAAAAAAACGTAAAGTATTTATGATTGTTCAGAAATTTTACCTGCAACCGATTCCATTCCTGCTCATTTGAAATAAGATTATTCTCTGTCATTTCACGAAAAAGCGAGGCGGCAATAAACTCAAAATCTTCGCGGCCAAGGTAATCAAGGTCGGCATCACAGAGAATTTGTTCTAATGAAGTTTTAGGTGATTGCGGTATTTTTGTGGCCATAATCAATCCGCAAACGATATCAATTTGCTCGGTTGTATAATCAAAGCCGGGCAAGGTTTCCCGGGCAATTTCACAACCTGCTTCTTCATGGTCTTTATAGGTTTTTAAAAAACCGCAATCGTGGTAAAGCGCACCTGTCTTGAGCAACATAAGTTCATCGTCTCTTACCTCTTCAATTTCTGCAATCATCAGCGAGGCATTCAATACATCAATAGTATGGTGAAACCCGTGATAATAGAGGTTTGTAGCCAGCTCCTCGTTGAGTTTTTTAGTAATAAAATATTTTGCTGCTGCGTAATTCATTTCTTTAATTCTGCCAAAACTACTATTTTTTGATAAATGCCAAGGTTGTAGATTTAACTTTAACCTTTGATTTTATACATTCGTGCGAAATAAATTATATGAGTACTTTAACAATAAGAAAAGGACAAAAAGAGGATTTACCTTCCGTATTATTATTGATAAAGGAATTGGCGGAATTTGAAAAAGCCCCGCAGGAAGTGGAAGTTACCATTGAAGAAATGGAAAAAACCGGCTTTGGCGAAAATCCTGTGTTCCATTTTTTTGTGGCTGAAAATGAAAAAGGAATAATTGGTATTGCGCTTTATTACATCAAATACTCAACATGGAAAGGTGTTTGCATTTTTTTGGAAGACCTTATTGTTACCCAAACTCAACGCGGGAAAGGAATAGGAACTATGCTTTTTGAAAGAATGATTGCGCTTGCAAAAGAAATGAAAGTTCCAAGGTTGGAATGGCAGGTTTTGGATTGGAACGAACCGGCTATAAATTTTTACAAAAAATACAACGCAAATTTAGACGGTGAGTGGCTGAACGGGAAACTTGTTTATTCACAGTTGCAGGAATTTAAAAGTAAACAGAATTCGTAATATTGACCTATGAAAAAATTATTCTTCCTTGCATCTGCTTGCTTGCTGTTGCAATGCCATTCTCCTGAAACAAAAACTAATACTACAACTTACGTGAAAGACCTTCATTCCTACAGCCAGCCTGATAAATCGGTGGTAAAACATCTTGCTCTTGACATCAATGTTGATTTTGAAAAACAATTGCTTTCAGGCAAAGCAGTTTATGATATTCAGAATAATAATTCAGATGAAATCATTTTTGATACCCGAAATCTCAACATTCAAAAGATAACGCTGGGTGAAGATGAAAAAGAAACAAAATTTTCACTGAGCGCCAAAGACAGTATTTTCGGACAAGCGCTGACTGTTACTATTGAAAAGAATACTTCACACGTGAATATTTATTATTCCACCACCAAAGGCGCGGAAGCATTGCAGTGGCTCAATGCACAACAAACAGCAGGCAAATCACAGCCTTTTCTTTTCACACAAGGTCAGGCAATTCTTTCACGCACATGGTTTCCTTGCCAGGATAGTCCGGGCATACGCTTTACTTATAATGCAAAGGTCTCAGTTCCTAAAAACCTTCTTGCTGTGATGAGCGCTGAAAATCCGGTTGCTAAAAATGAAACCGGTGTTTATAATTTCTCTATGCCACAGCCGGTTCCTGCTTATTTAGTAGCCCTGTCGGTTGGCGATATTGCATTTAAAAAAATCGGAGAACGAACGGGTGTTTATGCCGAACCAGTGATGCTTGAAAAATCTGCGTACGAGTTTACTGATATGGAAAATATGCTCATCAGCGCAGAAAAATTATATGGAAAATATCAGTGGGGACGATACGATGTTATTGTGCTGCCACCGAGCTTCCCGTTTGGCGGAATGGAAAATCCGCGGTTGACTTTTGCAACGCCAACAATTATCGCGGGTGACCGTTCACTTACTTCTTTGGTTGCGCACGAACTTGCTCATTCATGGTCGGGAAATTATGTAACGAATGCAACATGA
>CAMDBK010000169.1 GCA_945889235.1 Chitinophaga pinensis
TAATCATGGTGTTACCCGCACTCATAGCGCCAATCAACGGACCAACAGTATTCTTAAACGGGTAGTTCCACGGACCAATAATTAACGAAACCCCGTAAGGCTCTTTATACAACCAACTGCTGCCCGGAAGAAAGAACAGCGGAGTAGAAACACGCTCGGGTTTCATCCATTTGCTCAGGCGTTTAAGGTTGTAATCAATATCGGCAATGCTTATCCCAATCTCGGTAGCATATGCTTCCATCTCTGATTTGTTAAGGTCAGTTTTCAATGCCGCCAGTAACTCTTTCTCATACTTGATGAAAGCTGCTTTCAGCTTAGTCAGTTGTTCCCTGCGGAAACTCTCGCTTTTAGTAACGCCCGTGTTAAAAAACTCGCGTTGTTTGCTTACAATACTTTTCATGGTAGAGGTTGTTTTTACTTCGGGTTCGGCTGTTAGAGTTGGCATCATTAGAAATTAGAGATTAGAAATTAGAAATTTGATTGAACAATTAGTACTTAATCCCCAGCTTCTGATATATAAAACTCATCAGCCAGGCAGGACCAATCATTAAAAACTGAAGGTCTTTAAGGAACGAAGGTTTTTTACCCTCAACACTGTGTCCCCAAAACTGACCAATCCACGCAACCGTAAAAGCAATTAAAGCAACAGCCCAAAGCGGAATAACGCTGAAGTTAGTTTCTATTGTATAGCTTATGAAAAGGCAGGCAGAGGTAAAAAGTAACAAGCCTAATGAAAGCGTAAATGAAAGCGTGACATAATATCCGAAAATGAGTGCTGAAACAATCATGGCAACATTCAGATTTAGCCCGGGCTTTAGTTCAACAGGTAATTTAATGCTCCACAGCAAAGCAGTAACCGACCAAAAAATAACAGGAACACAAATCCAGTGAACTAATTTGTTGGTAGGGTTTTTATGACTTTCACCGTATTCATCAAGCCAGGTATTAATTGTTTTCATAAACGTGTGCGGGTGTTAATGTTTTAACAAAAGTAGTAATTAGTAAGATATGTATAAGTCTAAATATTCTCTACCCAAAAGCGATAAGGAAGTTTGGCATCTTCACCTGCGTAATCAACACCAATGCGTGGACCTTTGTTCAGTTGCTTTTCAGGAATTTTTATTCCTCTGTCTTCAATCCAAATTGTATTGCCTGCAAGGCTTTGAGCATTATGGCTTCTGAAATTTATTCCCAAAGCCATTGCTGCTTTACCCGGGCCGTTGGTTAAACCTTTCTTTAATTGTGTTGCATTCCTGCGTTGCAGAATTTTCTCAATTCCTTCTATCGGTTGTATCGCACACACCAACACAGCATGCGGAATATTTTTCTGATTGGTAACCACATTAAAGAGTGAATACATTCCGTAGCAGAGGTAAACATAAGAAACACCTCCTTCGGCATACATGGTTTCTGTCCGTGCAGTTCTTCTGCCACCATAAGCGTGTGAGGCTTTATCAATAACTCCAGCGTAGGCTTCAGTTTCGGTAATGATGCCGGCAGTAATTGTTTTGCCTTCTTTGGTGAACAGATATTTTCCAAGCAGTTGTTTGCTTAAGCTTACTACATCATCTTGAAGGTAAAAGTCTTTTGAGAGTTTTGTCATTTTAATAGCCCTGACCTTCAGGTCGGGGATTATTTGTAATTTTTTAATTCAGGGCTTTAGCCCTTTATTTACCTGATGTCAGTTTATGTTCATTGTTATAAGTTACTTCTTTTTCATCCAGCAAAACCTGAAGTGTTTTTATAACCTGCGCTTCTTTAGTGCTTCCGCATTGCTCAATTAATTGCTGTAACGTAAGCGCAGATTTTGTAAGCAATGATTTTATCTTCTCCGAAAACTTTTCAAAGTCAGCAGTATTCAATTCCTGTTTGTTACGCTCCAGGCAAATATCACATACGCCACAGTTCTCAGAATCTGTTTCACCAAAATAGGAGAGTAGCAAGCGGCTGCGACAGAATAGTTTGTTGTCGGCATAATTAAGTACACTATCAATTTTCTGAACAAATACTTTTTTGCGCAGTTCATAATTTTCTTTTGAAAAGGTCAGCAGTTCAGAATCAATTCTTCCTCTTCCGAATGAAAGTTTGGGCAAACTGCTTTGCGGAAAATAAGAAACCAACTCATTCTCCTGCAAACGAAAAATAGCGTTCAGCACTTTTGATTTATCCAGTTTGGTGCGGGCTGCAATGTCATTTTCATAAATATTCACGTACTCAAAAAACAAACCTGAATAGGAGCGGAGCATTACTTTTAAAATGGAGTCAACTTCTTCGTTGGCAACCTGTAATTCGTAGAGTTGCTCTTTTGTTCCGGTGATTTTTAAGCGTGAAGGCATGTACGTGCTCTCCGTAAGAATCAGGTATTCTTCTTTCTCAAGGAACTTGATGCAGTTGATTACTCGCAAGGCTTCCAGCTTATATTTTTTACAGAATTCAGCAATGTCAAAATCAAAAAAATGGTCGGCACCGCTGCCCATTGCCAGATGAAAATAATTTGCCAGCGCATGATACACCTGTTTTATTTCATCCTTCTGCGGAAAAGCTGTTTCCACTCTTTTCTTCAGTTCGCTCTTGTCCTTGTTACTGACCAATAACACTGCATACGCTTTTTGCTCATCACGCCCGGCACGCCCTGCTTCCTGAAAATATGCTTCCAGTGATTCGGCTAAATCGGTGTGAACTACAAAACGTACATCAGGCTTGTCAATTCCCATTCCGAATGCGTTGGTTGCAACAATAACCTGCACGGTGTTATTAATCCATTTCTCCTGCACTTCGGCACGCTTCAGCGCATCCATTCCGGCATGATAAAAAGAAGAATTTATTTTATTTGCTTTCAGGAAGTCTGCTGTTTCAGCGGTTTTCCTCCGGCTCCGCTCATAAATAATTCCACTGCCACCAACGTTTTTAATAATTTTAAGCAGGCGCTTGTTCTTGTCTTCTTCCTGCAAAACAACATAAGCAAGGTTTGCGCGGTTAAAGCTTTTGCGCAATACATTTTCTTTTTTGAAACCAAGTTTTTGTTGTATGTCTTTTACCACATCAGGCGTGGCAGTGGCAGTAAGCGCAAGAACCGGAACGTTGGGAATTAGTTCCCTGATATCTTTTATCTTCAGGTAAGGCGGACGAAAATCATAACCCCATTGCGAGATACAGTGCGCCTCATCCACAGCAATAAGATTGACATTCATCTTCGGTAAGCGTTGTAAAAAGATATCGGATTGCAGTCGCTCAGGTGAGAGGTAAAGGAATTTATAATTCCCGTAAATGCAGTTTTCAAGTGCAATATCAATCTCTTTGTTGGTCATTACTGAATTAACAGCAATGGCTTTAATATCTTTTTTGCGCAGGCTGTCAACCTGGTCTTTCATCAACGCAATAAGCGGTGAAATAACAAGACATAAGCCATCCCTGCAAAGCGCAGGCACCTGAAAGCAGATGGACTTTCCTCCACCGGTTGGCAGCAGAGCAAGTGTGTCTTTTCCATTAAGGACAGTATTGACAATGTCTTCCTGTAAGGGGCGGAAGCTGCTGTAATTCCAGTATTTTAAAAGTATCTCACTGGGAGTGGCTGAAGAATTCATTCACCCAACAATATCGACTTCACAACATCCCTTATCATGAAATAGCCGGGGATAAATAATATTAAAACACCAAAGTTTATAGCATTGTGATAAACCGCAAGCGAAGGAATAAAAATACAGAGCATTCCTATAAACAGAATTGAAAAAAGAAAAAACCTGAACAAAGGATGTGAAGGTTCAAAATCTTTTTCTCCGGGCTTAGGCTGGTAGCTTTCTTTCTCCTGATTTCTGCGGTATGCTGGGTCGCGGTGGGGTTGCTGAACGGGACTACTGTTTTCAACTATGGATTTTCCATATTCCAGTTTCAGGTCGTAACGCTTTCTTTTCTTTTCATTGCAAAGCGTGTCGTTGGCGGCATTGAGAACGGTGAAAAAATCATGGGCGCTTGCCGAAGCATTTACATCGGGATGATACAATTTTGCTTTTTTGCGGTACGCAAGTTTAATCTGCGAAACTGTTGCGTTCCGTTCTACACCTAATATTTTGTAGAAGTCATACATCTTATTTTATTAACGCTTTACTCATGCAAAAAAGTATAGCAATAATACAAAAATAAGAGAAGAGGTTAATTAAAAATCAGAAACTCCAGTTTTTGGTAGTTGCAGTTGTTTGCGCATCGGGATGCACTTCTTCCAGCAATTCGTAATTGCCGTAATCATCAAAACTGCTCAGGTTGAAATTCTTTTCAAGTGTATACAAAACCGTTATATCGTTGAGAAGGTTTTGTGGTGTGTAATTCACAGTTTTTTCGAAGGTAAGCATGTTCAGCATTACATCGCTGTCAACTTTTTCCATGGAATTTTGGATGATTTCAAAGTTCGTAAACCCTTCGGCAGCCAGTTGTTTTTGTGTCTCAGCAAGTTTTGAAACGTCATCAGCGCAGATATAAAAACTCCATTTATATTCTTTATCAAAATCCCATTTGCCCTGTTCAAGCATATCACCGAAATAGAGTTGTATGTTTCCTAAGGTATGACCGGGAAACTGAGCATTTGCAGTTGTATAAAGGATGAAGTTGAAAGTAATTACGAGAAACGTTTTCATTGCAGGAATATTTTTGGTCGTTTAACGATATGGGATTGGAAAGGTTTGGAAGTTCGATGAACGACCAAATCATTCCAACGGATAAATCAGCACCGTATTACCCAAGCCCGTAACCAGCAGGGTAGGCACATTGCCGTTACCGGGAGCAACATCAAACAGGGTAGAGCCTGCAAGCGGAAAATCATCTTCCACCGTACCATCAGCCGTAAAAATAAATACCTCATTGCTGCCGCTTGAAACAGCGCCAAGGCGTTGTCCATCCCAGGTTTCAATCAGTTGCGCAGGTCTTGCATTGGTTGAGCTTGTTTCGCCCTGAAATTTATAACCGAACAGGGTTTCACTTTTATCATTGTAAACAAAGAGTTCGTTCAGGTCGCTGAAAATAAGTTCAGGAGTATTATCTGAATTAATATCGCCATACACAAACGTATATCCTGAAGTAAATTCTTTAGGTGCAAGGGTGGTTACTTTCCCGTTCATATTAATACTGTACACTTTTCCTGTGCTGTCAGTAACAGCAACAGATGCATTGTTAGCCGAAGTAAATGCCTGCATAGTATTTTTAGAGAAAGGAATTTTCTCTTTCACCTTTGCTTTATCGTTTCCGCGCCTGTCGAGGATATTCAGTTTACCGTTGTCTTCGGCAATAACAATAAAATCTTTACCACCGGTGCGTATATGTAAAATCGGTTGCGAAACCGTTTCATTCGTTTTCTTAAAATTCCAGCCTTTTACCGCTTCGCCTTTTACATCGTAACAATAAAGCTTCTTGTTTTTGCAGGCGGCAAAAATCCGGTATTCACGTTTGCCATCGTAATCAAAAACCGAAATAGGAGCAGTGGCAGGCGATTCCAGTTCCACCGGAAATTTGTCAACGTCCTCGCCTTTGCGGTCAACAAGGTAAATGTAATTGGTAGTACCGAAAAGGATTTGAAGTTTGCTGTTTTTATAGGCATCAACCTGATAAACCTTGCCGTTGATTTTTTCGGGAATTTGTTTCTTCCACAAAATGGTTCCCATACTGTTGATAAGATAAATGGTATTGGCATCGTCCTGCACAAACACTTCGCTTTCACCGGAAAAAGAATTTTTCAGAAACACCGGTTTCGCGCTTACGGTTGTATCTAAACGCGCCTCAAAAACATTGGCTTTTGTACCGCTGTAATCGGCATTGTATTTCAAATATACGTTGGTGTAAAACGCATTGTTATTTGAACTCATCTGCATGGCAATACCTTCAAATTTCCCTAAGCTTTCGGGGTTGTCGTTCAGCTCTGCAGCAGTTTGACTATTGGCATACGAATCAATGATGTTGCGCGAACGCGAAGGACTTGAATACGCAAATACATTGAAGGTGGAGGAGAGATTTTCACTGTACGAAACAAAATACACATCCTTGCCCAGCGTTTTATCAGCAACGTAAAAATTGATATAATTTTTAACCGACTGCATGTTGTTACCAAACACTACATAATCACCAATAATTGTGTAATACGTGTTCTGCATCTGTTCAAACCGGGGGCCGAAAAGGCGGGGCAATACATCAGGGAGATTGATATTGGTGATGGTATAATCCTGATAAATTTCGGTTTCAGCTTCGCCCTGTTTTACCGAAAGACTTTCTACAAGACCGGCAAGCAATTCAGAAGCCAGTTCAATTCTCCGCGCCTTGAAAACCGCATACGTGTTTTCAGAAAAAGCTGCCGATTTAGGTTCGGTAATACACAGCCCGAATTCACTGCCAAGCCATGAGAACATGCTTAATTCAATGTCTATATCGTAGGTAGTATTAATGTTTTTTACACCGGCTTCATAGCGTTCAAGGTCATGAATTTTTTTTAGATGTATTTTATAATCGTTGTAAAAGCTGAGGATGTCGCTGATTCCGAAAAACAGGAAAGTGGCGGTGTTGGCAGGCAACACCGCAGGAAATTCAACCTGCTGTGGCTGCTGTACTTTAAACATATTGAGGTAATGTGCGGCAGTATCATTAGGATAGGTGAAGCCGTTGAGCATTAATCCTTCGGGGCGCAGGTTCATATCCAGTTCAGTCCACTCCGCCATATTTGAAACATCCTGAATCATTTCAGCATTCTCGGATTTCATGAATAGTTGCAGGTAACCCGGGAAGCGTGCATAATTGATGTAGAGATTTACTTCCACATTTTTGCCCGCTGATTCCGCAGCTTTCACAAAATACTCGTCCTGCATTACACTGCCGCCTTTGTTAAGCTGGTCAATAG
>CAMDBK010000170.1 GCA_945889235.1 Chitinophaga pinensis
TTGAATTATGTTTATCGCCTCTAATTGAGCAAATAAAAAGCCTGCAGATAATTCTGATAATCTGTAGGATGAGCCTAAATCTACCCATTCATACTTTTTCGTTTTTCCTTGAGAAAAATTTTTTCTGTTTGTTCCTTTTTCAATTACTACTTCTGCTCTTTCTGAAAACTGTTTGTCATTAATAACCAACATACCGCCTTCACCACAAGTAATATTTTTTGTTTCATGGAAAGAAAAAGTTGATACTTGTCCAAAAGTTCCTAAAGGCTTTTTATTATAGTACCCATGAATAGCGTGAGCAGCATCTTCAATAACAAAAAGGCTATTCTGTTTTGCTATTAAAAGTATTTCATTCATGTCACATGCAATACCTGCATAGTGAACAGGAACAATGGCCTTGGTTTTTTTTGTTATCAGTTGTTCAATTCTGGCAACATCAATATTAGGATTATCAGAGCCTGAATCTGCAAAAACAATTTTTGCACCTCTTAGTGCAAAAGCATTTGCAGTTGAAACATAGGTATAGGAAGGCATTATTATCTCGTCACCCGGTTTAATATTTAAAAGTATTGCCGCCATCTCAAGCGCGGATGTACAAGAAGTAGTTAATAATGAATTGTTAATACCGTACTTCTCAGAAAAAAAATTGTTGCATCTTATAGAATAATTGCCTGTTCCTGTAAGGCTTGCCGAATCCAAAACATCTTTGAAGTATAAATTTTCATTACCGGCTTTGTAATATGAATTAAAGAGTATTTTTGTTTTCACATTTATGTATTTACAACCCAGCAAACAAAGGAAAAGAAATAAAGGAGATTACCAAAGAAAAAGCCTTCATTCCTTTAAATTATTTATCAATTATTATTCAACGTGTTTAACCAACCTGCAAATTTATTAACTATCTTCTCGATATTTTCTTATCCCCAACTAATAAACAGGCATCAATTTTTGAAACTAATTTCAAATGCCTAAATTAAAATTTGTTGATAGTTTAAGAGGCCTGGCAATACTTGGGGTATTAATGGTTCATTGCGGGATGACAGGCAGCGGTCATGATAGTATGCCTGATTCTTTAGTTACATTTCTAAATTCAGGTCAGTATGGGGTTCAGTTGTTTTTTCTTACAAGCTCTTTCACATTGTTTTTATCCTATACATCACGCTCAACAAATATAATAAATATAAAAAAAAACTTTTTTATAAGAAGATTTTTCAGAATAGTCCCGCTTTATTATGCAGGTCTGCTTTATTATATAATTGAAAGAGTAGTTGGATTTAACTTTTTTTCAACTGGTTTATTATTAAATGAATTTTCGTGGGGTGCATTTCTTTCAAATATCTTTTTTATACATGGAATATTACCTTCATGGATAAACAGCTATGTTCCAGGAGGGTGGTCAATTACCGTTGAAATGACTTTTTACTTACTTTTTCCTTTCATTTTTTCTAAGGTTAAGAATTTAAATGATTCTATACTTTTTTTTCTGCTAACATTGTTCATTTTAACTGGGTTAAATTTCTTATTAACAACCAATATTTATTGGGACAAAATGAACTTCTTATACTATTATCTGCCCAATCAAATGCCTGTATTCGCTTTGGGCATTATGGTTAATTTTTTAATAGTTGAAAAAGATAAAACAATAAAAAACAGCACACTGGTATTAACCCTTTTTGCAGGATTATTTTTCTGTTACATACAAATAGGTGTTCATATATTATTTAGCTTAGCTTTCTTTTTACTATTGTATATTTTAAGTAAAAAAGAGTATAAAATACTTGTTAATCCGATAACCATTTACATTGGGAAGATAAGTTACAGTATGTATATTACTCATTTTGGTATCATCTATTTCTTAAACAGAATAGGTTTTGTAAATTATATTATTGTAGATAGTCCATGGTCATCAGTTCTGAACTACATTATCAGATTTGCTTTTCTTTTAATATTAACAATTGGATTATCAACCATTACCTTCAAAATCATTGAAGTACCTTTTCAAAATATAGGAGCATCAATAATAAAAAAAATAGGGCTTAAAAAAAGTATTCTTCAACCAATAATTGTAAGCAAAGAATAACTAATTACGCAAAGTAAAAATACTAAAAATGCTCAATAATAAAACAGTAGCTGTTGTAGTACCAGCCTATAACGAAGAGAAACAAATTGGAATGGTAATTGAAACTATGCCTGATTTTGTAGACCGCATTATTATTGTTAATGATTTAAGCAAAGATAAGACTAGTGATGTAGTTCTGAAGTATATTGAAATTGATAATTCTGTTAAAAAAATAATTCAAAATAAGCAGCTTATGGAATTTCAATCAACACGGTATAATCGTGCTGAAGAAGTTTTACATATTCAGGGTTCAGAAGAAATCAGGTTATTCAACCCCTCTGAAGTAGCTAATAAAAAGGAGGAAACCGATAGGATTATCCTTATCAATCATAAAATTAACGGAGGTGTGGGGGGGGCAATTGCTACGGGCTACAAATGGTGTAAAGACCACGCTATTGATTGTACAGCCGTTATGGCAGGTGATGGTCAAATGGACCCATCTGAATTAGAAAGTCTTTGCAATCCTGTTGTTTATGAAGGAATTGATTACGTTAAAGGCAATCGTTTAATTCATCGCAGTGCCTGGCTGGTAATTCCAAAGACAAGGTATTTCGGAAATTCTATTCTTTCAATTTTAACAAAATTAGCATCGGGGTATTGGAGGGTAAGCGACACTCAGACCGGGTATACCGCCACTTCAAATGCAGCTTTAAATGCAATTCGATTACATGATATTTACCGCAGTTACGGCATGCCGAATGATATGCTTGTAAAACTGAATATTGCAATGTGTACTATACGGGAAATACCGATAAAGCCTGTTTATAAAGTAGGTGAAGAATCTAAAATGAAAATAGGAAAAGTTATTCCCAGAATTTCGTGGCTTTTGTTTAAATCTTTCTATAAACGACTTTGGATAAAATATCTTTTCAGAGATTTTCATCCATTATTTCTATTATATAACTACGCTTTTATTTCTTTATTAATCTCATTACCCTACTTAATAAAAATAATAGCCTCTTTTATAACAAATGAGCATCTTTCATACGAACCTTTGTTAGCTTTTATCTTTCTGTTCACCAGCAGTTTTCAATCTTTGTTATTTGCAATGTGGATGGATATTCAGGATAATGAACGATTGTACAAGTAATCAATGAGAATACTTTTCTTTTTTGTTCATCCGGCAAAATATCATTTGTTTAAGCATACTATTAACCGGCTTTTAAAAGAAGGTTACTCAGTAGAAATAGCCATTATTTCAAAAGATGTTTTAGAAGATTTAATCAGGCAGGAAGGATGGAAATACACTAATATTTTTCCGGAGGGCCGAAGAATTAAAAATATACCTATTCTTATTTCTACCAGTATAAATTTTATAAAAACTTTGTGGCGATTGTGGGTTTACACTAATAATAAAAAGTTTGATCTATTTGTAACAGATGATTGCCTGACAATTATAGGGAAAATAAAAAAAATACCGTCCCTAATGTTTACAGACAATGAGCTTTCAACAATTCCGGAAAGTTCACTCTTGCTACACACATCAACAAAAATTCTTGCGCCAGCCTGCGTTCTGCTCGGAAAATATGAAGAAAAAAAAATTCCTTTTAACGGGTACAAAGAACTTACATACCTGCATCCCAACTATTACAAACCAAACCCTGCTATATTAAAAAAAATCAAAGCCGAAAACAGCAGGTATTTTGTACTAAGAGTAGTTTCAATGACCGCAAGCCATGACAGAGGTATAAAAGGAATTACAGATTCTTATCTTGAACAACTGGTTGATTTGCTTAAACCATATGGTAAAATATTTATTTCTTCAGAACGCAAGCTCCCGGAACATTTAAAAAAACACGAACTTAAAATAGAATCGAAGGAGATTTTTGACGTAATTAGCTATGCTGACCTTTTTATCAGTGATAGCGGAACCATGTCATCTGAAGCCGCTGTACTGGGAACGCCCTCCATCATGTTTCATGATTTTATTGGACGTCTTAAAGTTATGGAAGAAAAGGAAAAAAAGTATGGATTGATGTTTGGTTACAGACCAGACCAGTTTGCTGAAATGGTGAAAAAGATTAAGGAACTGGCGGAAAATAACAACCTGAGAGAAGAATGGATGATAAAAAAAATGAAAATGTTAGATGAAAAGGAAGATTTAAATAAACTGATGTATTCTATTTTTACAAATCCCGATAAATTTTTACACGCCTGATATGGTTGATGAAAAAAAAATATGCACAAGATGTGTAATGGACTTAACCGTTCCCGATATACATTTTGATAAAGACGGAATCTGCAATTACTGCAAAATTCAGGAACACCTTGAACTGGATTATCCAAGAGGCGAAAAAGGAAAACAAGATTTCGAAAAACTTATAGACGAAATAAAACAAAAAGGTAAAAACAAAAAATACGATTGTGTAGTTGGCTTAAGCGGTGGAACCGACAGTACCTACCTGCTTCTGCTTTGTAAGCAGTATGGATTACGACCGCTAGCTGTAACTGTTGACAACGGCTGGCATACCGAAATAGCAGTTAATAATATTAAAAATGCGCTTGATATTCTTGGTTATGATTTAGAAACTTATGTCATAAACTGGAATGAAATGAAAGCTATACATCTTGCATTTATGCGCGCTGCCCTGCCCTGGCCCGATGGCTCTACAGATATTGCTATTCGTGAAGGGTTATACCGCATGGCTTCTAAACATGGAATAAAATACATTTTTAACGGGCATGATTTCAGAACAGAGGGTCGCCAGCCCGATGAATGGACATGGACTGACGGAAAAATGATTAAACACATTTGCGGGCAAAACAACATTAAACTAAAATCATTTCCTAACCAAAGTATTTTTGATTTGGTATACTGGGGATTTGTAAGTGGCATAAAAGACATTCGCCCTTTCTGGTATTTACCTTACAGTAAAATTGAAGCACGGAAAATAATTGAAAAAGAACTGGGATGGAAATACTATGGAGGACATCACCACGAAAATGTTTTCACAAAATACATTATTGGTGTGTGGCTGCCGCAAAAATTCGGAATTGATAAGAGGAAAGTAACTTACTCAGCACAAATAAGAACCGGGGAGCTAAATCGCGAAGAAATTATGAAGGAACTAGAACATCTACCCTACCCAGAAAAGCAAATGGCTGATGACAGGGAGTATGTTATAAAAAAATTGGGCATAACTGAAAATGAAATGCAGCGAATTTGGAATTTGCCGAATAAAAAATTTACAGATTATCCATCCTATTATCCATTCTATATGAAAACCAAAAAACTGGCTAATTTCGCTTTCAGGTATATTCTTAACTACAAGCCGGTAATGAGTTACGGAATAGATAGCAAGTAGCCAGTAAATGACGACTGAAACCAAACCTGCCGAAATAATATATATCGGCACTACAACTGATACTTATGCTGTACAGCTGCTGAAAAATTTATCAGTCTATAACGAAATTAAACTTGCGTTATTTGATAAATATACAGGTAAAAAATATCATCCTAATGAAATTACTCAATCTGCAACTGAAGAAAGTGGTAAAATTTTCAAAACCGGAATTATACTAAAACTTTATTACCTCCTGCGTTCAAACCTAAGACTACACAGTATTGTTATAAGAAGCAGAAATACTACAACCTTTCATATTCTTTACCTTGAAATTTATCACGTTCTTTTATTCCCCTATTTTCTTTTTTCAAAGAAAAAATTAATTCTTACTTTTTATGGTACTGATTTAATGGAAGCCAAACGCAGATTATTTCGCATTTTGTACTTACCTGTAGTAAAGTGTGCTTCTCAAATCACTTTTCTTAATGATCAGTACAACACATTCTTTTCTTCCATTTTTAAAAAAAAATATAATTCAAAAATCAAAGTCATTCGTTTTGGTTTAAGTAATTTGAAACATATTAATGAACTCAGAAACATCAGCAAAAATGAACTTAATAATATTTTCAATTTTCCGGAAAACAAACTGTGTATCACCTGCGGAACTTATGGCGGAAATAATAACAATCAACAATCAATTTTAGAGGAACTTCGTAAGCTTCCATCAAATAACAAAGAAAAAATTCACCTGATTTTTCCCTGTACTTATGGCTCTTCAAAACATGATATAGAAGGTCTAGAGAAAAAACTTATTGCATCAGGGTTTTCATTCACTTTGCTTAAAAACCATTTAAATAATAAGGAAATTGCTGCATTAAGACTAATGAGTACTATTCTAATCCATTTACCTAATCACGACCAATTATCAGCCTCAATGGTTGAAACATTGTATGCAGGGGGACAAGTAATCACAGGTTCGTGGCTGCCATATGATGTGATTCAAAAAAACGGAGTAGAATTAAACCTTATTTCTTCATTCAGTGAATTAAACAAGCGAGTTACTGAAATTATAAGTCAACAATCTATACCTTTGAAAAATTCTGAACAGATTAATAAATTATTTTCGTGGGAAGCTAACATAGCGCATTGGCGTATGTTATATTCATAAAAGAAAAAAAATGGAACTAACAGGTAAAACAATATTAATAACAGGGGCTGATGGATTTATTGGCTCACACTTAGTTGAATTATTGGTAAAAAAAGGGGCAATTGTAAAAGCTCTTTCGTATTATAATTCCTTCAACTACTGGGGCAACCTTGAAAACAGTGAAATTTTGAACAAAATAGAAGTTCTGTCAGGAGATATCCGCGACCCTCATTACTGTATTTCAATTACAAAAAATGTGGACATCATTTTTAACCTTGCTGCCCTTATTGCAATACCTTACTC
>CAMDBK010000171.1 GCA_945889235.1 Chitinophaga pinensis
GAATTGGAAATTGGTGCGCACCTGCACACCACACCTGATAAATGGAAAGAAAAAGTGGAGGCGGCTTTCAACAGCGGCTGCCGCAGCTTTGACAGCGCCATCAAAGGTTTTGGCGGTTGTCCCATGGCTTCAGATAAACTTACCGGCAACATGCCCACCGAAAATCTATTGAGTTTTTTTGAAGAGAAAAAGATTGAAACAGGAATTAATAAAAAGGCTTTTGAAGAGGCTTCATTAATTGCGATGAAGACTTTTCCGGCTTAATACTTCTTGTAATCCTCGATCACCAATTCCTTTTTACAAAAGAAATGTTCATCGGCTTGTTTGTTGGAGCAAACAATAAACAAGCGGTTTTCGGAATATTCGGTTACTAAGTTTTTATACCATGCAACTCCGCTGCTGTCAAGGTTGCTGAGTGGCTCATCTAATAAAGCCACAGGCGTGTCACTGAAAATGCAAAGCGCCAATTTTACGCGCTGCTTCATGCCGGAAGAAAAATATTTTATCTGCTTGTTGGCAGATTTGGTAAGGCCTGTTGCTTCCAGTACTTCGCTGGCTGTAAGGTTTCTTAAAAATGGTTTAAAGCCCGAATGAAACTGAAGTGTTTCTGTTAAGGTAAATTCTTCCGGCAGTTCCATGTAAGGCGAGGCAAATGAGAAATAGCGGAATACATCATCTAACTCAATTTCTTTTCCTTCGTGTTTGTAAATTATTTTTCCTTCTGAAGGTGCAATGCTGCCGAGAATAGTTTGCAGCAGCGTTGATTTTCCTGAGCCGTTTGCACCTAATAAAACAACGTGCTCACCGGATTTGAATTCATCATTCACCCCGCGGAATATCCATTCCTGGTTGTAGCGCTTGCCGGTGTTGTCTAGGGTGATATTCATATGTTGCATCGTCATGCTGAACTTGTTTCAGCATCTCAATTGAGACCCTGAAACAAGTTCAGGGTGACGCTAATAATTAACTAAATCCATTAACTGTTTTTCAAATCTCGCTTTCGGTAAAAAGTTCTGTTCCAGTTCTGATACAAACGGAACAGGTGTATCTAAACTTGCAGAACGCACCACAGGCGCATCCAACTGTTCAAAGCAATTCTCGTTAATGAAAGCGCTGAGTTCCGCGCCAATGCCGCCAATCAGCGTGTCTTCATGCAGGATAATTACTTTGCCTGTTTTCTTTACCGTTTCAAGAATGGCATCTTTGTCAAAAGGTAACAGTGTTCTCAGGTCAAGCAGATCGGCTTTTACAGTTGGGTTTTTATCCAAGGTTTCCAAAGCCCAGTGAATACCATAGCCGTATGTAATTATGCTTACATCGTTTCCTGTTCTTACTAAGTTTGCTTTTCCGATTTCAATGGTGTAATACTCATCAGGCACCTCACCCGAAATGCTGCGGTAGAGGGCCTTGTGCTCAAAAAATAAAACAGGGTTTGGGTCTTCAATGGCCGCTGTCAGCAAGCCTTTTGCATCAGCAGGAAAAGCAGGGTAAACAATTTTTAAACCCGGAACATGAAAGAACCAGGCTTCGTTACTTTGCGAGTGAAATGGTCCGGCTGCAACGCCTGCGCCTGTGGGCATACGCACTACCACATCTGCGTTTTGTCCCCAGCGCCAGTGTGATTTAGCAAGGTTGTTCACGATCTGGTTGAAACCGCATGTAACAAAATCTGCAAATTGCATTTCCACCATTGCTTTGTAACCGTTGATGGATAAGCCTAACCCAGCACCAATAATAGCCGATTCGCAAAGAGGAGTATTACGCACTCGCTCTTTTCCAAACTCGGTAACAAAGCCTTCTGTTACTTTAAAAACGCCACCGTATTCGGCAATATCCTGTCCCATTAACACAAGGTTAGAATGTTTTTGCATGGCTTGTTTTAAGCCCAATGAAATGGCATCAATCAGGCGCAGCATGCTGTTTTTGCCTGAAGCCGGCTGAATTTTTATTTCCGACTTTTTGAAAAGATCAGCGTATTCGGTTTCGGTATTTGGTTTAATAGCAGGCTCGTCAAAGGCTATTTTCAGGCCTTCTTCTATCTCTGCTTTTATTTGTTTTCTGTAATCCGCAATTTGCTGTTCATCCAGAATTTTCTGTTCCCGTAAATAGCTTTCGTAATTAGTTAAAGGGTCTTGTTTAGACCATTCTTCCTGCAAACCCTCCGGATAATATTTTGTGCCCGAAGCTTCTTCGTGTCCGCGCATACGGAAAGTCATACACTCTAAAATGAAAGGGCGATTCTTCTTCTGTATCTTTTCGCGCAGTGTTGCAACGGCATCATAAACTTCCAGAATATTGTTGCCATCTACCTGCACCCCTTCAATGCCGTAACCAACGGCTTTGTCAATAAACTGCTTGGAGCGAAACTGCTCTGATGAAGGCGTAGAAAGTCCCCAGTGATTATTCTCAATAATAAATATCACAGGCAAATCCCAAACGGCAGCAACATTGATTGATTCGTGAAAATCACCTTCGCTGGCACCGCCATCACCGGTAAAAACTGCTGTTACTTTTTTGTTTTTCTTTAACAGGTTGCCAAGCGCAATGCCGTCTGCCACGCCCATTTGCGGACCAAGGTGCGAAATCATTCCCACGATGTTATAATCCTTCGCACCAAAGTGAAACGAGCGGTCGCGCCCTTTTGTGAAGCCCGACATTTTTCCCTGAAACTGTGCAAACAAGCGTGAAAACGGAATATCTCTTCCCGTGAAAATTCCGAGGTTACGGTGCATGGGCAAAATAAATTCTTCTTTGTCCATTGCCAAAGCAGTTCCCACCGAAATTGCTTCCTGTCCCATGCCCGAAAACCATTTGGATATTTTGCCCTGACGCAACAACAGCAACATCTTTTCCTCTATCATCCTCGGTTTTAGCAAGTGATAATAGAGTTGCAGCAGTATTTCGTCAGAATATTTTTTGCGATTGAATTTCATTGCATAAATGATTTGCGCGCGTAAAAGTATCTAAAAACCCTAACTTTGCTTACTGAAATGACACAGGAAATTATAGTTGGAATTCTTTTTATCGTTGCCATTTATTTTGTGGGCAGAAAAATCTATAAAGAAACTTTTGCCCACAAAGCCAAGCGCGGCTGCGAGAAATGTGATGTAGAGAAGAAATGATTTAATGGCTGTCACTTCGAGCGTAGTCGAGAAGTAATAGTCACTGCTTCTCGACTACGCTCGAAGTGATATTACAACTTATGGAAAATGAAACAGTTATTAAAACAATTGCACTCTTTACTTCAGGTGGTGATTCACCCGGAATGAATGCCGCTATCCGCGCAGTTGTACGCACTGCATTGCATCATAACATAAAGGTTTATGGCATTATGTATGGCTATGACGGAATGATAAAAGGTGATTTTATTTCGTTGGACGCATCTTCTGTAAGTGGAATTATTCAGCGCGGAGGAACCATACTGAAAACAGCCCGCAGCAAGCGTTTTATGACTAGTGAAGGAATGAAAGAAGCTGCCGCTCAACTGAAAAAATATAAGATTGATGCAGTGATTGCCATTGGCGGGGACGGTACTTTTAAAGGAGCCCTGGAATTTTATTCTGTTTGTAAAATTCCTTTTGTTGGCTTGCCGGGAACAATTGATAACGACCTTGCCGGTTCTGATTTTACGATTGGTTATGATACTGCCGTTAACAATGTAGTTCAGGCAGTGGATAAAATTCGCGACACAGCAGAGTCGCACGACCGTTTGTTTTTTGTGGAAGTGATGGGGCGCGATGCAGGTTTGATTGCACTAAACAGCGGCATCGGGATTGGTGCTGAGGCCATTCTTATTCCCGAAACCAAAACCTACATTGATGACTTAATTAAGTTGTTGCAAAAAGGATGGAAGCGCAAAAAATCAAGCTATATTATCATCGTTGCCGAAGGTGATGATGCCGGAGGAGCCTACGAAGTTGCCAAAAAAGTAAAAGCAAAGTTTGACAAATTTGATACGCGTATTTCTGTGCTGGGGCATTTGCAACGTGGTGGAAATCCAACGGCAAATGACAGATTGCTGGCAACGCGTTTAGGATTTGAAGCTGTTGAAGCCTTGCTCAACGGAAAGAAAAATGTGATGGTAGGAATAGTGGATAAGAAAGTCGATTATACCCCTTTTTCAAAAGCAGTGAAGTATCATCTAAAGCCTGATAAATCTTTGATGGAGATGGTGAAAATTCTTTCCGAATAATTTTCAATGACAAGGTTTTTGGTTTTCCTTTTCTTTTTTAGTTCTAATCATGTATTCAGTCAATACGCCATCCGCAATGGTGTTAGCATTCCTGCAACAGATACGCTTCGTGTGTTTGTTGTTTTTGCGGAAGTAGATTTTTCGCAAGGCCCTTGCCCTAATAATTTACCTGATAATTTAAATGGTTCGTGGCCGAAAGACAGCAACGGAAAAACACAATTGCCCTTTGATGCCAATACTTTTTTTGATGCTGAACTAAAATCCGGACAACACCCCAAAGGCTTTATAAGTGACTATTATTACTCGGCATCTTTTGGTAAATATATTTTGCTTGGTGATTATTTTCCTGAGGTAATTTCAGTTCCGTGCAGCAAAATCAGAATTGGCGATAACGGAGTGAATACAGTGTTGAAAATGCTTGACACCATTAATTCTTCAAACGGAACATTGCTAACTCAAAACGGTTTTGCTCTGAAAGATTTTGATTCATGGACACCTACCGAAAATGGTTTGCCTAAAATAAAATCGCCTGACGGAAGAATTGATTTGCTCTACATCATCTGGAAAAACAATCGTTTTCTTACATCAGGAAGTACAGGCGGAAATTCAGGTTATGGAGTAAATGTGTCAAAAGGAATTGCTTTTAAAAATATGCAGGGAATAAATAACATGGCATCTTTTAATTGTAACAACACAGGCGCAAATGCTTACGTAATAACCATTGCCGAACATTTGCATGGAATTTTTGGTGGTAACAACTGGCATTCGGCAGGCGGAAGGGGAGCGCATACATTTCTTGCCACGCCCAATTCTTATGGTCTTACCGGTCAAAATCCGGCTACCATGCAAGCAGTAAGCGGATGGGACAGATGGATGATGTTTTGGAAAAATCCTGATAAAAAACACCTTACATCTGCCTTTGATTTAACCGGAAATGAAGTGCAAACAGATTCAATAACTATAGAAACCATGCCCGGAGGAAGAACATTTATTCTTCGTGATTTTGTAAGTACCGGTGATGCATTGCGCATAAAGTTGCCACATATTAACTGGCAGAAAATAGGTGATGTAAAAAACCAATATCTGTGGATTGAAAACCGCCAGATGAAAACCCGTTTTGACGAATACCTGAACGGCACCTGTGTAAACACAGATGACGGAATTTTCCCCAGAGGTACGCCCGGAATGTACGCCTACATTGAGGTCGGGAAAGATATAAGAGAAGGTGGGAAAGATATTTATTCAGGCGCGTATGAGCATCCCAACGGTTTAGCGAGTCCGTTCTTTCCGTTGAGTGCTGAAGGTAATTTTGATTTTTATTATGACTGGGATAAAATTCAACCGGCACAATGGATTGATTGTAACTGGAACAATTCTAATCTTCCTGTAAATAAACAGAAAAGTCTTCCCAATCCGTTTACAGGTTTTTCAGATTTATACCGCTACATTGATTCTAATCACGATGGCGTTTTATATTCGGGCGATAAACTTCAGGCTGGGTTGAGTGAGGTGCATGGTGATTCTGTAATTCATAACTTTAATGTAAGTGGTGACTGGCTTGATGCATTTTCATCCGAAACGGGAAATAGAAAATTGTCAATTAGCAGTAATCCCGCATCGGTGCCGGTTTACACGTATACAACAAATTATGAATTCAGTTCTTTTAATCTTGATAATGGTAAACCTTCGTTGTATGAAAATCGCACTATCTGGCTTAATGGACTTTCAGTTGAAATTATTGACGAGAACCACGAAAAGGGGACAATAACTGTACAAATAAGATGGGATAATTATGAGGTGAATGATGATGTACGCTGGTGCGGTAACATTGTGTTAAGTCCTAATGATTTTGATAATTCAAAACCGTCATTGGTTTTAAAAAAAGGAAATAAATTGTTGCTTGACCGTGGTGAAAGCCCCGTGTTTAATAAGGCTACAGAAAAAGATAAAAATGATGAATGGATATTTACCGACCCAACAGTTTTTACCTGCGTGAAAGATTCATATTTTTACCTCGAACCTAATTCGCAATTAGTGATTGATAACAATAGTAAACTGATTCTGAAATCAGGAGCAAAATTAGTGGCTTCAGCAAAATCAAAAATAATAATCAAGCCCGGAAGCGAGCTGATAACAGAGGATGGCGCTCAACTGATTTTAGAATCTAAAGCTAAATTAGTGCGAAAATAATATGCTGAAAAAATTAGTAACATATTTGCTTGTTCTTTTCTCGGTTGCAGTTTTTGCGCAGGAAAAAAAAGAAATGGAAGTTCCTAAAGGAAGCAAATCGGCAAAGGCAACCAAGAAAAGAACTGAAGCAAAAAAAGAAGTAGGGATGAAGGAATATGAGGCTGCTGTTAAAAAAATGCAAAAAGTGCAAACCAAAGAAACACGCAAGCGAATGAAGGCAACTAAAAAAAAGGCAGAAAAATATAATCAGCGCAGACCCGATAATTTTTTTGAAAAACTTTTTCGCAGAAAACAGAAGAAAAAATAATTTGTTGATTAGCTGATGAGATGATTAGCTAATGATTATTAACTTTCAAAA
>CAMDBK010000172.1 GCA_945889235.1 Chitinophaga pinensis
TAATAGCCATACCCCACATCCGCGGTGGAAGTGAGAAAGGTGAAGAGTGGTACAGGGCAGGTTACAAAACCACCAAACCCAATACCTGGAAAGACTTTATAAGTTGTGGGCAATACCTTGTTCAAAAGGGGTATACCTCACCCACAAAATTGGCGGGTACCGGCACCAGTGCAGGCGGTATTATGATTAGTCGCGCCATTACAGAACAGCCTTCGTTATTTGCAGCTGCCATTTGTAATGTAGGTTGCGCCAATGCGCTGCGCCTTGAGTTCGGGTCAAATGGTCCAGTTAATATTCCTGAGTTTGGAACGGTAACAGACAGTATTGAATGCAAAGCCTTGTATGAAATGGATGGTATGCAGCACGTTGTTAAGGGAACAAAGTATCCTGCTGTTTTATGTGTTGCGGGTTGGAATGACCCGCGCGTAATAGCCTGGCAGCCCGGAAAACTTGCTGCAGCTTTGCAGAATGCAACTACATCTGAAAAGCCGGTGTTGATGAAGGTAAACTACGATAACGGACATTTTACCGAAGACAAAAATGTAACCTTTGCCAACTTTGCCGACCAGTTTTCTTTTGTAATGTGGCAATGCGGGCATCCTGATTTTCAGGAGAAGAATTAAACCGTCTTCAATGCTTGTATTTCTTTTGCCACACGGGGTATTTATTTTCTGAAGTTGTATAACGGCACTGCCGTTTATACGGAGAAAATAGTGCGGAACAACTGCCGCTCAGGCAATAAAAGTGTAACCATACAACCTGAACAGGCGTAATAGCGTTGAAAAATTTCAAAATTAATACCTATGATTAATATTCCCGGGACTCATAAAACACCTTATTTGCAATTTGACAATGAACTAGGAAACCTGATTATCAGGGGTAAATCATTTTCCGAAAATTCTCTTGAATTTTACAAACCACTAATTGAAAAGATTAAAGAATACAAAAAGGCACCTTGTGCTTTAACTGTAATAGATATAAAATTAGAATATATTAATTCCAGTTCATCAAAATCAATTCAGGATATTATTCGTGAGTTTGAATCCATGAAAGAATTATCCAAAATTATTGTCAACTGGAGTTATGAAGTTGATGATGAAGATATGCTTGAGGCTGGCGAAGATTATCAAAGCAAAACTTGTCTGCCATTTAATCTGGTTGCAATAGCTTAAATACCCTTGTCGGGGTTCAATAGCTATCTGAAAGTAATCCTTCTCTGGTGGATTGCGATTTTTGAATCCAACATTAATGCCTTTTTTTACCTCTGCCAATTAAAAATAACAGGCTAAGCCTGTTAATAAAAAAAGCCCCGCAATTTTTGCGGGGCTTTTTTATAATCATTTTCTTATTATCGTATCAGTGTTATTGTTCCCTTATCAAGGGTTTCCTTATCCTGGAAGATGGCTATATCATTGCCTGAAGCAAGTTTGGCTTTCAGCGTGTAGAAATAAGTTCCGGCAGGTGCTGTTGAGCCGGCAGTTGTTTTTCCATCCCAGGCAATTTCAGGTGCATTGGTTTCATAAATCTGAGTTCCCCAGCGGTTGAAAACACGGAAAGTAAATTCGCTTATATTACTGTTGCGGATTTTAAATACATCATTGTACCCATCACCGTTTGGTGTAAACACGTTGGGAACAATTAATCCTTCAATTACATTGATAGGTTTGTAAGCAGTGTCCAAACATCCGTCAGGGCTGGTGGCAACCATCATTACATTGTAGGTTCCGATAGGGTCGTAAGTGTGATAAGGATTTTGATTAACAGAAGTTGACCCGTCATTAAAATCCCAAAACCATGAAACAGTATTTGTACTTGAGTCATGGAAAGAAATCAAATCGTTTACAAAAACATCATCGGGGTTGTTATAGTTATAAGTCCCGTTAGGGTTGGGATTCGGATATTCATTTACTGTTCCGAAAATAGCATGTGGAAGAGAAAGAATATCTACGAGAAAACTTCCTACCAGTGAAGGACATGGAACATATCCGTTTTGGTTATCAATTGTTTCTATAACATTAATTGTCCCGAAAGGAACATCATTCCAGATAACAGTTGCTGAAGTAGCTGTTGTGCCTATAATTGTTCCTTCTAGAGAGTCAACTGTAAATTCATAAGTTCCATTAGTGTTTGGAACAATACTGTAAGTGGTTACAACATCTGCACAAATAACATCTATACCAAAAAGAGGTGGAGCGGGAGGAATTTTATAAGCAAGAGTAAATGGCTCAGGAGAAAAACTATTAACAGCATTCTTTCTTACAAAAACTGTAGGGGAGCCTGTTACCGATGCAGTAATTCCAATGTTTTCCCATCTGTTAGTTGTTGTGTTCCACTGAACAAGGCCATTGTATGCACCCTGATCCTGAGAAAAAGTTTCGTCATAAGAAAGTGCAAGGTCGGCATTATCATTTCCTTCGGGATGATTGATTTTGTACCAGTAGTTATCGTTTACATAACAAATAGTTGTGTCATGAGCAGAAGTTGGTTTTGTATAGTCATTCGGGTCAGGTATATCATCTACAATTGGATCTGTATTCACAAGTCTTACTGTAAACCTGTTGGGTAAAGAAGTTGTTGGTCTGATTAATACAGGTCTGTATTCTCGAACAATGCCTTGTGTTGAACCAACAGGAAATTCATAATCAGCCGTATTTAAAGTTCTGCGTGAAAGGCTTCCTGATTCGAGACTGCTGACAAAACCGGTTGTACGGGTTATAGCACCAGTATTGGTGTTTTCAACATTCATTGTGTATTTGTCCGTCCACAATTCTCTGTCATTTAAAGCAAGCTCGTTGGTAACAAACTGGTCGGTAAACTGAATTTCTTTTCTGTCTGTACCTGCAAGTTCCAAATCAAAAAAGTAAGAAGGTGAAATACCCGTAATTCCCTGAGTTGCTCCGTCCAGCAATACTTTACCGGTTCCTGCATAAAATAAATTATTGTTTCTCCAGTCGCCTTCAACCATAAAAATTCCATCATTTCCAGGCAGTGGACTTCCGTTTCCACCTAATTGCGCATCGTTAACAATATTCCCGTCAATATCCATTGTGCCAAGGTTAACGAGTATACCGGCCTGGTTATCCACATGCCCGTCAACATATACTAATCCTCCGGTATTAATATAGAACATAGCACCGTCATTGGTAAGAGTTGCTATCTGAGCACTTGTGGGTAATGCAAAGGAAAAAACAGATGCGGTTATAAAACTGATTCCTTTAATTGCTTTGGTAAAGCTTTTAGCTATCATATTAATGTATTGGTCGGTTATTTCGTTCTTGTAAAGCCTACAAATATAAACTAACCTGATTTAGATTTCCAAATTTAATTATAAATACTCTGATAATTAATGTGTTGCAGGTTTAAATCAGGGCTTTTTCTGCAATATTTCCAGTTTTTCGGCAAAATGTTCACAAAAATCCAGCATGTCTGCAGCCATCTTGTCTTCTGAAATGGAACGCTTCAAAGTATCGGACATGGAAAGAAGCGTTTGATGAAAAAACCGTTTCATTTCATCTACCTGCATGTCTTTTGTCCAAAGGTCAATTTTCAGTGTTGATTCAGTTTTTGGATCCCAAACGGCAAGCATGATAGCCTTGCAGCTTTCATCTTTGTTCATACCTGCATCGCTGGCTTTCCAGGTTATGGTTTCGGGAAGTTTGTTTTCGTCAAGGGTTACGTTGAATTTTATTTCGGATGCTGTCATCTTCATTTTTTTTCGCAAATGTAGAATTTGTTTGAAGCTAATTTTCAGGAACTATTTTTCTTCAGATAAATAATTTTTCATTACAACTTGTATAGAAGGATAAGCATTGCTAAGTAATTCAGGAATTTTTTTGTGTGAAGCCCAGCAGGCATCGGTAATATTTTCTTCGGTTTGTACTTTCAAAGGTCTGTTATCGGCAGTAGTCATACTAAACCAGTGTGATGCTTTTACAATATTTTTATTTTTCAGTTGATAAGTGTGGTATGTTGTTAAAAGGTTGCCTGTAATTGTAAGTTTACTTATTCCACATTCTTCTTCTACCTCTCTGATGGCAGCTTGTTCAAGTGTTTCACCTTCATCTACTTTTCCTTTGGGTAAATCCCATTTGCCAAGACGAAAAATAAAAAGCAATTTATTCTCAGCGTTTTTAACCACGCCTCCTGCTGCATCAATCAATTTATAGAGCTTCAGAAATTCATTCCACATAGCTTCTACATCACCTGTAATGGTAAGGATTTGAACTGAGCTTAAATCCATCAGCTCAATTGCCTGTTTCAGGTTTTGCAATTCGCTGTAAGCTATAAGCAATGATCCTTGTCCGTTTTCAAATCGGTTGGTTCTTGGTGCAAGAATAAATGGTTTGTCGTTGATGAAAATTTTATACACAAGGAAAAAAATTACTTTTGCGGCAAATGCTATATACTAAAGAAACAGCCCTCAAAGTTGCAGAACAATTACTGCAAATCAAAGCAATAAAACTTTCAGTTGACAAACCTTTTACCTGGGCTTCGGGCTGGAAGTCGCCAATTTATTGTGATAACCGCCTTTCACTTTCGTATCCTAAAGTGCGAAATTATATACGAAGAGAATTGGTTTCAGCAGTGGTGGAAAAATTCGGTGAGCCCGATGTTATTGCAGGAGTTGCAACCGGTGCAATTGCCTGGGGAGCTTTAGTAGCGCAGGATTTAGGACTTCCTTTTGTTTATGTCCGTGCGAGTGCTAAAGGTCACGGACTCGCCAACATGATTGAAGGACATATTGAAAGCGGACAATCAGCTGTAGTTGTAGAAGATTTAATTTCAACCGGAATGAGTAGTTTGAAAGCTGTGAGCGCCTTGCGTGATGCAGGTTGTAAGGTAAACGGAATGGTTTCTATCTTTACTTACGGATTTGAAGAAGCTGAAAAAAATTTCAAAAACGATAAATGCAGACTGGTTTCGCTTAGTGATTATGAAAGCCTGATAAAGCAGGCAGTAATCTCTCAATACATCAAAGAGGGCAATATAAAATCACTTGCTGCCTGGCGAAATAACCCAAGTGTTTGGGGCGTTTGATTAATCTTTTTCTTCTACTTCCGGAGCACTTCCCGGGTTTTTTGTTTTAATCTGTTGTCTTATTTCTTTACTCAAGTTTATCAGAATTGTTTTTTGGTCTTCAGAAAGTTTGGCGTTTCCGTGAAGCAATGTATAAGAGAATAAAGGCATTTCATTTTCAGTAACTAACTCTTCCAGTTCTTCCATTTTTTTGAATTGTTTGCGTGGTTTGTAGTCAGCAAACTCATCGAAATTTAATTCTTCTTTTCCTTCACCAACATGGTTTTGCAACCACCATGCAACAGGCTGTATACTTGCATACCACGGGTAAACTGTGTTATTGCTATGGCAATCATAACACGATGTTTTCAAAATGTTTTCAACTTCAGCGGAAACTTCAAATTGCTTGGAAATATGATTCGGTTTTTCACCTTTATTTTGATTTTTTGATATGCCGAAAAACTGAATAATAATTAAACTGACACATAAAATAATCAGAAAGATTTTAATGAATTTCATAAAATATTTTTTTGCAAAGTTAATTTCTAAATCCTGAAAACAACATGATGGAGGTCATAAGCATTAACAAATAATCCTTCATTTAATTTCAGTCTTCCTAAATCATCAACACCAATTATTTTGGCAAATATGTGTTTATTGCCAATCATAAATTCACGTTCTTCATTCAACCCGAATAAGGTATTGTGATAGAGTTCATCAATCAGCTTTTCGTTTCCGGCTTTTAATTGCATGTAGCGCACTTCAAGAGAAACACATAATTGCTGAAAACAGCTTTCCAAATCCATATCTTTTCCTGTTATCATTTTCAACGAAACCGCATTTGGAATTTCCGGACTGAAAATTGTTTGATTTATATTCAATCCAATTCCAATTACCGCAGATGAAATTTTAGTTCCACTCACCGAATTTTCAATCAGTATACCTGCAATCTTTTTGTCGCCAACATAAATATCGTTGGGCCATTTTACTTTTACAGGTTCCTTTTTTACAATACTTTTTACAAAATCAGTAACTCCCAAAGCAATGGCTTTACTTAACTGAAATTGCTTGTTCACTGACAAAAAGACAGGGTAGTAAATAATGCTGAATGTAAGGTTGCTGAAATCTTCGCTGTCCCACTGTTTTTGCCGTTGTCCGCGCCCAAGTGATTGGCGGAATGTTCTTACAACAGTTCCTTCAAAAGGTTGTTTTTCCTTCAGCAAATTCAGGGCATAGTTGTTGGTTGAATCCGCGCTGTCTAAATCAATCAGATTAGTTCCCGTAAATAAAGCCATATAATTAAAATCTCAGCGCTTTTGCTTCTTAGCGGTGAATAAAACTTAAATACTACCTTTGCAAATCTATGAAGAAACCAGTAAAAAAAACCGTAAGAAAAAAGAAGAAGGTAGATAATGCCGATGCGTTGCTAGAACTAATAATAGAAGCCATGCAGGAAAAAAAGGCAATGGATATAGTAACCCTAAATCTTAAAAGCATTGATAAATCAGTATGCGATTACTATGTAATTTGCCATGCTGATTCTACTACTCAGGTTGATGCAATAGCCAAAAATGTAGATGGCTTTGTAAAGAAAAAATCAGGCGAAGACCCTTGGCATACTGAAGGTTTTCAAAATGCAGAATGGATACTGCTTGACTATGTAAATATCGTAGTTCACGTTCTGCAAAAAGAAGCCCGCAGTTTTTACGGAATTGAG
>CAMDBK010000173.1 GCA_945889235.1 Chitinophaga pinensis
ACCAAAGACGGATACATTTACCTGAGGCGCAACGGTGGTTCTGACCATCAGATTGCTCCTTCAAAACGGGTAAACATTCACACATCAAAAGGCATTGTGAAGGCAATTTTCGGGTGGCCGGCCATTCACGTGCGCGATGCAGGAAAAGAAGAAACGCCCACCATGAAAAATATACACCTTGACCTTGGCTGTAAATCCAGTGAAGAAGTTGAGAAATTAGGAGTTCACGTTGGTTGCGTGGCAACATTTGAAGATGAGTTGATGATACTGAACAACCGCTACTATGTTGGCAGAGCATTGGACAACCGCATCGGGGGTTTTATGATTGCCGAAGTTGCCCGCCTTCTGAAAGAGAAAAAGAACAAGCTGAAATTCGGTTTATACATTGTTAACTCTGTGCAGGAAGAAGTTGGTTTGCGCGGAGCAGAAATGATTTCACGTAAAATAAAACCCGACTTGGCTATTGTTACGGATGTTTGTCACGATACACAATCACCGATGTATGACAAGAAGAACAGCGGTGATTTATCAGCCGGAAAAGGGCCGGTTCTGACGTATGGTCCGGCAGTGCACAACAATGTTTTGAGTTCTATTATTAAAGTTGCTCAGAAGAAGAAAATCCCTTTCCAGCGTGCTGCAGTTTCACGAGCAACAGGAACAGATACCGATGCTTTTGCTTATTCAAGTGAAGGTGTAGCCTCTGCTCTTATATCACTACCGCTCAAGTATATGCATACAACAGTTGAAGCAGTACACAAAGATGATGTTGACAATGTGATCAAGCTGATGTATGAGTATTTAATTGAGTTGAAAGCGGGACAGGATTTCAAATATCACCCGAAATAAATCAATACAAAGATTTCCCGTCAAGTCCCCAGCTTTCCTGAACAGGAATGTCAAGGTATTTCATAATGCTTGGAAACACATCGGTGTTTGCAGCATTTCCCTGCTGATTATGATTTGGAATTCCTTCGCCATTTAAAACCAAAAACACAAAACGTGTTTGCGGAACGCCATCCTGACCGCCATGACCGGTTCCGCTGCCACCATGGTCGGTGCAAACAACTACCATCCATTTTTCATCCAATGCAGTTTCGCGCTGGCGGATAGTGGTCATGATTTCAGAAATATAAACATCCGTTTGCTCAATAGCATTGATGTATTCAGGCTGCAAGGGATCAAACCCAACAGTATGGCCGGCATGGTCAGGGTCATCAAAATGAACAACCAACACATCAGGATCACAATTTTCCAATAACCAAAGCGTTGAATCTTTTAATTCTTTATCCGATTCAAGAGCGATTGAAAAATCCTCCTCAGAAGTAAGCCGCTGAAAATTATACCAATTGGTAAGTACACACAAATTATACTCGGGATGCTGCTGACGGATGTAGTAAAACATATCCGGGTACTGAGCAAAATGATCCTGCTGGTCGAATGAATTATCCAGCAAACCATGCTTGGCAGGAAAAACCCCGTGCAGCAATGTTGACCAGCCAGGAACACTTACTGTATTTGGTCCGCGGTCAACCATGCTGACAAATATTCCAGTTGCAATCAGGGAATCAATTGCCGGAGTATTTGAGTTCAGTAAAGCATCGGTGCGGCAGCCATCAATGCCAATGAAGAGGACTTTCTTTTTGTTTTGTGAAGCAGGTTTGCAGTTGCGGATTTCCTGGTTGTAAGGATCTCCTGCACCATCTTCCTTTTTACAGGAAAAGAGAAAAAGAATGAAAATAAAAACAGTTAGTTTTTTCATATTACATATTTCGTCTGTATTGCCCGCCCACCTCAAACAGCGCTGAAGTAATTTGTCCGAGTGAGCAATACTTGGCGGCTTCCATCAGCTTCTCAAATATGTTTTCGTTGCGGATAGAGGCGAGTTGCAGTTCACGCAATAACTCTTGCGTTTGGGCTGCATTGCCTTTGTGCAGTTCGTTCAGCATGGAGATCTGGTATTGCTTCTCTTCTTCGGTGGCACGTATAACTTCTTTCGGCAGTATGGTTGGCGAACCTTTAGATGATAAATAGGTGTTCACACCAATAATCGGAAATTCGCCTGTGTGTTTCAGTGTTTCGTAGTAGAGGCTTTCTTCCTGTATTTTGCCGCGCTGATACATTGTTTCCATGGCACCTAACACACCACCGCGCTCGGTGATTTTATCAAATTCGGAGAGCACTGCTTCTTCCACTAAATCTGTCAGCTCTTCAATAATAAACGAACCTTGAATAGGATTTTCGTTTTTCGATAATCCCAGCTCTTTATTAATGATGAGTTGGATTGCCATTGCCCTGCGAACGCTTTCTTCTGTTGGAGTGGTAATGGCTTCATCGTAGGCGTTGGTGTGA
Source organism: Chitinophaga pinensis (assembly GCA_945889235.1). Taxonomy (GTDB): domain Bacteria; phylum Bacteroidota; class Bacteroidia; order SXHM01; family SXHM01; genus SXHM01. Next base: position 2,350 of record CAMDBK010000173.1, read on the forward strand.
AGTGAATTGCAATTGTCATAAATCGCATACAGCGCCTGCAGTGTTGTGCGTATGTCATTGAAATCAATTTCCTGAGCGTGTAAACTTCTGCCGCTTGTCTGGATATGATACTTCAACATCTGTGAACGCTCGTTACCTTTATATTTCAGCTTCATTGCCTTTGCCCATATTTTGCGGGCTACTCGACCAATCACTGCATACTCAGGATCAATGCCGTTGGAGAAAAAGAAGGAAAGATTAGGTGCAAAATCATCAATCTTCATTCCGCGCGACAAATAATATTCTACGTAGGTAAAACCATTGGAAAGTGTAAATGCGAGTTGCGTTATCGGGTTTGCACCGGCCTCAGCAATGTGGTAACCGCTGATGGAAACAGAATAAAAATTGCGGACATTGTTTTCAATGAAATACTGCTGGACGTCACCCATTACCCGCAAAGAGAATTCAGTAGAAAAAATACAGGTATTCTGCGCCTGATCTTCTTTCAGAATATCGGCCTGCACAGTGCCGCGAACCTGTTTGAGCGTTTCTATCTTTATCTTTTCGTAAACGTCATTTGGTAAAACCTGGTCGCCAGTAACACCAAGCAACATTAAGCCAAGCGCATCGCTTCCGTTGGGCAAAGCACCTTGATATGCAGGTCGTTTAACTCCTTTCTTTTTATAAATATCTGCAATCTTTTTCTCCGTTTCTTTTTCCAATCCGTTGTCTTTTATGTAAAGCTCGCATTGCTGGTCAATGGCGGCATTCATAAAGAAAGCTGTTAGGGTTGGGGCCGGACCATTGATGGTCATAGAAACCGAAGTAGTTGGGCTTGCCAAATTGAAACCACTATAAAGTTTTTTTGCATCATCCAGGCAGCAAATTGATACACCACTGTTGCCGACTTTGCCATAAATATCAGGACGCAAATCGGGGTCACGGCCATAAAGTGTTACACTGTCAAATGCAGTGGACAAGCGCTTTGCAGGCAATCCTGTTGAAACATAATGAAAACGTTTGTTGGTTCTTTCCGGTCCGCCCTCACCGGCAAACATACGTGCCGGATCTTCTTCGGTGCGTTTGAACGGATAAACTCCTGCTGCATAGGGAAACTCACCCGGAACATTTTCCTGCAGCACCCAACGCAATACATCACCCCACGCTTCATAGCGCGGAGTTGAAACTTTTGGAATCTGCGTGTGGGAAAGAGATTCAGTATGTGTTTTTATTTTTATTTCCTTGTCGCGGACTTTGAATGTATAGAATTCGTCTTTGTAACGTTTGGCCTTTGCCTGCCAGCCTTCAATGATCTTTTTGCTCTGGTTATCAAGCCTGGTTTCTACTTCTGAATAAACTTCCTGAAGCTTTTTCGCCAACCTGTCTTTATCATCCAACTTGCTTTCTTTAATCGCTTCAATGGATTTATTAATACCGTAAAGCTTATTGGCAATCTCCGCCTGCTCATTAGCCCATGCATCATAGCTCCTGTTATTCTCTGAAATCTCACTTAAGTAACGTATACGCGCAGGCGGAATGATGTATACCTTTTCACTCATCTCATCGGTGTGACCGATATGTGTTGTAAATGCAGTGCCGGTCTTCTCAGTGATCTTGCCCATCACCGCCATGTAAAGCGAATTCATTCCCGGATCGTTGAACTGCGAAGCAATGGTTCCGAACACAGGTGTTTTATCATCGGGCAATTCGAATAGCTGACGGTTGCGTTTGTATTGTTTTTTTACATCGCGCAGGGCATCCTGTGCACCGCGCTTATCAAACTTATTGAGTGCAACCACATCAGCAAAATCAAGCATATCAATCTTCTCCAGTTGCGTTGCAGCGCCATATTCGGGCGTCATTACATACAATGAAACATCGGAGTGGTCAAGGATTTCGGTATCGCTTTGTCCGATGCCGGATGTCTCCAGAATGATTAAATCGTAGCCAGCGGCTTTCACTACGTTCACCGCTTCCTGCACGTACTTAGAAAGAGCGAGGTTGCTTTGGCGTGTAGCCAATGATCGCATGTAAACCCGATCGTTCGAAATAGAATTCATGCGAATACGATCGCCAAGCAAAGCACCGCCTGTCTTGCGTTTTGACGGGTCAACAGAAACAATGGCAATGGTTTTATCTTTAAAGTCAATCAGAAACCTTCGCACCAGCTCATCAATCAATGATGACTTTCCGGCACCGCCTGTTCCGGTAATTCCCAACACCGGGATTTTCTTTTTCAACGCAATCTCATCTACTTCTTTTAAAATATTTTTAGCCTCTTCAGGAAAATTTTCTGCTGCTGAAATTATGCGTGCAATGGATTTCACATCACGTTTTTCCAATGACTTTACTTCACCATTCAGATTAGCTCCAGATGGAAAATCACATTGCTTCAGCATATCATTTATCATTCCCTGCAAGCCCATGGAGCGCCCATCATCAGGTGAATAGATGCGCGTAATTCCATATTTCTGTAATTCAGCAATCTCAGTAGGGAGAATAGTTCCGCCACCTCCGCCAAATATTTTGATATGGCTGCAATCAGCTTCTTTCAACAGGTCATACATGTATTTGAAAAACTCAATATGCCCACCCTGATAGGATGTAATTGCTATTGCCTGTACATCCTCCTGTATGGCGCAATCTACAATCTCTTTCACACTGCGGTCGTGGCCAAGGTGTATGACCTCAGCCCCGCTTGCCTGAATAATCCTGCGCATGATATTGATAGCGGCATCGTGCCCGTCAAACAGCGATGCTGCTGTTACTATGCGGATTTTGTTCTTTTGTTTATAGACTTCTGCCTTCTCCATTTTTTATTTGTAGCGCAAAACTATTGTTTTTAAAGCAGCGTGACAAACGATTTTTGTAAACTTGCGCAATGATAAAACTACTTAGCTATTATTTACCCTTGCTTTTTCTTTGCATTTGTTCTTCATGCAAAACCACTGAAAAAAGAGTTATAACCGATGAACCGGTAAAGACGGTAAGTGCATCCATCAATGATATTTCTTCAGCGCAGGCTAAAATTATAGGAAAGATTATATCCATTAATGAAGCGCGCGATGAAACAGGACCATGCTCAAAAGTACCATGTGAAGCCCGCATCATTATTCAAAATCTAGAAAACAAAGGAAGTTTATTTCAACTGAATTCAATGCAGGATACTATTCCCGTTGCATTTGCATTTACGCTGGTGCCTACTACAGAAGAATTATTTCCGGGAATGAAAACAAGTTATCCCGGATTAAAAATTAACGACCGCTTTGAAGCCAAGATTGAAAGCCGCCTTGCTAAGAATGAACAAGGCGTGAGCTATATTATTTACGAATACAAAAAATTTACTTATGAAAAATAGAATTTACCTCAGTCTTATTTTCCTGCTACCTGTTGCGCTTGTTTATTTTTCGAATACCAGAACTACAAAAGCTGTAAAAATTCCGGGCGATGCTTTTGAACAAGGGGATAAAGAAGAACAAAAAGAGCGACAACTCTGGCAATTGAAAATGTTGCGCGACCCTGAGACCGGTGAAATACCTGCGGGAATGCGCGGAAAAGAAATTGCTTTTGCGCTAACGTTGCCAACAGATGCAAACAGTGAGAAAACACAAGGACAGGATTTTGTTTTGCAGGGACCATATAATGTAGGCGGAAGAACTCGTGCTCTTGCGCTTGATGTTTCCAATGATTACATTGTATTCGCAGGAAGTGTTTCGGGGGGATTGTACCGCAGTGCTGATGCAGGAACTTCGTGGACAAAGGTTACCAATTCCACACAAAATCTTGGTGTAACTGCCATTGCGCAAGACACACGAACCGGGCATACCAATACCTGGTACTACTCAACAGGTGAAGGTTACGGAACTTCTGCAAGCGCTGATGGTGCTTTCTACCTTGGTGACGGAATGTTTAAATCCACTGATGGCGGGCTTACCTGGAATCCGATAAGTTCAACTGCAGCGGGAGTTGCACAAACTTTTACGCTTAACTGGCAGGTAATATGGAACCTTGCAACGCATCCGAATGACACGGCTGATGTTGTTTTTGCTGCTACGTATGATGCCATTTATCGCAGTGTTGATGGTGGTGATAGCTGGACTGCTGCTTTAATAAGTTCGGTTTCAGGATCTGATTCTTATTTTTCGGATGTAGCTGTTACCTCAACAGGAACTACTTATGCCACTATGAGCAGTGATGGACAACGCAGAGGTATCTGGCGCTCGGAAGACGGTATTTCATCTTTTGTAAATATTACTCCTGAAAACTATTTTAACGGAACCGATACCATTCATTTTCCGGCTGTGTATGACCGCACTGTAATAGGCATTGACCCAAATGATGAAGATGTGGTTTATTTCTTTTCGCATACTCCCGGTTTTGG
>CAMDBK010000174.1 GCA_945889235.1 Chitinophaga pinensis
TTGCCCTTCGACTACGCTCAGGGTGACAAAAAACACGCTCAGCATGACAGAACTACTATGAAATATCTTATCTCTTGCTTCTTACTTCTTGCTTCTTGTTTCGTCCAGTCCCAGAATTCTTTTAAAGTAATTCCGCTCGGTGTAAAAGGTGGATTGGATGAAAGTAATCTCTCTGCTTACCTTGTTGCTCCTGCCGGTTCGGATGATTTTATTTGTCTGGATGCCGGAACAATTTATAACGGAATTGAAAAAGCAATTGCGAATAAATTGTTTACTACGAATGTTCAAACGGTTCAGAAAAAAAATATAAAAGCGTATCTTATTTCTCACGCGCATCTTGACCATGTTGCGGGACTTGTTTTGAATTCTGTTGATGATACTACTAAAAATATTTACGGACTTCCTTTTACAATTGACTACGTACAAAAAAATTATTTCAACTGGAAAAGCTGGCCAAATTTCGGAAGTGATGGTGAGGGTTTACTGCTGAAAAAATATCAGTATAAATTTCTTGCACCTGCTTCTGAAATCAAGATTGAAAACACATCCATGTCGGTGAAAGCCTTTCCGCTGAGCCATTCTGCGCCTTATCAGAGTTCTGCTTTCCTTGTTAAAAGCAATGATGAATACATTTTATATTTCGGTGATACCGGTGCAGATGAATTGGAAAAATCAAATAAAATGGAAAGGGTGTGGAAAGAAATTGCGCCATTGATTAAAACAAAAAAACTGAAAGCTGTTTTTCTGGAAGTTTCTTATCCGGATGAGCAGCCCGATAATAAACTGTTTGGACATTTGACTCCAAAATGGCTGATGAAAGAAATGGATGCTCTTGGAAAACTTACAGGGAAAGATGCGCTGAACGAATTGAATGTCATGATTACACACATTAAACCATCGGGTTCAAATGAAGAAACAATTAAGAAACAGTTGAGCGAACAGAACAAATACAAATTGAATTTAATTTTCGCAGAACAAGGTGTGTTGTATAATTTTTAGAAATGAAACGTCACCCTGAACTTGATTCAGGGTCTTGTCATCAGCACAAGGTGGCTCAATGTCCCCCAGACATTTTCCAGATGCTGAAACAAGTTCAGCATGACGAGAAATAAAACAAATAACATGAAAAAATTACTACTCTTATTAATTGTCATTTATCAAGTATCAATTGTCAATTCCTCCGCACAGGTAACCCTTTATATCACTGATTTTGGCGCAGTAGGAGACGGAGCAACAGTAAATACTTTAGCTATTCAATCCGCGATTGACAGTTGCAATGAAGCGGGTGGAGGAGAAGTTGTAGTTCCCACAGGAACATTTCTGAGCGGAACAATTTTTCTGAAAAGTAATGTGTTGTTAAATCTTACAGATAGCGCACTATTGAAAGGCAGCGGAAATCCGAATGATTATCCTGAAATTGAATCGCAGGTGCATGGCATGGCAGATGATTACCGCAAGCGTTCGTTGATTTACGCAGAGAATGAAAATCACATTGGCATTACCGGTGAAGGAACTTTAGATGGCAACAGTCTCTCAACTCAGTTCATTCTTAATTCATCATTACGACCATTTGGTGTGCGTTTTATTTCCTGCGTGAATGTTCGCTATGAAAATATTACCATGAAGAATTCTCCTTTTTGGATGATGCACAATCTTAATTGTGATACATTGTTAATTTCCGGTTTGACAATAATCAATGCAGGCGTTGGAAACAATGATGGAATTAACGCAGATGGTTGTCGCTATGTGCGTATTCACGATTGCACCGTTGAAAGTTTTGATGATGCAATGGTTTTGAAAACCACAAGTATGAGCGAAATGCACGATGTTGAAATTTACAACTGTTCGTTTTCAAGTCTTGCCCGTGTTATAAAAATAGGAACAGAAACCATTGGCGATATCAGTAATGTTCACATATATGATTGCATTGTAACAGAAGGCGGATTAGGTCAGCCGGGAGAAATAGGAATCAATATTGCCAGCATTGATGGTGCGCATATTGACAGTGTACTGATTGAAAATATTACAGTCTCAGGCGTGCAGGTTCCCATTGTGGTGCGGCTTGGAAACAGCAACAGACAATACATTGATACACTTCCGCCATTGCCGACAGGAAGTTTTGAAAATATATGGCTAAAGAATATTTCGGGTGAAGGATTAAATAATCTTCCTTGTCACATCACCGGAATACCTGATCATAGTTTAGAGAATGTTCATCTCGAGAATATTTCGTTCACAGTTCCCGGAGGTTCGGCAGCAATAGACTCTAATTATGTTGTTCCTGAAAATATTGCTGACCGCCCTGAATTTGATTTATTAGGAAATACACTTCCTTCCTATGGAATTTATTTCCGTCATGTCAACGGTTTAACGCTTGACAGCGTGTGTATTATTCCCATACAACCTGATGCGCGCGCCATGATCTGGATTGATGATGTTCAAAATCTTACTGCAGAAAATGTGTGCGAAGAAATTGTGGAAGATGTGGAAGAAATATCTGCTCAAAATAATTTGAAGCTGATTTATGATGTGCAAAATAATTTATTGGAGGTCGGGATTACAAATCCCGACCAGCGCTTTTGGAATGGGGAACTCAGTATTTATGGAATTGATGGAAGATTACTTTTGTCGGAAGAATTAAATTCTTCAGAAGCTTTTTATACTTGTGCTGTATTTCCATTTGCGTGGAAGTTTGAATCGGTAAAAGGAAATTTGAGAACAGGTAAAGTTTGGATAAAGAAGTAGCCTCACCCCTAACCCCTCTCCAAAAGGAGAGGGGAATGCGATTAACTCATTAGCGAACTTTGCGAGAACTTTGCGTTCTTTGCGGTTAAATTTTTAACTTATTTATTATGTATGGCAATCTGAAAAACCATCTTGAAACTGAACTGGAAAACATCCGCAATTCAGGATTATTTAAAAAAGAACGCATTATGGAATCGGCTCAGGGCGCTGAAATCAGCGTGGGCGGTAAAACCGTAATTAATTTCTGTGCAAACAATTATCTCGGACTTTCAAGTCATCCTAAAGTAGTTGAAGCAGCGAAAAGTATTTTGGATGTTCGCGGCTACGGAATGTCGTCCGTGCGCTTTATCTGCGGCACGCAGGATATTCACAAAACGCTGGAAAAAAAGATTTCTGATTTTCTGGGAACCGAAGACACTATATTATATGCAGCCGCTTTTGATGCAAACGGTGGTGTGTTTGAGCCTTTGTTCGGTGAAGAAGATGCCATCATTTCTGATGAACTGAATCATGCTTCCATTATTGATGGTGTGCGTTTGTGCAAGGCGCAACGTTACCGTTATAAGAATAACGACATGAATGATTTGGAAGCGCAACTTAAACAGGCGCAGGCACAACGCTTCCGAATTATTGTTACCGATGGCGCTTTCTCTATGGATGGATTTTTAGCAAAGCTGGATGAGGTTTGTGCGCTTGCCGAAAAATACAATGCATTAGTAATGGTTGATGATAGTCACTGCACCGGATTTGTAGGAAAAACAGGAAGAGGAACGCACGAACATTGTGGTGTAATGGGAAAAGTTGACATCATCACCGGAACACTTGGAAAAGCATTGGGCGGTGCGATGGGCGGTTTTACTTCAGGCCGTAAAGAAATTATTGAAATGTTGCGCCAACGCTCGCGTCCTTATTTGTTTTCAAATTCATTAGCACCATCTATTGTTGGCGCTGCTACAGCAGTTTTTGATTTGCTGAGCGAAACCACAGCTCTGCGGGATAAGCTGATGGACAATACCGCCTACTTCCGGAAAGCCATGACAGCAGCTGGTTTTGATATACACGAAGGAATTCATCCCATTGTTCCCATTATGTTGTATGATGCAAAAATCGCACAGGTATTTGCCGATAAATTATTAGCTGAAGGAATTTATGTCATTGGTTTTTTCTTCCCTGTTGTGCCGAAAGATAAAGCACGAATTCGTGTGCAGATTTCTGCCGGACATGAGAGGGCGCATTTGGATAAAGCGATTGCTGCGTTTACTAAAGTAGGGAAGGAGCTGGGGGTGCTAAAATAGATGCCGTCACCCTGAACATGTTTCAGGGTCTTATTAATAGATGCTGAAACAAGTTCAGCATGACGTATATTTTTTTACTTTTGAGTAAATTAAAATCATTTACTCATGAAGAAAATTTTACTTCCCTTCTGTTTGTGTTTGTTTTTTGTTTCGAAAATTACAGCGCAGAGTTATGATGTGCAGCCCATAGTTTATCAGCCTTTTCCATTTAACCAGGGACAATATGTTGCCCTTGGTGATGACGTGAATTCATATGCCTTGCCAATGGGTTTTGACTTTTGTTTTTTCGGGCAAACATTTAACATGGCTGTTATCGGTTCTAACGGATACATCACTTTTGATTTGAGCCAGGCAAACGCATATTCGCCATGGCCGATTAACATTCCTATCCCTTCACCTGCCGACCCGCTTAATTCAATTATGTGCCCGTGGCAGGATATAAATCCTGCTGCCGGAGGAATGATTTTCGCAGCCACTTATGGCGATGCCCCCTGCAGGAAATTCGTAGTCAGTTATTACATGATTCCAATGTTTAACTGTGAGTTTATAACGTTCAGCAACCAGATTGTTTTGTATGAAGGCTCGAACGTAATTGAAACGTATATAGAGAACAAACCACTTTGTTTAGCATGGAACAATGGTGCAGCGCTTCATGGTTTGCATAACGGTGATGGCACAGAAGCAGTTGTAATTCCCGGAAGAAATTTTCCTTCGCAGTGGGAAGCGTATAATGATGCATACCGTTTTACCCCGCTTACCTGTGGTGTTGATACAAACGACTGTCCTTTTCTCACTGAGTTAGCAGATTACACATTGTTGACAGGAAAGGTATTTATTGACAGCGTTGCTAACTGCGTTTACGATTCGGGCGAGTATGTAATCGCAAACGAAATGGTTACGCTTACACCCGGCAACTGGATCACATTTACTGATAATGCAGGCAATTATCGTTTTTATATTTTAAGTACCGGTGATTACCAGGTAAACTTTAACGGACCACCTTATATGCAGGTAACCTGCACGAATGGATTGGCAAACATTCCATCTCTTAACGACACCGTTGCTGTTGATTTACCAATTGAAAATCTTGAGTGCGCTGCCGTAGTCACAACCCTTGATTTTGTTGTTGTGCGTCCCTGCAGCACCGAAGTTGTTTTCGTTCATCTTGAAAACCAGGGAACAATTCACACAGGACAAATTACAGCGAATGTTTATTTGCCTCCCGGGTTGACCGTTGTTTCCGCATCTGAAGCTTATTCAGTGGTAAATGATACACTCGTATTTATTTTGCCCGGTCTTTTCCCGGGTGAAAACGGAACAATCTCCATCACTGTCTTTGCCGATTGCTCTTTGCAGCTTGGTGAGCAGTTATGCGGTTATGTATCCACTGCAATTGAAAATGAATCATGCCCTGAAGTTGTAATGAATGATAGCGCCTGCACCATTGTTGTCAACTCTTATGACCCGAATGATAAACGTTTTTCATTTGCTGAAAATATTCCTGTGGATGGGTATTTTGTTGAAGAAACCATTACACCGCCCGACAGTTTGGTTTACATCATCCGTTTCCAGAATACAGGAACTGCAATGGCTTACGATGTTACGGTAATGGACGAAATTCCAACCACGCTTGACCTTGAAAGTTTCAGAATGATTTCTTCCAGTCACGCTTACCAGTTGACTATTTCCGAACGAACATTGGTATGGACATTCAATAACATCATGCTTCCTGATAGTGCAAGCGACCCTGTGAATTCAATCGGCTTTATTAAATTTTCCATTAACCAAGGCAGTAATCTTCCCGGAACAGATATTCTGAACGATGCTTCTATCTTTTTTGATTTCAATCCGCCTGTGCTGACTGCAAATGCCATCAGCCATGTGGATGTGGTGACTTCTTTAAACGAGCAAAATCAACAAGCGATGAAGATTTATCCTAACCCAGCATCGCAACAGGTTACAGTTGCCGGAGATTTCAAAAACGGTTACAGGCTGTTATTGTTTGATGTTGCCGGAAAAGAATTGGAAAGCTACATGCTGAACGGAAAAAATTCAGTGATTGATATTTCAGCAATCACGGATGGTTTCTATCTCTACAGGATTTTGGATGAAAAGCAAAACCAGGTTGAAAACGGAAAAATTCAGATAGTGCGTTAATCTTTTTCTGTTTTTTTTAAACTGATTCCCAATTCCTTCAACTGCACTTCACTAATTGTTGAAGGCGAATCAATCATCATATCTCTCCCTGAATTATTTTTCGGGAAGGCGATAAAATCGCGAATAGATTCGGAGCCACCAAACAATGAACAAAGCCTGTCGAAACCAAAGGCAAGGCCACCGTGCGGGGGTGCACCAAACTCAAATGCATTCATCAGAAAACCGAATTGATATTGTGCATCTTCTTTAGTGAAACCAAGAATTTCAAACATTTTTGCCTGCAAGTCCTTGTTGTGAATACGGATTGAACCGCCACCAATTTCAACACCATTTATTACCATGTCGTAAGCATTTGCGCGCACTTTCCCGGGATTGGATTCCAACAAGGAAATGTCTTCCGGTTTTGGCGAAGTAAACGGATGATGCATTGCATGCCAACGATTTGTTTCATCATTAAATTCCAGCAAAGGAAAGTCAACAACCCACAGCGGAGAAAAAACATCTTTAT
>CAMDBK010000175.1 GCA_945889235.1 Chitinophaga pinensis
AACAACTCTTTTCAGCAGGTGAAGAATTTTTATTGAACCGCCTTCCTGCAGGAATGCTGACTGAATTGTTGGTGAACGGAATCCTTGCCGGCATTAGTGGTGTGGTAGTTTTTATTCCGCAGATTGCATTGCTGTTTGCTTTCATCGGAATGCTGGAAGATACGGGCTACATGGCTCGTGTCAGTTTTATCACCGACAGGCTGTTGCGCAAATTCGGTTTGAACGGGCGCTCTGTTATTCCTTTGATAAGCGGTGTTGCTTGTGCTGTTCCCGCAATTATGGCAACGCGCACCATTCCCAACTGGAAAGAACGCATCATCACCATTATGGTAACACCTCTGATGAGTTGTTCTGCACGCTTGCCGGTTTACACGCTGCTAATTTCTTTGGTTGTTCCTTCCGAAAAAATATTTGGTTTTCTAAATCTGCAAGGACTTGTTTTGATGGCACTTTATATGATTGGTTTTCTTGCTGCAATACTCACTGCTTTATTAATGAAGTTTATAATTAAAGCCCGCGAACGGAGTTTCTTTATTATGGAATTGCCGGTGTATCGTGCACCACGGTGGAGTTCCGTAGGATTAGGAATTTTAGAAAAAGTAAAAGTATTTGTGTTTGAAGCCGGAAAAGTAATTGTAGCTATTTCCATTGTGCTGTGGGTGCTTTCGTCACACGCACCGGGTGATAGATTTCAGAAGATTGATGAACAGTTTCATTCTCCGGAATTTTCTCAACAACATACACCCGCTGAAATTGAAAAACTGATTGCCACCGAAAAACTGGAACAGAGTTATGCAGGCATCATGGGACATTTTATGGAACCGGCAATCCGTCCGCTGGGGTTTGACTGGAAAATTGGAATTGCACTGGTTACTTCTTTTGCCGCCCGCGAAGTTTTTGTGGGAACTATGGCAACCATTTACAGTGTGGGCGATGAAAACAATACACTTTCTATCCGCGAAAAGATGCAGGCAGAAATAAATCCTGAAACGGGAGGCAAGCGCTACTCAACCGCAGTAGCTTTTTCGCTGATGATATTTTATGCTTTTGCAATGCAATGCATGAGCACCATTGCCATTGTGTTCAGCGAAACCAAAAGCTGGAAATGGCCCGCGCTGCAGTTTGCATACATGAGTTTCCTTGCCTACTTTTCGGCTTTGGTGGTTTATCAGGTGTTATCGTCATGCTGAACTTGTTTCAGCATCTTATTTATCTTTACTTACTTGAAAAAAAGCTATACATATATTCTCAGCAACCCATCCCGAACAGTATTGTATATTGGAGTTACAGCAGATTTAAGAATTAGAATCACACAACATAAAAATGGAACAGGTTCTGTTTTTACAAAAAAGTATAATGTTGCCTACTTATTATATTTTGAAGAATTTATAGATATTGAACAAGCCATTGCAAGAGAAACTCAACTGAAAAATTGGCACAGAGACTCGAAGATTAATTTGATTAAAAGTTTAAATCCTGAAATGAAAGATTTGTCTTATTCTTTTTTAGGACAAGACCCTGAAACAAGTTCAGGGTGACGTTACTGCCCCCATGCAAAAACAAAAAAAAACAGACCGAGAAATCATCGCCAACTACATTCCCGAGCAAACGGTGGATATGGTTTTGCATTGGATTGAGCAATACAATTTTCGGATGCGTATCAAGCGCAAGCGCAATACCAAGCTGGGAGATTACCGTCCACCCTTTGACGGGCGCGGACATTTTATCACCATCAATCACGACCTGAATAAATTTGCTTTCCTGATTACGCTGGTTCATGAAGTTGCCCATCTTACTAATTGGGACAAGAATAAAAATCGTGTGAAACCTCACGGTGCAGAGTGGAAAAAAGATTTTCAGGAGTTGATGCTGCCGCTGCTGAAGCAAAATATTTTTCCTGATGATGTGCATCACGCGATTGATAAATATATGCGGAACCCTGCGGCTTCAAGCTGCTCAGACCTGCATTTGATGCGGGTTTTAAAACGCTATGATAAAAACAATACTTCTATGCATCTCGAAGAACTGCCGAGGAATTCAAAATTTAAAATCTCAAACGGAAAAGTTTTTATCAAAGGTGAAAAACAACGCACACGTTTTAAATGTGTGGAGATAGCAAGCAAACAAACTTACTTTGTGAGTGCACTGATGGAGGTTGAAATTGTTGAATAACGTCACCCTGAACTTGTTTCAGGGTCTTATAATAAGATGCTGAAACAAGTTCAGCATGACGATGGTAAATATTTACTTTTGCGCCCGATGTCAAAAATCCGAATCTCTGCTGTTTCTTATTTAAACTCATTACCTTTTGTTTATGGCTTAAATCATTCTGCGCTTAAAAATGAATGTGAAATTTCATTGGATATTCCTTCGGTGTGTGCTGAGAAATTAATCAACGGGAACGTTGATATTGGTTTAATTCCGGTTGCTGCAATTTCACAAGTAAGCAACGCACACATCATCAGCGATTATTGCATTGGCGCCAACGGAAAAGTGAAAACCGTTTGCCTGTTCAGTGAAGTTCCGTTGCAGGAAATAAAAACAGTTTTGCTGGATTACCAAAGCCGGACTTCAGTAATGCTTGCAAAAATTCTGGCTAAAGAATTCTGGAAAATAAATCCTGAATTTGTGAATGCAGAAGCGGGTTTTGAGAAGAACATAAAAGGAACAACGGCAGGAGTTGTTATTGGCGACAGAGCATTTAGCCTCACTACATCTTATACCTATGACCTAAGCGAAGAATGGAAAAAAATTACCAACCTTCCTTTTGTATTTGCGTGTTGGGTGGCAAATAAAAATCTTTCTGTGGAATTTATTTCTGAATTTAATCAGGCATTGAAAACAGGATTGGATAACATTGACCAAACACTGGAAGAGTTCCCGCCTTCTGTTATCAGCAAAGCAGAAGCAAAAAAATACCTGACTGAAAATATCAGCTATGATTTTGATTCGGAGAAGAAAAAAGCGATGGAACTTTTTAATCATCTTGCAAAAAAAATCACCTAACTTTACTACGGATTTAAAACACAACACCATGAACTATTCTCACGAACTATTCTCTTGCGAAGCAAAATACCTTAATGCAAGAATCTTTCAGATGAACAAACATTTTTTAGCCCTGGTGCTTATTTCCTGCTGCCTGCTGTCAACTACCTACTCACAAACTTCCACAGCCGACAAGCTGAAAATGACTGCAGCTCGCATGAAATATAATGACAAGGATTTCAATGGTGCTTTGCGCATTTACCGCGAAGAATTTGCAAAAGTGCCTGACGATGCCATGCTCAATTACCGTATGGGCGAAAGTCATTATGCACTTAAAGAATATGAATTGGCGCTGGAAAAATTCAATAAAGCAGAACAATTGAACAATGCAGTTGACCCTGATTTATATCTTAACCTTGGAAAAATAAATCAAGCTCTTGCCAATCTTGACAAGGCTTTGGAGCACTATGAAAAATACCGGACTACAGCGTTAAAAGTACCGCAACTGCAGGAAATAAATACACTTATTGCACAGGTTAAAACAGCAAAAGAAATGCTTTCGCGACCAGTAAATGTAGTTATCAGTAATCCCGGAACACCTATCAATTCTAAGTACAACGACTACCACCCTTCATTAACTGCCGACCAGAAAGTGATGGTATTTACTTCACGCAGAGGTGAGGGAAAAAATGTTGGAGTAGATGTAAATGATCAGGGTTTTTATGAAGATGTATACATAACATTCTGGAATGACACCATTCACGATTGGGAAGATGCAACGCTCGCGCCCGGTGCTATCAACGGTGCTGAGCATGATGCAGATTTAAGTATTTCGCCTGACGGAAAACAAATTTTCGTTTATAAAAACGAAAACGGTGGCGACATTTATGTTTCCAAAAAAAGCACTTCCGAAAAATGGAGCAGCGCAAAACCTTTAGAAGGTGTTAACTCCACGTACTGGGAAAGTTATGCAAGCCTTAGTGCTGACGGAAAAAAACTTTATTTCTGCAGTGAACGCAAGGGTGGACAAGGAAATGGTGATATCTGGGTTTCGGATAGAATAAGTAAAAATGAATGGGGAAAACCTGTAAACCTTGGTGCCATTGTAAATTCTGATGACGATGAAATAAGTGTGTTTGCACATCCTGATGGCAAAACACTTTTCTTCAGTTCAAAAGGACATTTGAACATGGGCGGCTACGATATTTTTAAAACCGTGAAAAAAGAAAAAGGCGAATGGAGTCAGCCGGAAAATATGGGCTATCCGATTAACTCGCTTGGTGATGATATTGACTTTGTACTGAACACCGAAACAGGCCGCGCTTACTTCAGCAGCATTCGTCCCGATGGCGAAGGACAATTTGATATTTATGAAATTGACATGAGTAATTACGGATTGAAAACCGGTGATGTAAAAGAAAAATCAAACCTCAGTATTTTAAAAGGAGAAGTTTTTAGTGCGCATGATGCAGCCAAACTTTCGGTGACAATAAAAATCACAAACAAAAATACCGGCAAACCAGAAAATGAAATTCAAAGTGATGAAGACGGCAACTACTTTATTATGCTTCCCGGAAAAAATTCGTATGAAATAACGGTGGAACACGAAGGCTACAAGCCTTACAAACTTAGTGTTGATTTACCGCTGGGTGAGCATGAAGTTGCTACTACCATTAAGCCGATTGTGCTGGAGAGAAATCAGTGAACCTGCTTCCATTCCAGGCTGTCGGCAAGGGTATCGAGGTATTGCTCAAACTCTTTTAAAGTTGAAGGCGCACCCGAGCCATCCATAATTTCTTTGCGTTTATCCTCTAAAACTACAACCGTTTTAACGGAAGGAAAATCAGAAGCTTTTTTAGGATAATCGTCTCTGAAATCAAAATAATTAATGGCTTTTGCGGTGGTTCTTATTTCTTCAAGAACAGAAGATTTCAACCTTGCTTCATACTTTCCTTCTTTGGCTACAAAACGTTTGCCGTCATAAACCGCATAGCCGCTGTTGTAAATGCTGAATTTATAAATAGGGCAGGTTCCGTAACAGGCGGTGTGTTCTATTGAAGCTAAAAGTGAATCCGAATTTAAAATGGACAAAACTGGCTCAGAAGATTTTGTTTCCACCGTTTCTTTTGATGTTTTGCATGAAAGGAAAACAGCCAAAAGCAGGATAGTAAATAGAGTATTCTTCAAAATGATTTTTTTTACAAATATATTCTTCTCTATTGAAAAGGTCTTTCAAATTTAATGAGTTTGTTTTTTGCCCGAACATCTTTTAAAAACCTGCCAAAGTTAATTTCAAAAGTAAGACGGTGTGAGAAATAATCGCCTGAGGCATACTCACTGAAAAAGCGCGCATAGCGAACGGTGAACGATTGATGAAACAACCAGAAACGAAACCCGGCACTTAAACAGGCACCATATTGCCAGCGTGTTCCCAGCGACTGAAATGTATAACCTCCTCCCACAAAAACTCCCCACTTTTTCTTAAATTCTTTGGTGGCAAGATGCCCGTAATTAACTTCAGCTAATAGCGGAATATCACTGAAGAAAAACATGCGGAATAATACTTTGGTGCGGAAATGTATTCCTGTTGTCACAGGCGAAACAAAGGCAATACTAAAATTGGTTCGCGGTTGCCAGAGATTAATCTGTGTAGTTAAACCTAAGGAATGAACAGGCGAAACTTTGGTTCCGGTCTCCAGCAAATGACAACTGTAGCCTGCTGAAAATTTTATTCTTCTTCCAAACTGCGCATCAGCCTCAAATCTGAATACTATAATAAACAGTAAGGCTGTAAAAAACCAACGTATTTGTATTCTTTTGTTTAAGCCGTAGAAAAATTTCAAATTTGTTGCAAGAATCAAAATTTTATTACTTTTAGCCGCCTCGGGAAAATAAAACTGAGTTAACATAGACTTAAACAAAACATTAAACCAATATGAAAAGACTGTTACAATTCACGTTACTTTTCTTCATTACAGGGCTGTTGAGCCTTAGCGTTTCAGCACAGGAAAAAACAATTACCGGTAAAGTTACCGATAATAAAACTAAGCAACCACTTATTGGTGCCAGCGTTGGAGTAAAGGGTACAACATCAGGTGTTACAACAGATCCCGATGGAAAATTTTTTATAAAAGTGGATGTAACCAACCCGGTTACACTTCAGATTACTTATGTGGGTTACGAAAAAATAGAAAAGGAAGTAACAAGTGCTACCTCTACTCTGGATATTTCTCTTCCTTCAATTATAGTGCAGGGGAAAGAAGTAGTTATCAGTGGTTCGCGGATAAGTGAAACTATTCAGGAATCTTCTGCATCTATTCAAAAGATGAGTGCCTTGGAAATACGGGAAATAGCTTCAGGAGATTTTTATCAGGGATTAAGTACCATGAAAGGAATTGACATCAGTACATCCAGCATGGGTTTTCAGGCGATAAATATGCGCGGATTTAATACCACCGCTCCGGTTCGTATGGTTCAGTTTGTTGATGGAATGGATAATCAGGCTCCGGGATTGAACTTTCCGGTGGGTAACATGGTTGGTTTAAATGACCTGGATGTGCAAAGTGTTGAGGTTATTACCGGTGCAGCATCTGCACTTTACGGGCCTAATGCTTTTCAGGGTGTTATAAGCATGACTTCAAAAAATCCATATGATAATGAAGGGCTTGCTATTCAACTAAAAGCAGGAAGCCGCAATATGGCTGACGGACAAATCCGTT
>CAMDBK010000176.1 GCA_945889235.1 Chitinophaga pinensis
CCAGTTTCTGGCTGATGGAAGTGGTGGCATGGACTGCACACAAATATATTATGCACGGTCCGTTCTGGACTATTCACGAAGATCATCACGTAATGACCGGAAAGTTTTTTCAGCGTAACGATTGGTTCTTTCTCATTTTCGCTATTCCGAGCTGGCTGTTTATGATGTTCGGAATTATGGCGGGCTGCGACTGGCGGATGTGGGTGGGCATTGGCATTGCGGTGTATGGTGTGGCTTATACGTTTGTGCACGAGATATTAATTCACCAACGGATAAATTTTTTTAAGCGCACTAAGTTTATTTACTTTATTGCCTTACGTAAAGCGCACCGCGCACATCACAAACACCTGACTAAGGATGACGGTGAATGTTTCGGGATGTTGGTTGTTCCGCAAAAATATTTTGAGGCGGCAAGGAAGGAGAAAACTCTTTTTGATAATGCTTAATTTTCTCGCAAAGGCGCAAAGTTCGCAAAGGTTTTATAAAACAATAAATCTATTTCCTTTGCGTGCTTTGCGCCTTTACGAGAGATAAAAAAGTTTATGAAATACACCTACTTGCTCATTAATCTCTTTTCGCTGTTAGTTCCGTTTGTTCTCAGCTTTGAAAAACGCATAGCGTATTATAAAAAGTGGAAATATCTTTTCCCTGCTATGGCTGCAACGGCAGTGTTCTTTATTGTTTGGGATTCTGTTTTTACTGCTAATGGTGTATGGGGATTTAATGCGAAGTTCATTACAGGAATTTATGTTTTCGGTCTGCCGCTTGAGGAAATTCTGTTTTTCTTTTGCATTCCGTATTCAAGCATTTTTGCGTACGAAGCGTTAAGATTATTGCGAGTTGCGGATTTTAGATTGCGGATTAGTCGTGTTATTTCCTTTGTATTATTGGCTGTTTGTCTTTCAGGAGTTATTTTCTTTCACGATAAATCTTACACATTTTATACCTGCTTGTTTCTTGGTATTTTTTTGTTGTTGCAATTGGTTTGGATAAAAGGAGAATACCTGAGACGGTTTTATTTTGCGTACCTTGTTATATTAATTCCGTTTACCATTGTAAATGGTTTGCTGACCGGCAGCTGGATTGGTGAGCCGGTGGTGTGGTATAATGATGATGAGAATTTGGCAATCCGCTTTCTTACTATTCCGTTGGAAGATATGTTTTACGGAATGCTGCTGCTGCTGATGAGCGTGAGTATCTATGAGGGTTTGAAAAGAAAGGAGCTTGCTTAAACTTATCCTATTACACGAACTCGGTAACCTTCTTTCAACAGAATTTCTCCAACCTTTTTTCTGAAATCGCCTTGCAAAAGTATTTCTCCGTCTTTTGCGCTGCCGCCAACACCGCACTTTGTTTTAAGCAGCTTGCCCAATGCTTCAAGGTCATCCGCTGTTCCAGTAAATCCGGATATAAGTGTTACGGATTTACCTGCGCGGTTCTTACGGTCTAACTCAACACGCAGATTTTGCTTTTGTGGCGGAAGTGTCTCTGCTCCCTCTCCTTCGGAGAGGGCTGGGGTGAGGCTGAAGTTGGGATTTGTAGAGTAAACAAACCCGTCTTTATTCTTGTTTTTGTTTGACATGCTGCAAAGATAAAAACCTTCAGGATTTTAACGCTGAAGGTTTTTATTTCATCTACTACTATTGTGTCACTTCGAGCGTAGTAGAGAAGCTGCTTCTCGACTACGCTCGAAGTGACAGGTTTCTAATTTTTATTGAACTAACAAGCGAACGAAATCTGTTCTGTCTTTGAAGCGTACAAACCAGATGTAAGCACCGGAAGGAAGTGTATTGGTATTATAAATCACTTCGTGTTTTCCTGCGGCAACTGTTTCATTTAACACTGTGCACACTTTTCTGCCTTGCACATCAAACAAAGACACTTCGGTGTTGCCTGCTTCTGATGAACTGAAGCTGAGTGTTACTTCTCCGTTTGCAGGATTTGGAAATACATTCAATGTGGTTGCACTTGTGTTTGCGTTTTCAACGGAGAGGGCAACACCTTCAGAATTATAAATTGCGATACCGCCACCTGCTGTTGCCATCCATACATTCATGTTGTCGTCCACATCAATTGCTCTTACATCATTTGCAGGGAGAGATGAATTATCCACACGGTAGCTAATCCAATGCACACCGTCAAATTCAATAACTCCGTTGTTGGTAGCAAACAAAACATTTTTGGTGCAGTTAATTGCATTAACACTTTGGAAAGGAAAACCGGTGACAGAAGAATTAATTGTAGTCCAATTGTTTCCTTCAATTTTTACTATTCCGCTTCCGGTGCCAATCCAGGTATTATCATCTTTGTCAAAAGCAATTGATTTTACTTCGTTGCTTGGAAGGGTAGAGTTGGAGGTGTTGTAAGTAGTCCAGTTGTTGCTTTCCAATACTGCAAGTCCGCTGCTGAAGGTGCCCACCCAAACTGCATCGTTATTGTTAATGCTGATGCAGTAGATTCCATTGGCAGGTATTTGTGAGTTTGCAGTAGTGTAAACAGTAAAGTTGCTGTTATCAAATTTTGCAATACCACCGCCCCATGTACCAATCCATTTGTTGCCGGCTTCATCAATGGTTATGCATTTAATGATGTTGACAGGCAAGGCTGAGTTGGATGAATTGAAGACAGTCCACTGATGGTCGTAGAGTTTTGCAAGTCCGTTTTCAGTGGCAAACCAAAGTGTTCCGTTTTCTTCGCGGGCAATGTCATTGATTTGATTGTTGGGAAGACCGGAGTTTTCAGTTGTTAAGGTTGTCCAGCTTGTGCCGTTGAAGTAGTTAAGTCCGGCAGTAGTACCAAGCCAGGCGCTGTTGCCAACTGTTTCTACAGCAAGCACCGAGTTGTTTGCCAGCGGTGAGTTGGCAGTGTTGTAAATTTCCCATTCGTTAGATTGGGCATTGGTAGCAGAGGTGAGACTTATCAGCAACACGCTGCAGAGGAGGAGGATTTTTGTTTTCATGTTTTTTAGTTTAGAAGATTTGGAATGTTGAGAATGTTTTGAATGTTGAGTTATTTATTTTATTGTTGTTTGTTTCTAGTGTAAAGGACTTGGTTTCAATTGTTAAATAGTTTTAAATAAACTTAAACTTTGTTAAAATCAGACACACTTTTGGCCGTCAGGCCTGCTGAAAGCCTTGTTAATTCAGCATTATCAGTTTGTTATGATTTACCGAAGCTGAAGGTGATCTCAAACTCCTGTCCGGCTGATTCAGGAGTGATTCCTATTTTGGAGTGATGCAGTTTTTCTCCTACATACTCGTTGAGGAAACTATTTGCACCCGAAACTTCTTTTACAATAATCAGGTTGTTTTCGTCAATAATAAATTTTACTGAAACGGTTGAAGGAACAATTTTTTCTCTGCGCAGTTCAGGCATGCCTACCTTTTTAACAACCTGCTCACGGATGGAGGTTTCAGTTGTTTTGTTGTTGTTGTTACTTGCTTTTACCAAGCCGGTGCTAAGCATCAGGCTTGTGAAGAGGATGAAGATGATTGATAATGTTTTCAGTGTTTTATAGTTTAGAATGTTTGGAATGTTTAAAAGTTTAGAATGTTTTTTTGTTTTGTTTTAGGCACACCTTTGGCTGTCCGGGGTGTTTTTCCGGGTGTTAGTGTTGGTTGTTATTTTTTATTGTTGTTATCTATGAGACACGAGCATCGTGTCTCTACAGGTTGTTATTACAGAACTAAATTGGTATCAGGATATTTGAGTTCAAGATACATGCGGTTGAGTTTGCTCAGCTGATCATACTGCTGACGCGATATTTCCGAGTCTGAAATGGTAGCCTCCGTTTTGTGATGGGTCTTTTGCTCAGTGGCAGGAGGTGCAGGAAGTTCAGGTGGTTCAGGAAGTTCCGGTGCTTCCCATTCTTCATCCTTTTCATCACCATCAATATTTTTCAGGTTATCGCAATCAACACAAGCCAGACCGTTTTGAGTCATTTTCCATCTGCGGTTTACCATATCGCTGTCCCAGGTATTGGTTACATTGTCAATATCAAACATGATATTCTTCATGTCTTTGCCTATGAAAATGGTTTGCCCCACCGGCAGATGCAAAATCAGCTTCGCATCCTGGCAGCGCCATTTATCACCTTGTTCAAGAAACATGAATTTATCAAATGTCAATACTGAGTCGTTCAGGTTGTAGATGTAGCTGATGCGGTCGGCACGGCTGATGGCATCTTTGCGTGAAGGACCTCTTGCATATAATAACACTTCCAGTTCAATGCTGTCGTTATCGCTTTTCTGAATATCCAGTTCAGGGTTCTTGAATAATTCATAGTGTTCATCATCGTTGTAAACATACCAGTCTCCAACTTTTGCGCTCTGACTTTCCTGCTCATTAAAGTTGTTTGTTACATTCAGGTAAAGCGTTTCGGAAGTTTGCGGTTTGGCAATGATGTAGTTGTTTTTCATGGTATTTTTTACCTTGAAATCTTTAAACACCTGCACGCCTACTACTATGCAGATGATAACGCCTGCTGACCAAAGTCCGCCCATTATCCAGCCGAAAACCTGGTTGCGTTGTTTTATTCCGAAAATAATTTTCACACCTGCAAAGGCAAGACCAAGCAGCGGAACACACAAAACCAGCGCTGCGCCTATGGTAGCCCAGTTGATCAGGCTTTGATTGCCGAGAAAGTTGAACATAATTTCGTTCAGCGAAAGGCGTATTTCATCACCATGGCTGGTGATATTTACAAAAGCGGGAAACCCAAGCAGCGATGCGATAACCACCACTAACAGAAGTATTCCGATGACTAAAAATAAAGCTCCGAATATTTTGCCCAATGCTTTAAAGGCAAGCCTGAAGAAGGAAGCAATGAAATCAAGTACTTCGTGGATTCCGGTGCGTATTCTTCCGTCTTTTCTGCCCAGGTCTTTCGCTTCGCCTGAAAGGTTGTTAATGCGTTCTTTCAGTTCATCCATTTCTTCACGCACTGTTTTTTCAATGTTGTGCACATTTACTTTTTCACCTCGCATTTCCAGTTTTTCGGCAGTGGTACGCGCTTTAGGAATAATTATCCATAATATAAGGTAGAGCAGGAAACCGCTTCCGAAGACAAAGAAGGAGATAGCGAAAATACCGCGCAGAATGATGGGATCGATATCAAAGTAAGAGCTGATACCTGAACATACTCCACCTAATATTTTTTCATCGGGGTCGCGGAAAATTCTGCGTCTTCCTTTACGTGCTGATTCGGTTTCATTTGCTGAAGTTGAGTTTCCGGTAGGAGGTGTTGCAGTATCAGCTTCGCCTGCAAAGGCTTCGGGCTGGCCCATTACGGCTATCACCTCGTCCACATCTTTCATGGTAACAACCTGTTTGGTGTTGCCTGTTTTTTCGCGAAACATTTCGGCAATGCGGGCTTCTATATCACCGATTATTTCATCGCGGCCATCGCTTTGTTTGAAATAGCCTTTTATGGTATTGAGGTACTGGCTTAGTTTTTCGTAAGCAATATCATCTATGTGGAAAATAAAGCCGCCAATGTTTGTTGTTACTGTTTTATTCATGATTTCTTGTTTTGGTTTGTTATTGTTTATGTTGCTTCTCGACTATGCTCGAAGTGACAAGTATTTGGTTTAATCGTTTTTCTTTGTGGTTATGTTTACCGCGTGTACCAGTTCTTCCCAGGTTGTATTCATTTCATTTAAGAATGCCTGGCCAACGGGTGTAAGGCGGTAATATTTTCGCGGAGGTCCGGAGGTTGATTCTTCCCAGCGATAGCCTAACAGTCCGTCATTTTTTAAACGGGTAAGCAGGGGATAAAGAGTGCCTTCCACTACAATGAGTTTTGCCTGTTTCAGCTTTTCGATGATATCACTCGCATAGGCATCATGTTGCGCCAGGATGGAAAGTATGCAGTACTCCAGTACTCCTTTCCGCATTTGGGCTTTTATATTTTCGGTATTGGTTGCCATGTTGGTTTTTGTTATTTGTTATAAGTTATGAGTTATTAGTTTTGCAGTTTTTCTTTTTCAATTAACAGTTTCACTTATAACTAATAACTGTTTTTTGATGGCACAAATATAAATACATATTTTAGTACCTTGCAACACATAGTACCATAATTATTTTATTTTATGATGTAAGTAATTGAAATACAATGAGAATAAATTTAGTATTTTTATAGTAGTGGGTAGTGCAAGGTAGTATATTTTTGTTTTTTATGGAAGTTTTTCGGAGGGGAGTATGAGGGGGTTCGCATGATTAAAACAGAGTGGAGCATAAGAGAAACAGAACAAAATCGCAAAGTAATCGGACTTTGTTTTATATATATGACTACATTATCGTTGTGTTATTAATTAGGGTGAATAATCCCGCAAACTCAATATTTTCAATACTTTAAAAGAACTATTTATTTTATCAACGCAGCGCTAATGAAAAGACTTATATTTATAGAAGAAAAAAAGAAAACAATGAACTACCTGCTAAAAATAAAAAATGAAAGCAAAGCCAAAGCCTTGCTTCAGATACTTAACAGCATTGATTTTGTTGAACTAGAAAAGCATGATGAGTTTCAGGAATACAGAGTAATTGTAAAAGAAGCTGAGAAAACAAAATTAATTTCTCTCACTAAAGCCATAGCCGCAAGCGAGAAGTGGACAAACAAATAGAAACAGTAATAAAGGTTCACTAATAATCAGGGCTCCAAACACCCCATCGGCTCCTTC
>CAMDBK010000177.1 GCA_945889235.1 Chitinophaga pinensis
CACCGTAGAAAGTTTGTCCTTCGGCATTTGTTGTTGCTTTGTTTGAGCAAGAATAAATGGCTAAAGAAGCCGCGAATAAGAAGAAGAGTTGTTTCATAGTTTCTAATTTCTAATCAATAGTTTAAATTTCTAAGTTCTAATTGCTCTAATTTTTAATTAATTTCAAATGTCTTAATTTCTAATGTCGGTGCTGCAAGTTTAGGTCAATTAGAAATTAGGTTAATTAGTAATTGCAAGCTTGCTGTTTCTAAATCCATAAATAAAATAAATCACCACCCCAATCGCCAGCCAGGTAAAAAACCAAAGCCAGTTTGAAATTGTCATACCCGTAAGCAGGTAGCAGCACGATACTACACCCATCACCGGTATAAGCGAAAAGTTTTTCAGGAACGAGAACACAGCCATCAATACACACACTGCAAAAAACACCAGCATGGGAATATTGGTTGCCGCTGTTTCGCTGTTGATGATAAACGTATTGTTGAAAAAATCAGGGTTGAAAGTCATCAATAATCCCGCTGCCATCACCAACATTACAGGGAAAATAAATTTTGCATTTACATAAGGAAGCTGGAATTTTCCGCCCTCGCCTTTTTGTTTCGGAGGCAGCATGAGCACACCGCCACATACCAGCACAAAAGCAAATAATGTTGCGATGCTCGTAAAGTCAAGCACAAATTTTTCGTCCGTAAAAAACAGGGGAATACCAACTACCAGTCCGGTTACTATTGTAGCAAAGCCGGGTGTTTTATACTTAGGATGAATTTTAGCAAAACGTTTTGGCATCAGTCCGTCACGGCTCATGCTCATCCATATTCTGGGCTGCCCCATTTGGAAAACTAACAACACGCTGGTCATGGCCACCACCGCCACAAACGATACAATGTAGAGCATCCATTTTACTTCACGGATTTTAAAAACCTCTGCCAGCGGGTCGCTTACACCAAGCTGCGCATAACTTACCATTCCGGTTAGTACGAGCGCAAGTGCTATGTAAACAATGGTGCAAATAATCAAGGAGTAAATCATGCCTTTGGGTAAATCGCGTTGCGGATCTTTACATTCTTCAGCCAATGTGGAGACAGCATCAAAACCAATGAAGGCAAAGAACACAGCTGCCACACCACCCATTACTCCTGTAAAACCGTTGGGCATAAAAGGAGTCCAGTTATCAATATCCACATAAAATGCGCCCACGCCAATTACCAGAACAATAACGGCCAGTTTCAACATCACCATAAAATTGCTGGCATTACGCGTTTCTTTTACGCCCACATAAACTAATGCCGTTATCAGCAGATTGATTATCACAGCTGGCAAATCAAAAATAATCCGCAGTCCGCCAAGTTGCGGTGCGGTCATCCATGCCAGCATACCTTCACTTGAAATATTCTGTTCATACATGTTGTGGGCCGAGCGGTAATTAGTAGTCAGCCATTCGGGAAGATGCAGTCCCACGCCTTCCAGCAGGTTGGTGAAATAACCGCTCCACGAAAACGCAACGTAAATATTTCCGATTGAATATTCCATGAGTAAAGCCCAGCCTATTACCCAGGCAAACACCTCACCAAACGAAACATAGGCATACGTGTAAGCGCTGCCCGAAACGGGAACACGCGAAGCAAACTCAGCATAACACAGCGCAGTAAAACCACAGGCAACGGCACAAATAATAAAAAGAAACACAACTCCGGGGCCGCCTTTAAAACACGCTTCGCCCATGCTGCTGAAACTACCGGCACCTATGATGGCGGCAATACCAAAAAAGGTAAGGTCGCGGGTAGTAAGAACTTTGTTGAGTGAGTGAGATTCTGCCTGTTCGGGTTCATTCTCCAACGCCTGAAGAACAGGTTTTTTCCTGAAAAGTTGCTTTAACAAAATAGAACTGGTTTTAAGAAGCGAGGCAAATGTAAAAGAACATTGCGGATTGTGAAATTTTAAATTGCAGATTGAAATCCGAAATTTTCAATCCGAAATCCGCAATACGATTTACTCGTTTGGAATTTTTACTTTAAGAACAAAGTAAGAAACTGAATCGTCAATAACAGAGAAGTGGTATTGCAGCGGATGTCCTGATTTTTTCTTCATGTCAACCAAACCTAATCCAGCACCACCTTTATCGCTGAATTTTACAAAGGTCTGTTTCATAATCACGCTGTATAGATATTTTACTTCGTCATCTTTAAGGCTGTTTATCTTCACTAATTTATCTTTCAGGTAAGGAATTTCTTTACTGTTTACAAGGTTTCCGATGGAAATAAAAAAATCATTTTCTTTTTTACTCAGAACAAATAAAGGCTTTTGTTTATAGGAATTTGCGTTGTCGAGAAAAGCGTGTATTTGCAAATTCTGCACACTTTCAATGGCGATATTTACAATCTTCCGCTTTATTATTTTTCCGGTGTTGTGTTTATCAAGAAGGATTTCAATTTCAGGAAGTATTTGCAAAATATCGCTCTTTGTAATCAGACCTTCTCTGATTAAAAGAACTTCATCGCCATCCATCATTCCGTTTAAAAATGCTATCTCTTTACCCATAGTTCAATTCCTCTCCCGAAACTAAAATCAACGTATATTTTGCAAATATAAAAGTACTTGATAATTATTATTCTTTTACAATAAACCGATAAACAACCACTTCTCATAACAACGAATTATCATGCTGATTATTTTGTTTTTACTAATATTTTATTGAGTTGCTGCTCTGCTACTTTCATTGAAAGATGGTAGGCACCGGCAGCAAGATTCAACTCCTTTATTTCAAAATAGTTTAAACCGTCACGTACTTTACCAAGATTTTTGGAATACACAGATTTACCCGAATTGTCAAATAATTGTATCAGAACATTTTCAGATTTAAAGAGATTGAACTGAAGTACAATTCTGTCAACAAAAGGATTAGGATAAACTCCGATTAATGCCGCATTAGGAATGTTTTCTCCAACAGAAACAGGATTATTTGGCAATAGCGGAGCCTGAGGATATAACTCATCAGGTGAGGGAATTGCATTTTGTGCCTGGCGTAAAAAAGTTTCTCCCTCGTTTACATACCAATGCTCAGGAGAATCAACAGTATAATCCTGACTCGTTATTGTGTTTACATAATACCAGTCGCCCTGTGTTCTGGTTTTATTTACGTCTAATAAAACATATCCGCGTTTTGCAAGGTCAACATAGCGGATATGGGGATTTTGACTTGTAATAATGGCTTGCGGAACTGCAGGTGCACCGCCTGAAGTAATACTGGTGGCAACAAATTCAACGCCCGCAGAACCAACAATTGCGTTTACATCTGAGTTATCATAATTACTTAACGGAAGGTCATTTGCCCATGAAGAATGGATATCACCTGTAAGTGCAACTACATTTCCAACTCCCAAATCCTGTATGCGCTGATAAAGGGTATCGCGGTCTGCAGGATATCCGTCCCATTGATCATTATTCACAGTAATTCCAAAAACAACCAGAGGCGCAACCATAACCTGCTGCCCGATGATATTCCATAAAACAGTTGTTGTATCCATTTGATTGGTCAGCCAGTTCATTTGTTCAGGACCTACCAGTTTACGGGTAGCATCAGTTCCCGAGCCTTGCTCTTCCCTTGCGTAATAGCGGGTGTCCAGCATGTATAGATTCAGTAAATCACCATAGCGAATTGTCCGGAATATTTTATCAAGGTTTCCAGGATCAGTTAATCGTTTTGGAATCCATTCTTCGTGTGCTTTGTGCGCAGCAACTGCACGGTCTATCCAAGCACCTTCAGTGCCCGGAGTATGATTTTCTGCACCTGTATGCCAGGTATTATTTGCAATTTCGTGGTCGTCCCAAACAGTAATGAATGGGTATTGCTGACGTGCATAACGCAAATCTGCGTCAAGGTTATATTGAGAATAACGGGTGCGGTAATCTTCCAGTGTAATAATTTCATTGGCAGGCTCATGATCACGTCCGCCAACTCCTCCGCCTGCTCCATATTCATAAATATAATCTCCCAAATGAATAACTGCATCAATATCATTTCGCTGTGCAATATCTTTATATGCGTTGTAATATCCGTTCTCATAATCAGCACATGAAACTACAGCAAAACGAAGACTGTCAACATCTCCGGCAGGTGTTGTTTTTGTTCTTCCTATGAGTGAGTTTCTTCCGCTGTTGTTGAATTCATAATAGTACCAGGTATCCGGCTGCAAACCTGTAACATCTACTTTTACAGTGTAATCTTTTGTATCATCAGTAGTAACTGTACCTGAACTTACAATATTATTAAAAAGAGTATCTGTTGCAAAGCGCCAGTTTACATCAACAGAGCCGGGGTTATCAACTGTAATTCTTGTCCAGATAATTACCCTGTCGGTAAGCGGGTCGCCCGATGCAACTCCGTGATAAAACGGGGCAAATAATGGATCTAACTGGCTGCGGGTATTGTAATCATTATACGTTTGTTCTCCTTGTGAAAAGACATTAAGTGTGATAAAACTTAACAGTGTGATGTAGATATATTTCATGAAAATAAGATGATAAAATTCATGCGAAAATAAGAAAAATGAGTCATAAAGAATAAAAATATAAGGCATAAATAATTCTTAATTTTACAACCCCAAATAAATTCATATAATGAAGGTACTATTTCAGGCTTTCCTGTTTACAGCAATCACGGTTTTCTGCAATGTAAATACTTTTGCACAGCCCTATTTTACACGGTATGATTCTATTCCCGTTACAATAAATAACAACATACTCAAGTATCCCTGGGCTGGTGGACTTAATTCCTGCCAGTTTTCAACCATTGATTTGAATATGGATAACATTGAAGACTTGTTTGTTTTTGACCGTGGAGGAAATAAAATCACCACATTTATTAATAACGGAACACCCGGAACTATTGACTACACACTTGCTCCGCAATACCGCTCCATGTTTATAAACCAGCATGATGACCGCGGGACTTTTCACGATTGGATTTTATTCCGTGATTACAACATGGATGGTAAAAAAGACATTTTTACTTACTCAAGCGGTGCTACTGCAGTTTACAAAAACACTACACAATCCGCTGACAGCCTTACGTTTGAACTGATGACAGCTTTCCTGAAATCAAATTACAATCCCAATAATCTGGCTTTATATATTAGCCCGGTAGATATGCCAACCTTTATTGATGTGGATAATGACGGAGATCTTGACGTTGTTACCTATCATATTTACGGAACTGTTGTTGAGTTTCACAGCAACCAAAGTCAGGAGCTTTATGGTAACAGCGACAGTCTTGTGTATATGCTGTACGATCAATGCTGGGGCGATTTTTCAGAGAACAGCGCCAGCAATTCAGTTTACCTCGACACCTGTATTGGTGTTTTTATTTTAGGTGATACATTGCACGATATTTCGGGAAGCGGCCTGCGGCATTCCGGTTCATCAACCCTTGCCCTTGATATGAACAATGATGGAGTGAAAGAGTTTATGCTGGGCGATATTTCATTTAATAACCTGACTTTACTTAGTAATGACGGCACATTACAGGATGCTCATATGTTTGATGCGAATACTTTAGTGCCGCCAAATACTACACCGGTAAGTATCACCTTATTTCCTGCTGCATTTTATGAAGATATTAATAACGATAATGCTAAAGACCTGATAGTAAGTCCGAACACTACAAACATTACCGAAAACTTTAGCAGCGTTTGGCTTTATCAAAATAATGGCGCTACTTCTCAACCTGATTTTGCTTACATGCAGAACAATTTTTTGCAGGACAATATGATTGAAACAGGAGAAGTTTCTTTTCCGGTATTTTTTGATGCAAACAATGATGGATTACAAGATATTATAATAGGCAATTATGGTTATTTTAACAACAACGGAAACTACAAATCCAATCTTTCCTATTATGAGAATACAGGTACAGCAACTATTCCACAGTTTCAATTAATCACCAGAGATTATGCTGCAATTGAAGCTTTAAATCTTAAAAACATTATTCCCACTTTTGGTGACATTGACGGTGACAACGTTCAGGAAATGTTTATTGGTGATAACAACGGAGTTATACATCTTTTTGAAAACAATGCGCAGCAGGGACAGCCTGCAAATTTTGTTTTGTCGCAACCGAATTATGCCGGAATTGATGTTGGCTTAAACGCAGCCCCGCAATTATTTGACTTAAATGGCGACACGCTTTTAGATTTTATAATTGGCGAGCGCAACGGCAACCTCAATTATTATGAAAATACAGGTACTGAAACAAACCCGGTTTTTACATTGGTAAGTGAGGAATTTGGCGGAGTAGACGTGCGTAAACCCGGCTTTAACATTGGTTATTCAATTCCTTTCATGTTTAAGATGAATAATCAATTGCAACTTTTTGTCGGTTCAGAAAGCGGAGATATTTTTCAATACACAAACATTGAAGAAACCATGAATGCTTCAAACACTGAGTTTGCTGAAATAGGCTTGGGCACTATAGAATCAACCGATGCGCAGACAACCCCATTTGGTTCAGAATATAAAAACGGAAGAAACCAGTTTTTGATTAAGGCTGAAGAATTACAGGTTGATGGTTTTCAAAATGGAGTTATAAAAACTCTTGCATTTAATGTTGCCACTGCTGCCGGAGGAACCATTCGTAATTTTAAAATCAACCTTGCAAACAGGCAAGC
>CAMDBK010000178.1 GCA_945889235.1 Chitinophaga pinensis
ATCCATGCTATCCACATCAAATGAAATATAAATCAAATCGCAATGATCAAGAAGCTTAAGTATTCTGTCAGCTGAACGGCTGATACCTTTTTTTCGCATTTCAGCTATTGAGAGCTGTTTCATTTTATATTTTTCAATCAGGTATTCCTCCTGCTCCTCGGTGTCGCGCAATCCAACATATACAATGTCTTCATAATTAATCTTCGGACAAATACTGCCAATATTTTTCAGTTTATTCCAGAACATAACCGTTTCACCAATCGGTTCGTTCACCTGACATTCAAGATTATCTTCACCCAGCGAAAGTGCCACAGGCATTCCGTGCATATTTCCTGATGGCGTAGTGTAAGGCGAATGAATATCAGCATGTGCATCAATCCATATTACACCTAATCGCTTTTTAGGATAAGCAATTTTTATTCCTGCAATGGTTCCCCCTGCAGTGCTGTGATCACCTGCAAGAATCAAGGGAAATTGTTTTCGTTTTATTGTTTTTCCTACCTCTTTACTTACACGCTGATATATCTTGTAAACAGCATTAATATGCTTTGCGTAATGATTTATTACGGGTTCAAACAATTCTTCATTCTCCGTTTCAATTTCAACCGACTTCAACTTTTTGAAATACAAACTGTGGAAATCCATTGCAGCAATTTTAATGGCATCAATGCCAAGACTTGCACCACGGGTTCCTGCACCTATTTCTGATTTAATTTCAATTAGTTTAATTGTTCGCATTGTGCACAAAGTTAGCCGAAAGACATTTGCTTGTTTTAAATTTTAACGATGAATTTAAATTATTTTTGCCATTGCAATTTAAAACTATGCCTCACAAAATCCTTTTAGTTGAAGACGAAGAAAGTTTGCTTGACATTATCAAGCTTAATCTTGAACTGGAGGGTTATGAAGTTACTTCGGTTACAAACGGGAAAGTTGCGCTGCACGAAATACGAAACAAACGATTTGATTTAGTGGTGCTGGATGTAATGCTTCCTGAAATGGATGGTTTCAGCATTTGCCATGCAGTGCGCTTAGACAATAACCCTGTTCCCATACTTTTTCTTACTGCAAAAAATTCAAGTGAAGACCGTGTTTATGGCTTAAAAATAGGGGGCGATGATTATTTATCAAAACCTTTTAATCTTGAAGAACTTTTGCTTCGGGTACAAATTTTATTGAAACGAAATTCCGTTGCCTCAAACAAAGAAAATAATAACGTCTTGCATTTTGGAAACTGCGAAGTGAATTTCATCACATACGAAGTGAAAGGATATGATGGCAAAAAACATCAGATTACAAAACGCGAAATTCTACTTTTCAAATTACTTTCAGAACGAAAGAATGAAGTGGTTTCACGTGAAGAAATACTGGAAAAGATATGGGGTGAGGATGTTTCAACAACTACACGCACCGTTGATAACTACATTGTTGCTTTCCGGAAATATTTTGAACAGAACCCGAAAGAGCCGAAGTATTTTCACTCCATCAGAAGTGTGGGATACAGGTTTACTCCGTAAACCGTCATTGCGAGTGAAGCGAAGCAATCTCATAATCAGAAACAGTAATTCAATCAGGAGATTGCTTCGTTCCGCGAAAAGCGGCACTCGCAATGACGTTAAGCCAAATAATTTCTTGCTTTCTCTAACGCTTTCTCTAAACCTTTTGCATCAGTTCCGCCTGCAGTTGCAAAGAAAGGTTGTCCTCCACCCCCGCCATTGATTTCTTTGGCAAGTTCTTTTACAATGTTTCCGGCATGAAGTTTTTTCTCTTTCACCAGATTATCGCTGACAGCGACAAAGAGTTGTGGCTTACCTGAAATTTCAGCTCCTAAAACAATAAAGGTATTGTCGTTTTGCTTTAACTCAAAACACAAGTCTTTAATGGCAGCACCTGAATCAAGATTTACTATTTGTGAAATGAATTTTATTCCGGCTTGAATTGTTGCTGCTGCAAGCAATTCTGTTTTTAAAGTTTTCGCTTTATCTCGGTAAAGGCTTTCAACCTGCTTTTGCAGTTCAATATTTTGCTCGTTCAACTGTTGAACTGATTTTACCAAATCACCAGGATTTTTAAGCAATGCATTTACCTCGGCAAGTAGTTTGAGTTTGTTCTTGAAGAACTCTTCGGCTTTAATGGCAGTTACCGCCTCAATC
Source organism: Chitinophaga pinensis (assembly GCA_945889235.1). Lineage (GTDB taxonomy): Bacteria > Bacteroidota > Bacteroidia > SXHM01 > SXHM01 > SXHM01. Next base: position 2,154 of record CAMDBK010000178.1, read on the forward strand.
CTTCTTACACCAGCAGCAATAGCACTTTCCGAAGTAATCTTAAACACTCCGATTTGTCCGGTTGCTTTCACGTGCGTTCCTCCGCACAACTCGATGGAGAAATTTTTGTCCCCGCCCGACTGATCGTCACCAGTCGTTCGGGCGTGCATCGTTACAACCCGCACAATATCTCCATATTTTTCACCGAACAAAGCCATTGCACCGGTTTTCTTAGCTTCATCAATCGGCATTTGTTTTATCTCAACCGTTAGATTCTCGCGTATTTTTTCGTTTACAATAGTTTCAATCTTTTCAAGTTCTTCATCTGTAACTTTTGCAAAATGGGAGAAGTCAAAACGCAGATATTCATCATTTACCAATGAACCTTTTTGCTCTACATGCTTACCTAAAACCTGTTTCATAGCGGCATGCAGCAAGTGTGTTGCGCTATGATTGTTGGCAGTAAGCAGGCGTTTGCTGCTGTTTACTTTTGCTTTAAATGTGCTGTCAAATTTCGCAGGCAACTTTTCTGCAAAATGAATAATAAGGTTGTTTTCTTTCTTCGTGTCTGTGATGTAAACTTTATCATCACCGTTTTCTAAAACCCCTGTATCACCCACCTGTCCGCCACTTTCAGCATAAAAAGGAGTTTTGTCAAACACCAGTTGAAACTGCTCTTTGCCTTTGCTTTTTACCTTGCGGTATTTTGTGATTTGTATTTCTGTTTCTAAAAAGTCGTAACCAATAAATTCATTTTGCTTCTTCTTGCCTGAGGTGAGACTCGAAGTGACAGGATTTTCCACCCAATCATCGGTGTCAACAACAGCAGCAGCACGTGAGCGCGATTTTTGTTCCTGAAGATTTTCTTCAAAGACCTTCATATCTACTTCTAATTTATTCTCCCGGGCAAGCAGCTCGGTAAGGTCAATCGGAAAACCAAACGTGTCAAACAATTCAAAAGCAAACTTGCCATCAATGGTTTTTCCTTTCAGGGTTTTGCGGTATTCATCAAAACGTAGAATTCCGTTTCCCAATGTTTTAAGGAAAGAATTTTCTTCTTCTCTTATTACTTTAGAAATTAATTCCTGCTGAGATTTCAATTCAGTAAATGTATCTCCCATTTTTGCAACCAACACAGGAACAAGGTCACATAAAAAGGGTTCTTTAAAATTCAAAAAGCTATAGCCGTATCGCACAGCCCTGCGCAAAATTCTGCGGATTACATAACCTGCTTTATTATTGGAAGGCAATTGCCCGTCAGCAATGGCAAAGGAAATAGCGCGGATATGGTCGGCAATTACGCGCATGGCGATGTCCGTTTTTATATCGCTGCTCTTGTATTCTATTCTTGACCTGATAGAAATAGTACGGATAATATCCTGAAAAATATCGGTGTCGTAATTACTCTGCTTGCCTTGCAGAACCATACAAAGACGTTCAAAGCCCATTCCGGTATCAACGTGTTGAGCTGGTAATTTTTCAAGGCTTCCGTCTGCCTTGCGGTTGAATTCCATGAACACATTGTTCCAGATTTCAATCACATGCGGATGACTTGCATTCACCAATGATTTCCCGTCCACTTTTTTGCGCTCTAATTCATTTCTAATGTCAACATGAATTTCAGAACAAGGTCCGCAAGGGCCGGTATCACCCATTTCCCAGAAGTTATCTTTCTTGTTTCCATTGATGATGCGGTCTTCTGCAATAAACTGTTTCCAATAGTTATATGAATCAGTATCGTATTCCAAGCCATCATCTTTGCTGCCTTCAAAGACGGTAACATAAAGTCGGTTTTTATCAATCTTGTAAACTTCGGTAAGCAGTTCCCATGCCCATGCAATCGCATCTTTTTTGAAATAATCGCCAAAGCTCCAGTTGCCGAGCATCTCAAACATGGTGTGGTGGTAAGTATCAACGCCCACTTCTTCCAAATCGTTGTGTTTGCCCGAAACACGTAAACATTTCTGAGTATCAGCAACACGTTTGTGTTTTGCAGGAGCATTTCCAAGGAAAATATCCTTGAACTGGTTCATGCCCGCGTTGGTGAACATCAGCGTGGGGTCGTTTTTAATAACCATAGGCGCAGAAGGCACTATTTCATGGCCTTTTGAGCGGAAAAAATCAAAGAAAGTCTGGCGTATCTCGTTGGAATTCATATTTATTTTGGTACAGCTAATCGTTAAAAAGTGTGAACGAAGCTAAAGTTTTTGTGATTCGAGTATAAAGTTTTCTAAATTAGCGGACTTTTCAAAAAATAATAGTGATGAAAAGTGCGCAAAAATAATCAAATCGGCATATCATGTCTAAAGTAAAATTCAAGTTCAACACCAAATCTCTGACCTACGAAAAGATTGAGTTGAACATCTGGCAAAAACTGCTGAAAGGGCTTTCATTCCTTGCAACCGGTCTTGTTTTTGCGGCTATAATTGTAACGTTAGCTTACACCTTTGTAGATTCGCCAAAAGAGAAACAACTCAAACGCGAAATCAGTTTCCTGACCTTGCAGTTAGAATTGATGAACGGAAAACTTGATAAAGCTTCTACAGTTTTAAGTGAGTTACAACAACGTGATGATAATATTTATCGTGTAATTTTTGAAGCGGAACCAATTGCATCCGATATAAGAAATTCAGGGATTGGCGGTGTAAACAGGTATTCAGATCTGGAAGGTTTTAATCAAAGCGATTTAGTGATTGCTACTGCAAAAAAACTGGATAACATGAGCAAACAATTAGTAGTGCAGTCTAAATCATTTGATGAGGTGGTGAATCTGGCCAAGAATAAAAACATTATGATGGCTTCTATTCCTGCTATTCAGCCGGTCTCCAACAAAGACCTTACACGCATTGCTTCAGGGTTTTCGTACCGGATACATCCTATTTACAAAATCATGCACTTCCATACGGGTATGGATTTTACCGCTCCAACCGGAACTGAAATATATGCTACAGGTGACGGAACTATTGATAAAGCTGAGAATGAAGGCAACGGTTACGGCAATCATATTATCATTAATCACGGTTACGGTTATCAGACTTTGTACGGCCACATGAGCAGATTTAAAGTGAAACCGGGACAGAAAGTGAAACGCGGAGAAGTAATCGGTTATGTTGGGAACACAGGAACTTCAACCGGTCCGCACGTGCATTATGAGGTAATTAAAAACGGGGAAAAAATTAATCCTGTTAACTTCTATTATTCTGATTTATCACCTGAGGAATACGAGAAAATGATAGATCTTTCTTCACGCGCTAACCAGTCGTTTGACTAGAAGAGGGGCGGGTGACGAAGGACGAGGGACGGGTGATTGTCACCCTGAGCATAGTAGAAGGGCTTAAATAAAATCGTAAATCCACTTGCCTGTTAAAGACGAAGAACCGAAAAAATTATTCTACTCCATCGGAGAAGTGGCTACGCTGTTTAACGTAAACACTTCCTTAATCCGTTTTTGGGAAGGGGAGTTTGATATTATACGCCCGCAGAAAAACAAGAAAGGCAACCGCCTGTTCACGCAGAAAGATGTTGACAATTTTCACATCATTTATCATTTGGTAAAAGAACGCGGCTTTACCTTACAGGGTGCAAAAGATAAAATGAAAGGAAATCCTTCAGACACTGTTAACAATGCCGAAGTGGTGAAATCATTGCAAAAAATAAGAACGTTTTTGGTTGAGTTGAAGGAGCAGTTAGCCAGTTAGCCAATTAGCCAATGCACTAATTAGCTAATTAGCTAATTGACTCATCAGCTAATTATTTTCCACCACTTGCATTTTATATCGGTAGTTTACTATATTTGCCTCATCAACATCAGCCAACATGTTTCTTAAAACAGACATAGATACTTCTGAAACACTTGCTCTCGTAGAGAGAGAGAGAGAGAGAGAGAGAGAGAGTAAGAACAACCTTGCAGGAGGCTTTCCGCAATTCAAAACAGTATCCTGCAACCTTGCAGGGCTTATTTCTAAATTCAAAACAAGGGCTTGCAACCTTGCAAGCGGCAGTTTTACATTCAAACCGCACCCTTTCAATACTGCAAGCGGCAGTTTTACATTCAAACATTACCCTTTCAATACTGCAACCCCTTTCGCGCAATTACAAACCCTGCCCTGCAATACTGCAAGGGTTGTTTTTAAATTCAAACACTACCCTTTCAACCCTGCAAGCCCTTTCCCCGAATTAGGGAAATACCCTTGCAGTCTGAAAATCAATAACATTCAAAATAATCTCCTTTTTTTATTTACTAACTTCTAAAACTTAAAAGAAATGGTTATCACACGCAAACTCCCCAACTCAAACATCGGAAGACAAAAAGCCCTTAGCCTTGCCAAAGCAAAGCAAGACAGCCTGCCACTTGGCTCACTGGTACTTAACCCCACCACCGTAACACGCCTCAATGATGCTGTTACCGGTTACGACACCGCACTTAACTCGGTAGCAGTAGCATAGGCTAACCTGAGCAGCAATACACCTGTTAAAGACACAGCTATTAG
>CAMDBK010000179.1 GCA_945889235.1 Chitinophaga pinensis
AAAAACTTTCGCCAAAGAACTATCTGTATCTAATTTTGAAACGGTTTTCGGTTAAACAAAAACTAAAAGCATGAAAACATTTCTCCTCAAAACTTCGCTCGCTTCATTGCTCGCAGTATTTATATTGAGCATTGCCGTGTTTTCTGAAACACTAAATATACGCTTGCCATTCACGAATAAAGGGAATGATTTAGCATCCGTTATTATTCCGGAAGAGTTTACCGTAACTGTTTATCCAAATCCGAACAACGGGAAATTTGATATTCTTACTACCGGCAAAGGCGAAATAAAAGAAGTAATGATTTACAATGTGATTGGCGAAAAAGTATTTCACCAGTTGTTTGATGATGTTACGCTGAAAGCAGATATTTCTAACCTTGACAAAGGTTTATACCTATTACAGGTTTTCAACAAAACGCAAAACAAAATAATAACAAAACGTTTTTATATAGAGTAATTGAGTGGGTGGGTTTAAAGTCGGGAAAAGAGGGATGAGCAATCGTTCCTCTTTTTCTTTTACAGGAGTTCGTCACCCTGAACTTGTTTCAGGGTCTCAATTTATAGATGCTGAAACAAGTTCAGGATGACGATAAAAGGAACTGCATCGTATCCACACCATCTGCATAATCCCATAGCTCCGGTGATTGACTTTGTCCGAATGCAACACCTGAATTAAACTCACCCTGCATAGATGAAACAACACATTGTATTTCATTTTGTCTTGTTTCAAGTTCCTGTTTAACTTCTTCCAAATCTTTATAAAAGCTATAATTCAGGCGTGAAACAGGCGTAGATAAAACACTATCATTTTTCAGCAACAGAAAACCATTATCAAAATGCTCCACTTTATTCACCAATAATATCGCTTTGTTATAATCGTAATTATTGGCGTATTTGGAGTGAAACACAATCTTCTTACGGTTCTCAATTGCATTAAAGAAATTATCAAAATTATATCCTTCGGGCACATACAATTTTGAAACATTGCGGCAACCTAAACCAAAATACATAAAGATATCATCGCCAAGCAGAACAAGCTGTTCAGGTGTTTCATTGCCTGTTAAAACAGCAACAGAATTTCTGTTCTTGCGGATGATGTTGGGATATTTCCCGAAGTAATATTCAAAATAGCGCGAGGTATTATTACTTCCAGTTGCAATGATGGCATCAATGTTCTCCAGTTTTCCTTCTTCAAAAATTATACGGTCTTTAAAAAGCGGTTCAATAGAAATCAATTTTACTGCAAGTGCTTTCAACAATCTGTTATCCTGCGAAGACAGTTTGGCTACACAACTATTTCCCGATATCAATACACATAAAAAATCATGAAAGCCAACAAGGGGAATATTTCCCGCCATAATTACTCCTACCCTTTTAGGTTTATTATTTTCGGGGATAGTATAACCGGCAATCCATTTTTCCAGTTTACTTTTTTCAAGCATTGACGAAAGCCCTGAAACAGCGCAGCTAACATTGTCTTCTGTAAACCAGCCGTTAAAATGTGCCGAGCCCAGCATAAGGTTTTCAAACGTGTTCAGTTCCTCATTATCTGTCACCAACAACTTTTTAAACAATCCGAGAAACTTGCCTAATTCCGAGAATGCCTTTATTTTTTTTTCAGTGTTCAATTTATATTTATTGATATGCTATATTTGCACCCGCAAAACTAAGAACAATAAACTCTCAATTTAAAAACATACAAAATGGCTATTAAAATTACTGATGAATGTATCAACTGCGGGGCCTGCGAACCCGAGTGTCCGAACAACGCAATATATGAAGGCGGACAGGAATGGAGATTTGCTGACGGCACTTCAGTTAAAGGTTCTTTTACCGGTTTCAGCGGAACAACTCTTGATGCAGAAACTGCGCAAGCACCTGTTTCAATGGATATTTATTATATCGTTACCGATAAATGTACCGAGTGTGCCGGCTTTCATGATGAGCCGCAATGTGCTGCTGTTTGTCCTGTTGATTGCTGCGTACCTGATACCGACCATCCAAATACTCCTGAAGAAAATTTAGGCAAAAAAGCATCGATGCACATTTAATACCGCATGATAAAAATTTTAAAAGCGCTTTCACGCCTTGGGCGAGAGAGCGCTTTTTTATTTTCTTTTGTTTTCCAATCCTGTTTGCTTCATGCGCAAAACACTGAAGAGTTGTATGCTTCTACACGAGACACGCTGCTTGACCGTTTCAAACACATTCAGGAGCATCCACGGCTTTCGGAAGAAGTAAATGCAGACAATGATAAAATCGTTGCATCACTTGAAAGTTTCCTGAAACAAAAAGACGCTTTTGAATTTCGGTTTGAGTTGGGCAAGAATATGTCAGACATGGTTTCTCCAGATAAAAAAATGCGCATAATTTCATGGACACTTCCGCCAAGCTTTAGTGTATATCGCTGTTATGGATTTGTGCTGTACAAGAATTCAAAAACAAAAACTACAACCGTTTTCAAGTTGAAAGCAGCCGAAGAAAAATCAGAAAACGCAGAACACAAAAGTTTTAATTACACTAACTGGCAAAGCTGTGTTTACTATAATCTACTCCAAAGAAAGAGCAAAGGAAAGACATACTACACACTGCTTGGCTGGAACGGAAACGATGGAATTACAACAAAGAAACTAATTGATGTTCTTACTTTTTCGGGAAAAGGAGAACCTGTTTTTGGTGCTCCCGTTTTTCAAATGAAGAAGCAGAAATGGTTCCGGATTATTTTTGAATATAACCCACAAGCCGTGATGTATCTTAACTACGATGAACAAAAAAAGATGATTGTGTTTGACCACCTTGCGCCCAATGACCCTATAAATACTGGGCGTTTCCAGTATTACGGGCCTGATTTCAGTATTGACGGCCTGCGTTACAAAAAAGGAATGTGGCAATTAGTAGAAGATGTAGATGCAAAAAATAAAAAATAATATTCGTCATGCTGAACTTGTTTCAGCATCTTTCAAATCAGACCCTGAAACAAGTTCAGGGTGACGCAATACACAAAATAATTATTTTACTTTTGGCACGGAGTTTGGCAACAGGCTCAAAAAATTAAAAACTCAAAACCAATTACAAAATGAAAAAAGCACTACTCCTACTCTTAGCTGTTTATGCTACGGTGCAAGCGTTTGCACAAACATCCAACCTTGTATTCTATTCATCAGGTGGTGAACGGTTTTATGTAATTTTGAATGGTATCGGTCAGAATGAAAAATCGGAAACCAATGTAAAAGTTACAGGATTACCGCAGCCTTACTACAAAACCAAAATTATTTTTGAAGACAAGGCTTTAGGCGAATTGGACAAAACGCTCAACTTCAATCCTGGTACCGAAACAGTTTTCAACGTAATGAAAAACAACAAAGGCGAATATGTTTGCCGCTGGCAGAGTGAAGTTCCTCTGGCACAGGCTCCACCACCGGCAGCCGGACAAAACGTACTGGTTTACACACAAACTGCGCCTGTTGGAAATGTAACATATACTGAACAAACTACTACTGTAACCACAGGAACACCTGGTGTTACTACCAATGTGAATGTAGGAGTTCCGGGGATAAATATGAATGTAAATATCAGCGACCCATATTATATGCCTCCGGCTACAACTACAACTACTTATTCAACAACTACTACCACTACATCTTCATCCAACAATTACAACAACAACAATTACCCTCCCCAAAATAATGCGCCAGCCATGAGCCCCGGAAGAGCGCACATCAATAATGATTGCTGGGCAGGTTCAACAAATTCAAGTGATTTTGACGGAATAAAAAGAAGTATCAGTTCAAATGGTTTTGATGAAACACGCCTGAGCACGGCTAAATCCATCGTTCAGAAAAAATGCCTGACTTCAGCACAAGTGAAAGATATTTGTGAAATATTTGGTTTTGAGGATACCAAACTTGATTTCGCGAAGTTTGCTTACGACTGGGTTTATGACCAAAGCAACTATTATGTAGTGAATGATGTTTTCGGATTTGAATCAAGCAAAACAGAATTGAACAGTTTTATTTCAGGGTATTAATAATCAGTCGTTGATAACATGAAAGTCTCTCGCCTTAGGCGAGAGACTTTTTTTTTGCAACTTGCAGCGGATTTAAACCAAAAAATACAATGAGTAAAGTTCATAATTTCAGTGCAGGCCCTGGCATTCTGCCCCAGGAAGTACTTGATAAATCAGCAGAAGCAATCCTTAATTTCAACGGAATTAATCTCTCTATCTTAGAAATTTCGCACCGCAGCAAAGACTATATTCCGGTAATGGATGAAGCTCAGAAACTGGTAAAAGAATTATTAGGATTAGACGATGATTTCTATGTTTTGTTTCTGGGTGGCGGTGCAAGCATGCAGTTTGCCATGGTTCCCAGCAACCTGCTGCGCACCAACGGTACCGCGGCATACGTGAACACAGGTGTATGGGCAAGCAAAGCCATTAAAGAAGCAAAGATGATTGGTAACACCAATGTAGTTGCTTCATCGGAAGACAAAAACTTCAACTACATTCCTAAAGGTTATACCATTCCTGCGGATGCAGACTACCTGCACATAACGTCCAACAATACCATTTACGGAACTCAGATAAAACAATTCCCTAAAAGTCCGGTGCCACTGGTGTGTGATATGTCGAGTGATATTTTCAGTCGCAAGATAAACGGAAATGATTTTACCTTGATTTATGCCGGAGCGCAGAAAAACATGGGACCTGCGGGAGCAACCATGGTAGCAGTGCGCCAGAGTGCGCTCGGAAAAACCGACCGCAAGATTTTATCCATGCTGGATTACAAGGTGCATATCAAAGGAGAGTCGATGTTTAATACGCCACCGGTATTTCCTATTTACGTTTCTATGCTGACGATGAAATGGCTGAAAGATAATGGCGGAGTGGAATGGATAGAAAAAATAAATCGCCAGAAAGCAGATTTGCTGTACAATGAAATTGATAACAACCCGTTGTTTATTGGTACCGTTGAAAAAGAAGACCGCTCGGATATGAACGTTTGTTTTCTGCTTAAGAATACTGAACTGGAACCTGAGTTTGATAAGTTAGCAAAGGCTGGCAACCTGAGTGGCATCCGCGGACACAGAGATGTGGGTGGTTACCGTGCATCGCTTTACAATGCATTACCACTGGAAAGCGTGCAGGTGCTGGTGGATGTGATGAAAGAATTTGGAAGAATAAAAGGATAGATGATTAAAATTCTTGCCAACGATGGAATAGACGAAACCGGCAAAGGCTTGCTGGAAGCAGCCGGTTTTACCGTTCTTACCGAAAAGGTGGCGCAGGAAAATCTTATTGCCTTTATCAACGAACAAAGTGTTGATGCCCTGCTGGTGCGCAGTGCTACCAAGGTGCGCAAAGAGTTGATTGATGCCTGCAAAAACCTGAAACTGGTTGGGCGCGGTGGCGTTGGCATGGATAACATTGATGTGGATTATGCCCGCGCAATGGGCATTGAAGTAATGAATACACCGGCTGCTTCCACGCGCTCGGTAGCTGAACTGGTGTTTGCACATCTCTATGGAATGGTGCGGAACATCTATGATGCCAACCGCAAAATGCCGGCTGCTGACGGGACAACATTCAATGAACTGAAAAAGAAATACGCCAACGGCACCGAGCTGAAAGGCAAAACAATGGGCATCATCGGCTTTGGGCGCATAGGCCAGGAAGTGGCTGCCATTGCGGTCGGCAACGGAATGAATGTATTGGCTTATGACCCTTATATTTCCGATGCAACCATTGGTTTTGAGATTTTCAGTCTGGGAAGAGTGGAAGTAAAAATAAAAACAGTTTCGTTGGATGAAGTGTTGCGCAACAGTGATGCACTCACGCTACACGTTCCGTTTACAGGAGGCTACCTGCTTACCAAAGAAGAGTTCGGAAAAATGAAAAAAGGCGTGCTCCTTGTTAACTCATCACGCGGAGAAGTAATCAATGAAACCGATTTAATGGTGGCATTGAATTCAGGGCAGGTGGCTGCCGCAGGATTAGATGTTTTTGCCAACGAACCCAACATAAATAATGCACTACTGCAACATAATAAAGTATCGCTTACACCGCATATCGGTGCTGCTACTATGGAAGCACAGGAACGCATAGGCATTGAAATGGCGGAGAAGATTATTGGTTTTTTCAAAGCCTGATTCATGGCCATCATCAAACCCTTCAAAGGAATTACGCCTACAGCAGAAAATGCTTCGCAGGTAGTTTCACGGCCTTATGATTTTTATTCAAAAGAACAACGCAGTGTTATATTAGACGAAAATCCTATTTCATTTCTGCATGTTATTGCTCCGGAACACCGCAGTGATATTAAGAGTGAGCCCAACTCTACCGAACTTTTCCGCAAGAGCAAAGCACGGTTTCAAACGTTTCTGGATAAAAATATTTTATTGCAGGACAGCGCTGAATCACTTTACGTTTACACGCAGGTAATCAAAGGGAAATCCTATACCGGTATAATCGGTTGCGCTTCGGTGGCAGATTATAAGAACAATGTTATACGCAAGCACGAACACACTATTACCGAGCGCGAAGAAACACTGAAAAACTACCTACGCGTGTGCGATATCAATGCAGAACCTATCTGTATGACCTACCGCCC
>CAMDBK010000180.1 GCA_945889235.1 Chitinophaga pinensis
ATCTCTGCTGAGTTTTTTCCGCAATTGAAATCCAGAAATTTCTCCAATTGTTTTTTCTGCGAAGAAAGATTGTGGTTCAACGTTTCTTCGTTCAGCAAATTTCTCTCCTGTGATTTTCCGCTCGGGTCACCCACCATTCCGGTTGCACCGCCAACCAAGGCAATCGGCTTATGTCCGCAACGTTGAAAATGCAGCAAGGTCATTATCTGCACCAGATTCCCGACACCTAATGAATCAGAAGTTGGGTCAAAGCCGATGTAGCCGCTCACCATTTCTTTATTCAGTAATTCTTCTGTTCCGGGCATGATGTCCTGCAACATGCCTCGCCATTTCAGTTCTTCAACAAAGTTCATACGTTTATCTTAAGCTACTGCCTTTTCTGTTTTCTCTTCGTAAAATTTCTTTCCTGTCTTTGCCATCTCTTCCAGCAATGCCGGTGGATTAAAACGTGCACCGTAAGCGGTTGCCAGTGTTTTACAATCTTCCACAAACTGGCGCACACCAATCATATCAATGTAAGAGAAGATACCACCTGTGTAGGGAGGAAAGCCCCAACCAAGAATAGAACCAATATCCCCGTCACGTGGAGAAGTTAATACATTTTCTTCCAGACATTTCACTGCATTCAATGCCTGGTAATGCAACAAACGTTTTTTCAAAAGCTCAACATCGGGTTGTTCTTTTGCAAGAGGAAAATGCTCTGCCAATCCCGACCACAGATGTTTTTTACCACCGTCTGTCGGGTATTCATAAAACCCTTTTCCTGCTTTTTTGCCGGGACGATTAAGTGTTTCCATAAACAAGCGACCAACTTTTGCTTCTGCCCCTTCGTTCACTTTTCCTAAATCTTTCTCCGTTTGTTTATTGATTTTATACATCAGCTCAATGCTAACTTCATCTGCAACGGCAAGCGGTCCAACCGGCATTCCTGCTGCTTTTCCTGCATTCTCAATTAATGACGGAGCAATACCTTCCTGCAACATGTTCAGACCTTCTGCAATATAAGTTGAGAAAATACGCGAGGTATAAAATGCTCTTCCGTCATTCACCACAATAGGTGTTTTCTTAATGCGTTTTACATAATCAATTGCCATGGCAATTGCATAATCCGAAGTATTTTTTCCGAGAATAATTTCAACCAGTTGCATTTTGTCAACCGGTGAAAAGAAGTGGATGCCGATAAAATTTTCAGGACGAACGGATGCTTCTGCCAAGCCTGTTATCGGCAAAGTAGAAGTGTTGGAAGCATACACTGCCGTTGGTGCCAGCACCGCTTCCGTTTCTTTGGTTACGCTTGCTTTCAGCGCCCTGTCTTCAAAAACTGCTTCAATGATCAGCTCGCTGCCTTCCACTGCTTTCGGGTCTGCGGTAGTAACAATACGCGCCAGAATTTCTTCTGCTTTTTCTTTGGTCATGTGGCCTTTGCTGACTTTTTCGTTCAACAACTTCACCGAATAGGCCTTTCCTTTTTCGGCATCTTCAATGGAACGGTCTTTCAAAACAACGTTCAATCCTGCCACCGCAGAAACATAGGCAATACCTGCACCCATCATTCCCGCACCTAATACTCCCACTTTAGTAAGTGTATTTGCAGGAACATCTTTTGGTCGTGCTGCACCGCTGTTGGCTGCATTCATAGTAAAGAACAACGTGCGTATCATATTCTTCGCCACCTGCGACATGGCGCATTGCGTGAAGTAACGCATCTCTACTTTCAAAGCTCTGTCAAAATCCAGTTGCAAACCTTCGTAAACCGAATTCATAATGGCAGTAGGAGCCGGATAATTGCCGAATGTTTTCTTTTGTAACAATGCGCTTCCTGCCATAAATACTCTCACCCCCGTTGGTGTCTGCACACCGCCTCCGGGAATTTTAAATCCTTTATCATCCCAGGGTTGAACTTTTTTACCCACTGTTTTTATCCATTCAACAGCAGCAGGAATTAATTCTTCTTTTGTTGCAACCAATTTATTCACCAAACCTTTTTCCAATGCCTGTTCAGGACGCAATTTTTTTCCTTCCAATAAAAGCGGAAGCGCTTGTTCAATGCCTATCATGCGTGGCAAACGCTGTGTTCCTCCGGCACCGGGAAGCAAGCCCAATAACACTTCGGGCAAACCTATTTGTGTTTTTGAATCATTAATTGCAATTCGGAAATGAGAAGCCAGACAAAGTTCAAAACCTCCTCCCAATGCAATTCCATTGATAGCTGCAACCACAGGCTTTCCGCAGGTTTCCATCTTGCGGTAGAGTTTATGAAGCACGCCTGATTTCTCCATCACTTGCTCAGGAGTTTTCACTGCTGCAATCATTTTTAAATCTGCACCTGCTATAAATTCCTTTTTATCAGAAGTAACAATAATGCCTTTTACGTTGGCATCTTTCACAGCTTTATCAAATGCTTCATCAAAAGCAGCAATTGATTCCTGATTGAGCACATTCATCGTTGAGTTTTTCATATCAAAGCTGATGAGCGCGATACTGTTTTCGAGGAGGGTGTAGTTTATCATGGTGTTATTTTTTGTTTCTTGCAAAGGTGCAAAGAGCGCAAAGAAAGTTTATTAATAATTAATCACTTGTTGTTCCATTAGTTTGGGTAATTCACGGTATTCGTATTGTTGTGTGCGCAGTTGCGGCTCAAATCCTGCTTCGCGGATGGCACGCTGAATTCCTTCGGAAGTAAAGCGGTGTGGTGCTCCCGCCACCGACACCACATTCTCTTCAATCATGATGGAACCAAAATCATTTGCTCCTGCATGCAGACAAATCTGTGCGGTTTTTTCTCCCACAGTGAGCCATGATGCCTGAATATTAATCACGTTCGGCAACATAATTCTACTCATGGCAATCATGCGGATATATTCTTCCGCTGATACGTTGTTGGAAATTCCTTTCACCCGCTTTAACAAAGTACCATCATCCTGAAAAGGCCAGGGAATAAAAGCAAGAAATCCTTTTGCATCTTTTGGTTTCTCACTCTGCACTTCACGCAGCCAAACCAAATGTTCAAAGCGTTCATACAACGTTTCAATATGTCCGAACATCATGGTTGCTGATGTGGTGATGTTGAGCTTATGAGCAGCACGCATTACATTCAGCCATTCCTGTCCTCCGCATTTACCTTTTGAGATCATGCGCCTTACACGGTCGTTCAGTATCTCTGCACCTGCACCGGGAAGAGAATCTAAGCCTGCTTCTTTTAAAGCGGTTAATGTTTCGGTGTGCGAAATTCCTTCCAGCTTGCTGATGTGTGCAACTTCAGGCGGACCTAATGAATGCAACTTTAAATTAGGATAAAGACTTTTTAACTGACGAAATAAATCAGTATAAAATTTCAAACCCAATTCAGGATGATGGCCCCCTTGCAGCAATAATTGTTCGCCTCCGTAACGAAGGGTTTCTTCTATCTTTTGCTTGTATTGCTCAATGGTGGTGATATAACTTTCGGGGTGACCGGGAATACGGTAGAAATTGCAGAATTTGCAATTGGCAATGCACACATTGGTAGTGTTCACATTGCGGTCTATTATCCAGGTTACTTTATTATCGGGCTTTTGTTTTTTGCGCAGTTCGTTGGCAACAAAAATTAATTCGCTAAGAGCAGCATTCTGAAAAAGAAATACGCCTTCCTCAATGCTGAGAAATTCAAAATCCAATGCACGTGATAATAAAACTTCTGTTTTCATTTTGAATAAACGGATTGCAAAGATAGTATTTATAGGTTTTTACATGCGATTGAATTTCCTCTACTTTTACGCGAAATAATTTGTATTGAAACTCAGTTTCCGACCTTATACACTTCAGCTGAAACGCCCATTTGGTTTGGCTCACGGCACGCGAAGTACAACCGCAATTGTTTTAACTCAACTTGAACACAAAGGAATTTTCGGTTTTGGTGAAGCTTCTCTCCCGCCCTATCATGGCGAAACTCAGGAAAGTGTGATGAATTTTCTTTCAAAACTTCAGCTTGAAAAATTTGAAAATCCGCAGGAAGTCACTGCTATTTTAAAATATGTTGACGCAACTGCTACAGGAAATAATGCCGCCAAAGCTTCGGTAGATCTTGCACTTCACGACTTAGTCGGAAAAATTTTGAACAAGCCTTGCTCTGAATATTTTGGTGTAAAAACAAATGAAAAAAAATATTCGAGTTACACGATTGCCATTGATGATTTAAAAAACCTTCCACAAAAAATAAAAGAAGCAAAGGATTTTAAAATCCTGAAAATAAAACTGGGAACACACGATGATGAAAAGATTGTACACATTGTAAAAAGTGAAACTGATAAAAAATTATATGCCGATGCCAACCAAGGCTGGAGCGATAAAAGTATGGCGCTTGAACTACTTCACATGCTAAAAGAAAATAGTTTTGAAGTAGTGGAACAACCAATGCCAGTTGACTGCAAAGAAGATGATATGTTGTGGCTGAAAGAAAAAAGTCCGCTGCCTCTTTTGGCTGACGAATCAGTAAAAAGATTTTCTGATTTGGAAAAAGCAAAAGACCTTTTTCACGGTATAAATATCAAGCTGATGAAATCAACAGGAATGGCTGAAGCATATAAAATGATTTTGCGGGCTCGTGAACTGAATATGAAAGTTATGCTGGGTTGTATGACTGAAACTTCGTGTGCTGTGTTAGCCGCTTCACACCTTTCTCCACTTGCCGATTATGTTGACCTTGACGGACCATTTTTAATCAACAATAATCCTTTTAAAAATCCTGAGTTAATTGATGGCTGTATTCTTCCTTCTGAAAAACCGGGAATTGGTTTGGAGTTGTGAATAAATATTATTTTTGATTTTGTAACCAAATCTAAAACTATGAAAAAAATTATACTTTTTTTCGTTTTTATTTTTTCTGCCAGCTTTCTTTTCGCGCAACAAGAAGAGTGGAAACAACACTTTGATAAAATAAAAGAAGTTGACCCGCTTGAGGATGATTTTTACGATAATCCTGACGCTTCAAAAATTCCTGCAATCAAAACAAAGTACCAGGAAATCCTTAACCTGATTGAACAAGTTGAATCGAAATCATCAGATTACCGTGATGCAGCAACTTACCAAAAAGCCTCATTACTTACCAGCATAAGTTATTTATATAAGGAATTGAAAGATTTCGAAAAGCAGGAAGAATATGTAACCAAAGCTTTTGTTCTTTGGCCTTACTTCAGTTCACTTAGCCTTTATTCAGTTGAAAAGCATCTGGATTTCAGCAACTCTTATCCTCTGGACAATGAATATACAAATATGATTTACCTCGGTGTTTTTTCTGCTTATGAAAACAAAAATTACAGTCGTGTTTATGAACTAGAGAAACTTTATGAAACTGTAAAAAAGAATATTAACCCTATTAATGAATGGCTGATAATTTACGACATCGCAAGAACCTACAATAAAGACAGTAAAGGGAATGAAGAACTGGCACAGCACTGGGTAAATTCACTTGAAAAATGGCCGCCACTGACAAGTGAAAACAAAGAGCGAAACAAAGGGCCCTTTGATTTTATGGTGAAGAACATTAATAACATGAGTACCAATGATCAGAGCCTGAAACTCCGCGCTGCCCATGCTTTATATGCTGTTGAAAAATATGCAGAGGCTGATAAATGGTTTGGCAATTATGCAAAATCGGCAAGCTCGCCAACACTTGATGCAGGCTGGGATTATTCGGAATCAGCTATGAAAGAACCTGATAAAACCGATGCAAGAAACGCAGTGAATATTATTGAACAATTTACGTCAGGTTTCTCGGAATATGAATGGGAGCGTTTGCAAAAAGTTTATGAATTTATTGGTGATGATGCCAAAGTGCAGGAAATAAAAAACAAAGTAATTGAAGCAAGAAGAAAAGCAGAAGAAGAACAACGACAAATAGCAAGACGCGAAGAAGAAGAGCGCAGACAACGGGAAAAAGAAGAACGTAAACGTGATGCCCGCGGCAGATTTTCTGTTGCAGTTTCAACAAATCCCTTCATGTATATCTGGAAAGACTACCCTGTTGCACTTGATATACGGATTGGAAGAGTTATCAGCGAATTCAGAGTCATTTTTTCAAATACCACTGATAAAGGTGATAAATATCGCTTTGCACAATGGAATGCGAAAGACATTGCAAAAAATCATACCTATCATTATTCGGGAATGGAATATTCATACACACTGAAAGTTCTTGTCGGGAAAATGGAAACAAAACAAGTAGGCAGACGAAAACAAATTGTAGGCGGCTATGTTGGTCTTCAGCCGCGCTATTCTTCTTATAAGTTTGATGGAAGTAACATTGCATTTAAGGATGCAACAACCGGAATAATGAACCCGGAAATACCTGTAAACGCTGCTGCACAGCGTTATGACCTTTGCCTTCTCTTCGGTTTCCTTGGCGATAATCTTGGCGGTTTTTTCCATATTGATTATTATTTTGGAGTAGGTGTTGGCTACAGAGCACTTCAAACTTCCGCTTCTGATGCATCGGGAAATTCCGTTGATATAACACAATACCAATTTGATGATACCGTTGACAGACGCTATGATCCTGCCCGCTGGAATAAAATATATGTTCCCGTCCGTTTTGGTTTCAGGATTGGGAT
>CAMDBK010000181.1 GCA_945889235.1 Chitinophaga pinensis
CCTGATACATTGCAAAATATAGTACCGTCACAGGCTCCGCAGGCGCTGGGGTTGGTGGGGAAAAGGTCTACTATAATCTGTGCAGGCTCCATAATCGTTAATACAAAATCATCGGTTGACATATCACTGCTGTCGGTTACGGTAAGGGTATAGGTATCGGGACAGAGGTTATAAATAGTTGTATCCGTGGATGCAAATCCATTTACTGTTGACCAGGCATAGCTAAAGGGACCTGTGCCACCGGTAACGTTACCGAATGCCACACCATTACAAAGACCTGTACAGGTAATATTGACTGGATTGGCTCCGGCAACATGTCCGGAAGCGGATGCACTGATAATGCCTGTAAATACAAGCAGTGCGGTGAGCAGATAGTTTTTCATGATGATTGATTTTTAGGTTTGTAAGTAATTGGATGGTTCAAATATAAGGCATCAAGTGTAATGTGGTTACACCTTTTTTTGAAAATCTTACACGGTTGAAAAGAAAAAAGCAGGCAATTGATAGTTGATAATTGATAATTGACAATTGATAATTGACAATTGATAATTGATAATTGATAATTTGTGAAGTAGATTGTATGTTTGTCAAACTTTAAAAGTTTTACAAATCTCAAGATTATGAAACAACTTCTTTTCCTCGCAGTATTTATTGCACTTTCACTTAGTTCATGCGACCTTAATGATGATCCCGGAAGCGGAAATACTCCGTTTTATTTCCGTGCAAATATTGATGGTGTTGCCTGGGCTGCATCACCCAATAATATTGGTGCTTCACTAAACACCGGTGTGGTGCCTGCGGGTATTAAAATTCATGGCGACCTTGCCGGAACCAATGAATATTTCTACCTGCTTTTTCCTGATATTACCGGAACGGATACTACTATTGTATCAACCGGTTTTGCAGGTCGTATGGAGTTTCACCGCAATTCACAAACATGGGTTTCGGTTAGCGGTAACGTTACTGTTCATTATGGTGGATCGCCCACGTACCGTGAATACAGCGGTATTTTTTCGGGTTCATTTTTTAACCCTTCCGACAGCACAACTATTACCATTACCGGTGGTGAGTATCTGGCGCAGGGAATGTTTTAGAAACAACCAGCCTACCTTTTTATTTCACATAATAGGGCGCATGGCAACAGCCGATAATAGGGTGGGCGATTACCTTATTACGAAAGACACATCCGTACTTATATCACCTTACATTGTTCACCGCAATCCTGATTATTGGAAAAACCCGGAAGTATTTGACCCTGAACGCTGGGAAACAGAAGAAGTAAAGCAACTGGATAAGTTTGCCTATTTCCCCTTTGCTGCCGGACCCAGAATGTGTATCGGAAATAATTTTGCCTTACTGGAAGCCGACATTATTCTCACCAAAGTAATTCAGCAATTTGATTTTAAGTACATAGGTGAATCAGAACCCGTAATGGACCCTACTTTAACACTAAGAGTTAAAGATGGTATGCCTATGCAGATTCAAAAATCACGCTGATATGACTAATAACTAACTAACCAAACGTAGCGTGTAGGCGTTAAGCATTCTATGACACAAAACACAAAAGTTTTAAAAAAATTTCCTCTGTGAACCTCTGTGCTGTCTCAGGCTGTTACTCTCTGTAATAAATCATTCGCCATTGGCAGATACTAAGAGCCTGTTTAAATTTTACGGAATTATTAATAAAATGACAATTGCCACAGAGTGCACAAATTCTCACAAATTTTTGCCACAAATTAATAAGTCTGTGAATGAAATCTGTGTTAATCAGCGAACCCGATACCTATCGGGTCTGTGTCAAAAAAAATCAATTGCTGAAAAATTGCCAACATCTTTATAATTCAGAAATAAAAATTACCTTTGAAATGGAAAACAGTAAAGTAGGCAAGACGCCTGTTAAAACGAGCTTAGCCAACCGCTACGTTTGTAACATAATAACAATAAAAGGACAGGCTGAGCGATATTTTTAGTAGTGTTTGAAACCAATGAATTAGTAAATTTACACACCATCTGATTCGGAATTTATCTGAAAATGAATAAAGCCAAATACCTTTTAATCTGCGCTTTTTTAGTACTGCTGGTTGCTGTTTCTGAAAATCTTTTTGCTCAGAATGGTGTTACTCCCGGCATGCGGTATAAAGAAAAACATGCTAACAAGGGCAGCAAACGTTATTCTTCTTCCGGTTCATCAGGCAACATAACTAATGAAAATACTGAAGCAGCAAACGACAGCATTGCAAACCAGCAAACAGGCTTGGAAGCAAAAAAAGAGTTTATGAAACAAACCGGCTTTCCTATGGGGCGTCCCGGCTATATAGTAGACTACAAAGAGCCAATTGAAAAAGGCGGTTGTGATTGTGTGTCAAATATGCAATGGATAACTATTGCAGAAGCCAAAGCGCAAGGTAAACTTGAATAATCTTAAAGCCCCGCTAAGGGTAACATAGATGTTAAGCCTGATAAGACGCAATGTTCAACCGGGGGTCAATTAATAAACAAATAATCATGGCAATAATCAATCCCCACATTAACTTCAACGGCAATGCCAATAATGGACAGTCCCTGGGGTACATACTTTGGCATGTTCAGAGACAAATATGGTATTGAATGGATGGTAGATTATGACCCTAACTATAACGGAAAACTATAAACGCCTTATAGTGGTTGGCCTAATTTAATTGCACATAATATGTATCCCTATCACAACAAAATAAAACAACGGATTAAGAACAATGAACTATCAGGATATGAATATGTAGATTCATACAAATCAATAAAACCATGCCTGCTGTTATATTTTTCTACTGAGCCTAAAATAAAACCAATAAGAAAACACAGGTTTGAAGAATATGAATTAATAATACAGCAAATGCTGAAAAAATAAAAAGAAAGTATTGCATTACCCCTTACCAGTAAGGCTCAGCCTCATGTATAACTGAATCAAATTCAAATGCCCGAAAAAAAATCCCTGCCTGCCGGCAGGCAAGGAAAACTGGCTGTAATAAAAACAAAGCCAACCGCAGCAAGCGTGGATGATTTTATCAATGCCCTTGCAGATGAACAAAAGCGCAAAGACAGCTTTGTGCTGCTGGAACTAATGAAAAAAGCCACAGGTGAGCAGCCCGTATTATGGAGCAGTTCCATCATCGGCTTTGGTAATAAACGATACAAAAGTCACGCCAGCGGAAGAGAAGTGGATTGGCTCGTAATAGGTTTTGCGCCCCGTAAAGCAAACCTGTCGTTATACCTGATGATAAATATTCAGGAGCAGGCGGCAGCTCTTAAAAAGCTGGGCAAACACAAAACCGGTGCAGGTTGTCTCTACATCAATAAGCTGGCAGATATAGACCTTAATGTTCTGAAGGCAATGATAGATGCAGCGGTAAAAAGAATAACATGAAAAAGGAATTATCACCCAAACAGCGCGTAGAACTACTCAAAATAATAAAAGCCCGTTTTGAGAAAAATATGAATCGCCACAAAAGCATTGAATGGACTAAAGTACAAGCCAGGCTGGAAGCTAATCCCGGAAAATTAGTATCGCTCAATGAAATGGAATTAACAGGCGGTGAACCCGATGTGGTGGGGCAGGATAAAAAGACGGGCGAATACCTGTTTTATGATTGCTCACCCGAAAGTCCTGCCGGCCGAAGAAGTTTTTGTTATGACCACACTGCACTGAATGCACGCAGAGAACACAAGCCCAAAGACAGCGCAATGAATAGAGCTGCCGATATGGGCATTGAACTTTTAACCGAAGAAGAGTATCGTCAATTGCAATCCCGCCATTTGGCTGGAGAAAAATTTGATACCAAAACATCAAGCTGGCTTAAAACACCCGATGCCATCCGCAAACTCGGTGGAGCCATCTTTGCCGATTACCGTTATGGTCAGGTTTTCGTGTATCACAACGGAGCTGAATCATATTATGCAGCCCGTGGGTTCCGAGGATTGCTAAGGGTATAAAATTGTACTGTAATTAAGTAACAGCAAATTTTTACCATCTTTCCGAAAGTTTTAAACTTTCGGAAAGATAACAGTGGCAATCTAAAATGACACCAACCTTTTTTTGCAACACCCACAGATTTCAGAAAGTGGTTAACAAAGCACCACAAAAACGATTGTAGTAGATTTAGCCGATATAAACGCATTAACTAAGTATGAATAAAACCAGATTAGAAGCATTCAGTGATGGAGTATTTGCCATCATCATTACTATTATGGTATTGGAATTAAAAGTTCCGCATGAGGCAAGTGTTACCGCCTTGTTACACCTATTACCGGTGTTTACCAGCTACCTTCTTAGTTTTATTTTTATTGCTATTTACTGGACAAACCATCATCATCTGTTGCATGCTGTAAAGAAGGTGAACAGTACCATAATATG
Organism: Chitinophaga pinensis; assembly: GCA_945889235.1. Taxonomy (GTDB): domain Bacteria; phylum Bacteroidota; class Bacteroidia; order SXHM01; family SXHM01; genus SXHM01. The sequence goes on from CAMDBK010000181.1 coordinate 4,388, forward strand.
GGCAAATATGGGGCTTTTATTCACCCTTTCACTTATACCCTTTTCTACCGGCTGGATGGGCGAAAATGAGTATGCTGAACTGCCTGTTGCCATCTATTCATTTAATCTTTTACTCAGTGGTTTTGGTGCCTACTTGCTTCAAACAGCAATCACCCGTAATCTATCGCCTGATGACAAGATTTTTTTAATCATTAAAAAAAATGTAAAAAAGACCTATATCACTGTTGGCGTATATATTATATGTATTGTATGTTCGTTCTATTACCCCATGGTTTCTTTATTTCTTATACTGCTGGTAAGCATTTTATGGGTTATTCCCGACAGAAGCATTGAAAAATTATTAGAGAATGAATAAACAATCACCCTCTTATACTCTATGAAAATCCACGAAGTAAAACTGTATCAGGAATTTGATGCACCTGTTGAAAAAGTATGGGAAGACTTTAATAACCATGCCACGCTTGGCACCATAATGGGGCAGCCTATGCAACGCATAACCGATAGCTCAGACCCTGAAAATATAAACGGACTTGGTTCGGTCAGAAAAATAAAAATTCCCTTCGCACCGTTTGAAGAAACAATCCGTAAATCAGTCAAGCCGGTGTGCATTGAATATCAGATTACCAAAGGAACACCGCTGCATCATCATTACGGCACCATGCAATTTAAAAGTTTGTCGCCCGATAAATCAGCATTGGATTATTCCATTCAACTAGGTTCTAACTTTCCGTTTGTAGCAGGTTTACTTAAAAGTGCATTGCAAAATGCATTAGAAACCGCACTGAAAAAATATGCCGAAAGTCTGAAGAAATAATAGCACTATCTGGGGTATTAACATTAATCACAGTACCCGCCAAACTCTGCTTCGTGGGTATAATAAACACCTGTGGAAAAATTTATTTGCAATTAGTAGGTTGTTAAAATAATATTAATAAGTTTGCTGTCGGAAATATATAGGTAGCAGTTCATAACCAATAACACAGGAAAAATGGCAACAACACTTACCCGTCTTTCATTTGTATTACTACTATTAACAATCACTTTTCTGTATGCTTATAAAGATAACTATTCAGAAACAATTATCTGGATTGATAATATACAGGCAGGAACTGATATAGAAACTGTTAAAAACCAACAACCCGGTTTTGTTAAAATAGCTTGGGAAGAGCCTGAAAGTCTTAATCATCTTGTGCTTTATGAAGTTACTAAAATCAAAGGCAACTTCAGCGGATCAGGCAAAATACATTACCTCACTTTTGCCGGTAATAAATTTAAAGGCTGTATACACAGACCCGGGTAAATAGATCGTCAGATTTCTGTCTTTCGCTTCTTCAGTTATAACGGCATTAACAAGCTTGTTGATGGTCAGCAGTTCGCAAATCTGTTTTACAGGTTCAAAAAATCAATACCTTCATCCAAAATTTAAATAAAAAAACATGAAACAACTTTTTACATTCATTGCAGTTGCCTTACTGGTTAATACAGCAAGCGCCACCATTCACATTGTTACTTGTCAGAACTCACCCTCGCATTTTTTACCACTTACTGTTAATGCCGTAGTAGGCGATACAGTGCATTGGACATGGGTGGCCGGAAATCACATTGTAGGTCCTGTCAATTCTACCTACATCCCAAACGGTGCCCCTTCATGGAATGGCTTGATTGATGCAAGTCATCATGACTTAGAATACGTAGTAACAGTTCCGGGAACCTATAATTACGATTGCCACCCGGCAACTCCGCATGGTGAAGCAGCTAGTATAGTTGTATCATCTGTTACCGGAATACAGCAACATAATGTTACACCTAACCTTTCTTCTGCGTATCCTAATCCATTTAGTGATAAAATAACCATTGAAACACCCCCAGCCGACCAGGTAATAATTTACAATGTGCTGGGAGAAAAAATCAATGTATTTGCTTTAAAAAGCGGACAAACAAAACTTGAAACCGATTTAGGCACTCTGCCAGAAGGACTGTTTTTTTACAGCATACTTAAAAACGGAATTGTTCTGGAAACCCGGAAAATAATTAAGAAATAAATCTTTAGTTCAATTATTGATTCATTAAAATAATAAATGTGATATCCCGCAACTATAAAATAGTGCGGGATATTTTTTTAACAACGTATTATTAAAGCAATGGAAA
>CAMDBK010000182.1 GCA_945889235.1 Chitinophaga pinensis
GCCGCAGCAATGAATTTTAAACGAGTCATGAACCTCTGGCGAACAGAGGCAATTAATTTTTGGCAACTCATTCATAATTTTATCCTGTTTGTTTATTGGAATTATTTTGGTCAAAAATTAAAATTGACTTTTTGAGGTGCGACTATTTAGGCATATATCGCAAAAACAAAATGCTCCTGTTGAAATAGAATTAGCACCGAATTCATTTGAACTTTGTATATCGTCTGACAAATCATTTGTTTTATCCAATTCCATATTGTTAGTAAATGGATGTATTGATACTTGTTGCTTAAGTAAAATGGTTTCATTTTCTTTTTTGCAACTTTGAAAGACAATTAATAAACATAACAAGGTTGAAAAATGGAGATGCTTGATTTTCATTGATGGATGTAGTTTTACTAAAAAAAATTAATATAGCAAAACTACAGCGCACTTCTATTGTAGAAATTAGCAAATAATTATAAAATGGTGATGAATCAATTAAAATATCAAAATGCTATGCTACCCTATTTTAATCGGGAATTAACAATTTTGCAAATACTCTATAAAATGTATATCGATTTATATTGTAGTTAGACACAGTGTTATTGCACTCCGGCTTTTTTATTAAAGTAAAAAACAAGAATAAATTTTTAAAATCTTAATTAAGAATGCAATAATTTGATTAAAACTTAATATGAATTGACTTAAAGTTTACTTTAATTGATTAAATATAAGTTAACAGACTAGATTCATTGATCAGTAGTCTGCATCAATAATGTGCAATGCTTATATAAAAGTTATTCCTGCTTAATTTTTACTTGAAGTAACACCGGTTGGTGGTCAGAATATTTGAATTGCATATCCACATTTTTCAACTGCAACACTTCAAGGTTTGGCGAAACAAGATAATAGTCAATAACAGTTCTATCGGTTTTTTCTAAGTCTAAAGGAAACAACAAACTGCGGTTAGTTGGTACAGTGTTATCATAAGCCCATGCCCAACCAGAAGGCATAAAGGCTGCATCAATATTGGCATTCTCGGCAATATCAACATCTGATTTCCAAAATGTTTTTGCATCAAATCCGGGAGCACATTGATTCCAGTCGCCACCTACCACAACATAATTTCCTTTTTCAAATTCTTTCACCACAAAATCGCGCAGCATTTCCATTTCGCGCTTTTTCAATTCGCCTGTTTTGTCGTAGGCAGAGTTGTGTGTATTTATGCCAATAAATTCTTTTCCATTCGCCAACGCAATGCGGTGGACCAAAAAACATCTGTCTAAAAAATAAATGCTGGTGGGCCATGAGAAATTTGAATCATAGCCATAACGTGTTGCACTTGTCGGTTGGAATTTTGAAAAAGATGCAAGCCCTGCAACAACTTTACCCATCGGATTTGTGTAAGGAACAGGAACAAATTTTACATCGTAATTCACGGCAAATGAATACGCATAATTTGGCAGTTGTTGTGAAATTCCCCACAACTCATTGATGCGGTAACTTCTGCGTGCCAACGTATCCACTTCCTGAAAAAAGAAAAAATCAACACTGTCGTTTGACTTTGCGAAATTGTAAATACCTGCTAGGTATTTGTCCACATCTTCTTCAGCGGAGACAACCATTTTCCCGCCATCGTAAAAGAAGTCAGCCTTCTCACCCAGCCCACCGTAACCGATGTTCCAGTTAATGAATGTAAAAATGCTGTCGGGCTGGGCAGTTGCATTTCCGCGAAGAGCAAGTTTTATTTCTTTCTCAGGTTTAAAATCGGTAATGGTTCCGAAAAGCAGATTGCCGGCTATCCACATTACGCCCAGCACAACAAACATTAATACAATCTTCAGAATTTTTTTCAGGATTTCCATGGTTGATATTTTTAAAAATCGTCATGCTGAATTTATTTCAGCATCTTGATATTAAAGACCCTGAAACAAGTTCAGGGTGACGAAGACTTTTCAAAGGTATATATTTTTATTTCCGCTGCTATTCTGAAAATTCTACTTTTGTTCTTCCTCAAAAAACAATCAATATGAAACATCAGGAATTAAACTGGAAGTCATCTGACGGAATTGATGTTTACGGACAATGCTGGCTTGCGGACGCAAAACCCAAAGCTGTTATTTGTCTTGTGCATGGAATGGGAGAGCACAGCGGGCGTTACGCGCATGTTGCAAAACATTTTGTTGATGCAGGTTATTCTGTAGTTGCTTACGACCAGCGCGGGCATGGAAAATCCGGAGGAAGTCGTGGCCACACTCCATCGTATGATTTGCTGCTCGATGGTGTTTCCGATTTATTGAAACAGGCAGAAAAAATTGTTCCCGGAAGCAAGAAATTTATTTACGGACATAGTATGGGCGGCAATGTTGTTTTGAATTATGCACTGCGCAGAAAACCTGATGTGGCAGGCATTATAGCTTCATCACCTTACCTGAAATTAGCTTTTGAACCACCTGCGATAAAAGTTGCATTAGGTAAATTTGTCAATAATATTTTTCCGGGCTTTACACAAAGTACCGAGTTAGATGCCTCAGCAATTTCACGTGATAAAAAAGTGGTGGATGCTTATCTCAGCGACCCGCTTGTTCACGATAAAATATCTGCACGTTTTTTTGTTGAAGTGCATGGTGCCGGTGAGTGGGCGATAGAACATGCTGCAGAAATGAAGTTGCCTTTATTATTATTTCACGGAACAGAAGACCAACTGACTTCACCTGATGGTTCAAAAGAATTTGCTGAAAAAGTAAAAGAGAATTGCACGTTCCGCTTATGGAATGGTCTTTATCATGAGACGCATAATGAGCCGGAAAAAGAAGATGTGCTGAAATATGTTGTGGCCTGGTTAGACAGCCAAGTGAACTAAAATCTTCCGGAAATTACTTTGTAAATAATTATTGCGCCAAAAATAACCAGCGCAATTCCTGCCAGTTTTTTAATTGTTTTTTCTCTTTCTCCTGAAAAGAATTTCTTTGCTTTTGAAGCAAGATAAATTTTGAGAATATCGATTGCAAAATAAGTGAGCACAACTGAGGTAAGATACGTAACTGTAAGTGTTCTGTTATTCTGAAACTGAGCAATAGAAAGGCTTACCGTTGCTATCCAGAAAAAAATTACAGAAGGAACGGATGTATTAAAAATGAAGCCTTTGATAAAAAGTTTGATACCGTGCGCTTTGGTTAAACCCGGTGGAATTTTTTCAGTGTGAACTTTTTCTTTTTTCAGTGCTGTGTAAACTCCGAATGCAACCAAAACTAATCCACCTGCAATTCCAAAAGTAAAACTATAAGCAGGGCGTTGTAATAATTGCGCCAACCCAAGATATGAAAGTGCGATGCAAAAAATATCACTCGAAACAATTCCTGCATCAAGAACCAGTGCAGCTTTAATGCCTTGCGAAACGCTGGTTTGCACAAGCATAAAAAAAACAGGTCCTACAAAAACACTGAGGACAAAACCAAGAAAAATGCCTTGTAATAATGCATCAGACATAATGCTTTTTCACAAAATTCTGCCATTCGGCAAATTGTTCTTTCTTCATCACACGGGGAAATTTATTTTGCCCACCTTCTTTTCCTTTCGCTTTCATCCAGCCATAAAAAATATCAGACGGAAGAATTTCCACCAACACATCTTTCAACGCATGTGCTCGTTCCACTTTGTAATCATCATTGAGCTCGCACAATCTGTTATCTAATTTTTCACGGAAGATTTTTGCATCCACCGCATCATCTGTTCCAATGAACCATTGATGGGCGAAAAAATTATCGCGTGAAATTCCTGAAACGGTGAATTCTTTTATTTCAATATTTAATTCCTCACCAACGCTTTGCATTGCTTTGTTCATGTTGTCAACGCTGAGGTGCTCACCACAAAGGCTGAGAAAATGTTTTGTTCTTCCGGTTATAACAATTTCAGAACAGCTGAGGTCTGTGAAACGGATTGTATCGCCAATAAGGTAACGCCATGCTCCGGCTTTGGTGCTGAGCAATAATGCATACTCTTCGCCTTCGCGAACCTGACTTATGTTCAGTGTTTGCGGATTTTCAAGAATTTTTCCTTCTGCGTTAAAGTTTGATTCATTAAAAGGAACAAACTCAAAATAAATTCCGCTGCTTAATACCAATTGCATGGCGCTTGTGTCTTTGCGGTTTTGAAAAGCAATGAATCCTTCAGATGCAAGATAGGTTTCAATATACGTAAGTGGTTTGCCCAACAGTTTTTCAAAACCTTTTTTATAAGGCTCGAACGATACACCTCCATGTACATATATCATGAGGTTGGGCCATACCTGATGGATATTTTCTACCTTGTAACGCTCAATCACTTTTTCCATGATGATTTGAATCCAGGCGGGAACGCCAACAATAAAGCCGATATCCCAGTTGCCTGCATTGCGCATTATTTCATCTAATTTCTCGTCCCAGTTTTTTACCTGCGAAATTTCTTTTCCGGGTTTATAAAAATTACGAAACCACAGTGGAAGGTTTCCTGCAGTGATGCCGCTCAGGTCGCCTTCATAATAAGTTCCGGTGAAATTAAGCGAGGTGCTTCCGCCAATCATCAGAATGTCTTTTTCAAATAATTCTTCGGGCATATCAAAATTTCCCAGTGCAAGAATTTGGCGGATGCTGGTGCGCTTGATTGCTTTGAGTGCATCATCAGTAATTGGAATGCGTTTGCTTGAGGCATCGGAAGTTCCGGAACTGAGCGCATAATATTTTACGCTGCCGGGCCAGCACACATCTGTTTCGCCTTCCAGTGAGCGGTGCCACCATTTATCGTGAATGGAATTGTAATCAAAAACCGGAACCTGTTGTTTGAAGCTTTCAAGAATATTATCAGAAGAAAGTATTTCGCTGAAGTTGTATCGCTTGCCGAATTGGGTGTCTTGTGCTTTGTCTAACAACTTTGAAAGTACCCTGCGCTGTTGTGTAAGCGGCTTGAATTTAGGAATAGCATTGGTTGCTGTTTTCCTGAGTTCAATGGATTGCTTTAATATTTTTCCGAGGAAAGCCATGACTTAATTTTCATTCGTCATGCTGAACTTGTTTCAGCATCTTAAGACCCTGAAACAAGTTCAGGGTGACGGTTTGCTAATTTATTTATTCATCAAGAGCATTCCTACTTCCTTTTCGGAAAGCTGGCGCCAGTAGCCGCGCTGCAAATCTTTTTTTGTTAATCCTGCAAAAGTAACGCGGTCAAGTTTTATAACATTGTAGCCAAGGCTTTCAAATATTCTGCGCACCACACGGTTTCTTCCGCTGTGAATTTCAATGCCTACTTCTTTGCGGCCGGCACCTTCTACAAATTCAATGGCATCTACTTCGGCTTTTCCGTCTTCGAGTTCTATGCCGTTTTGTATGCTTTTCATATCGGCAAGGCTCAGGTTCTGGTCGAGTGTAACATGATACATTTTTTTTGCGCCATGTGATGGATGTGTTAAACGTTTTGCAATTTCGCCATCGTTGGTGAAAAGGAGAAGACCTGTTGTCATGCGGTCTAAACGACCTACAGGATAAACACGTTCTTTGCAAGCGCCTTCAATGAGGTGCATTACGGTTCTGCGTTCCTGCGGGTCTTTACTGGTGGTGATGTAATCTTTGGGTTTGTTGAGTAAAATATAAACCGGTTTTTCTTTGCGGAGAATTGCTCCACCAAATTTTACTTCATCGCCCGGAGAAATTTTGTAGCCCATTTCGGTAATTACTTTTCCGTTTACGGTTACTACTCCGCTTTCAATGAGTTTATCGGCTTCGCGCCTTGATGATACGCCTGCATTGGAAAGGTATTTATTGAGACGGATTAAATCGGAAGGTGCTTTTTCGGCTTGCTGACCAAAGGTGCCTTTGGTGAATTTTTTCTTGCTTTGGTATTTCTTTTTGGCATCGTAAGGACGGCCGTAAGATGGTGTTTTTGGTTTGTCGTCTGCTTCACCAAAGTCTTCAACATCATCTTTGCGGGGAGCGCGTTTTCTCCACTGGTCTGATTCTTTTCCCGGTGTAAAAGGTCTGTCGCTTTTGGGTTTAAAATCTCCGCTTTTATCATCATCACGTTTGAACGGTCTTTTTCCTGCGGGTTTATCAAATGATTTTTTGAATGGCTTATCGCCAAAGCGTGATTTGGGTTTATCGGATGATTTTCCGGCATCTTTGGGTGCATCGGAATCGGAACGGTTTTTCCAGGCCTCAAATTCTTTGCGGCTTGTGGGTTTATCGCTTCCGCGCGTGAAAGGCTTTTTGTTGAACGGTTTTGCGTCACCGCGTTTATCGTTGCTGCTGCTACCTCCCGGCTTTCCGGGTCTGAAGAATTTTGACATGGTTTTATTTTAAGGAATGCAAAGATAGGATAAAATGAAAGGGGATTGCTTAAGAGTAAGCACTAGTATGTTATACAAAATAAAAAAGGGGCATATCTAATGCAGTCATGGTCGGAAGATTTTTCTTCCGACCTTTTTATTTATTGACTCTCTACTGTTGAAATAAAGGGTTGCTAATCAATTTTACAGCTTATTAATGTTGTGATTTTTGTAAACAAAATCACTATTAT
>CAMDBK010000183.1 GCA_945889235.1 Chitinophaga pinensis
ACAACTTCCACACGTTTTGCTCCAAGCTGCAAAAACTCATCCCCCATTTGCTTGCCAATAGAAGTAACAACGTCCGCATTTTGCAAAACAGATTTTTCCAGTTCACGATGTTTTGCATCTGCACTTTTAGTCAGCATAAGCTTATCATAAAAATCAATATTCGTCCAGGGATCACGGAAATCAGCCAGCCAGGGAATACCTGTTTTTTGTTTCAAACCCAGTGCAATCAAATGCATGCTGTGTGGCGGCCCTGTTGAAATAACTGCATCAATAGGATGCGACCGCAGGTAGTTTGAAAGAAACTCAGCAGAAGGCTTTACCCAATATTTTCGTGCATCGGGAATAAACAGATTACCGCGAATCCACACCGCAATTTTTTCAGCAAGTCCGGGTTTCTTTTTTTCGGTGAGAAAACCTGCATTTATTTTTTCGTCCTTTTTAAGACCAAGAAATTTTTTATAAAAAGAATAAGGTTCCCAGATTGGTTGCTTCAGAACTTTAATTCCTTCAGGAATATCTTTCAGCAATGAGTTATCAATTGCAGGCGCTTCAGGATTTTCGGGTGTGTAAACAATGGGCTCCCAACCGTATTCACGCAAATACTTTACTGTTTTCAGCCAACGCTGAACACCTGCACCACCGCTGGGCGGCCAGTAGTAGGTAATGATGAGGACGGTTTTTCTATTTTGATTCACGGCTGTCACACTGAGCGGTTTTTGTCACAGTGAGCGTAGTCGAACTGCGAAGTGTAATTATTTTAATTTTATAAAGCCCCTCGACTACGCTCGGGGTGACACCTCTTTCATTGAAAAAAACAACGCAACTCCAACAAAAATAAACAGCAGTATTGACCCACCTAATGCAATTTTTTCTCCTGTATAATAAGTTGTTGGCTCAAATTTAAACTCAACTTTATGTTCACCGGCAGGAATACGCGCTGCACGCAACACAAAGTCAGTTCTGAAATGCGGTATTAGTTTTCCATCCACATAAGCATTCCATCCTTTGTCGTAATAAATCTCTGAAAAAACAGCCAGTTGTTCAGTAGCAGTTTTGGATTGATACGAAAGATGATTGGGTTTATAATCCGTCAATTTAATTTGTGCGGTTGAATCTTTTTGCGGAGTAAAACCTTTTACTTCATTTTCAAAATACTGGTCAATGATTGCAGTTTTCTTTGGTTCAAAAGTATTTAACGCAATAATTTCAGAATCAGGATTTGCTACTAATCTATATTCATCTACAAACCATGCATTGCCTAGTGCACCCGGATTTTGCTGTGGTCTTGCAGGGCCGTCTTTCTCTCCCTGAACAATTACATATTTTGTATTCAGCATGTTCAGCACCCTGATATTATTCTTGCTGATGTGTTGGTCAATCAGTTCCTGATAACGCTTCAATTTCGCACCGTGATAACCACCGATAGATTTATGAAAATACGAAGTGCCGGCATCGTTAAACGTATTTGCAGCCAAATTCAAAACACGGAAATCAGGGTCTTTATCTTCAAGAATATAGTTGTCGGCCTGGGTGGGAGTAAAAGGTTTTTCAGCTTTTTTTTTATTTACAAAATTGCTTTTGTTCAGGTAACGCAAATCAACAGGCAGCATATCTGCCAGTATTAGCACAGCAAACAACGACATTGCAATTTCTTTCTTCAGTTTGTTTAGCATGAACAACCAGATTATTCCACCCGAAATCAAAATAAAAACAAGTGAACGCAATGCATCCATTCTTAACAAAGATTCACGGTCAGTTCTTATTGCATCTATCAGCCACTCAGGAAATCCTTTTGCAGCATAATTCTCATCTGCAGCAGAAACAAAATCAAAAAACATTCCGGGCATCAGCACAAAAAACAAGCTAACACCACCAACAACTGAAAGCGCATAAATCAATTTTTTCTTCAAATCTGATGCAGCAATTTCACCTGAAAAAATATTTTTCAAAGCCAGCAGCGCCATTACCGGAAACACAAACTGTGCAATTACCAAGGTCATGGAAACCGCACGGAACTTGTTATAACCGGGGAAATGTGCAAAAAAGAAATCCGTAACAGGAGGAAAATTTCTTCCCCACGAAAGCACGATGGAAAGAATTGCAGCACCCAGCAACCACCATTTATCGTTTTCTTTCAGCGTAAATAATCCAAGAATAAAAAGAAAACAAATTATTGCACCGAGGTAAACCGGACCTGATGTAAAAGGCTGGTCGCCCCAGTAAAGCGGAAGGTTTTTAATAATTCCCACAGCCTGACCTTTCGGAATTTTATTATCAATTAAGGCTTTATAAGTATCCGACTTTGTGTCAAGTTCACCGTTAGAACCGCCTCCTTTAAAATTAGGGATTAGCAAGGTCATTGACTCGCCTATTCCATAACTCCAGTCGGTTGCATATTTCTGCGAAAGACCTTCTTTACCTGCCGCCAAATCAGAAGAAAGGTCAGATTTTCCGCGCATGGTATATTGTCCGTATTCATAAGTTGCCCATAGGTTGGTAATGTTTGGAAGCAATGCAATTACTGCGGCTATCACTAGTACTACTGTAGCTTTTAAAAAAGCAGGAAGGGTTTTTTCTATCACTGCATAAACCAATTTTACCGAACCTAACAACAAAATAGTCAGCAGTAAATAATAAGTAATCTGCAAATGATTGGTGTAAATCTGTAAAGCAAGAAACAAGGAAGTAAGCGCTGCACCCAACAATAACCGACCACGGTAAGCCAGCAAAATTGAGCCAATCACAGGAGCCATATATGCCATGGCATGAACCTTTGAGTTGTGTCCTGCTTCAATAATTATTACCGAATACGAAGCGAGAGCAAAAGCAAATCCTCCCGCAATTGCAAGACGATAATCCACTTTCAGCATAATAAGAAGAAAATAAAAACCAAGCATGAGTAAAAACAAATAATTGGCAGGGCGCGGCAAACCAAGTCCCAGCGCGGTATCTACATACTTCACTAAGTTAGAAGGATACAAAACCGAAATCTGGTACGCAGGCATTCCTCCAAACATGGAGTTGGTCCACAAAGGCTCCTCACCGGTTTTTTCTCGGAAATCTTTTATCTCTTTAGACATACCGGTATAATTGGTGATATCGCCCTGATAAACCACTTTGCCTTCCAGCAGCGGGTGCAGGTAAGCAAGTGTTACCACAATAAAAGCAACCACAGCAATAAGGTGCGGTAGCAGAGGTTTAAAATTGATGTTTTTCATAGAATACTTTTGCGTTTGGCTGTCATGCTGAGCGTAGTCGAAGCACCTTAATTATTTATTATTGCCCTTCGACTACGCTCAGGGTGTCAAATATTTACAATTTATTTCACTTCTTCGTAATCCACATACTCCCCATCATTCCCTTTGCTTTTTTTCGAGACATTTATTTCACCTTCGGGTTTTCGTTGTTGCTCCTGCATGTTTTGCATCCGCTCCTGCATATCACGCTGGGCTTTGTTTACCATTGAACGTGCAGCAAGCGGAACTATAACTTTAAACACAAAATTGTAGAGTGCATAAATGAATATAAGAACAAGAATGAGGCGAATCATAATTTTAAAAACTCAAAAAATAAGAAACAAATCACAAATAAATTCCAATGGTAAAAATTCAAGTAACAAACGGTTTGGATAATTTGAAATTGGGTTTTGTATATTATTTGAGATTTGCTTTTTGTTCTTTGTAATTTGCTTAGCGACTGAGATAAAGATTACGTTCAGAATAAATTTTCTGAAAAAATTCATCCTGCAAATCATCAATAAACTGAATGGCTTCGCCTGTTGATTTCATTTCAGGGCCCAGTTCTTTATTCACATTCGGGAATTTATCAAACGAGAACACGGGAATTTTAATTGCGTATCCTTTTTGCTTCGGATTAAACTTAAAGTCTTTCACTTTCTTTTCGCGCAGCATTACTTTGGTAGCATAGTTTACATACGGTTCGTCATACGCTTTTGCAATGAACGGAACCGTGCGTGAAGCGCGGGGATTGGCTTCAATTACATACACCACTTCATCTTTTATTGCAAATTGAATATTGAGAAGTCCCACTGTTTTTAAGGCAACTGCAATGGTCTTCGTATGCTGTACAATCTGCTTCATTACGTTTTCACTCAAATCAAAAGCAGGAAGCACAGCATACGAATCGCCTGAATGAATACCTGCAGGCTCAATGTGTTCCATAATTCCAATGATGTAAACATCCTTGCCATCACAGATGGAATCCGACTCTGCTTCAATAGCCCTCTCCAGAAAGTGGTCAAGCAGAACCTTGTTTCCGGGAATATCGCGCAGTAAGTTAACAACGTGTTCTTCCAGTTCCTGTTCGTTGATTACAATCTTCATGCTTTGTCCGCCAAGAACATAGGAAGGACGCACCAGCAAAGGAAATCCAAGCTCGCGTGAAATCTTCACTGCATTCTCCGCATCTTCAATAACACCAAATTTCGGATAGGGAATATTATTCTCTTTCAGCAGTGTTGAAAAACTTCCGCGATCTTCTGCAAGGTCAAGCGATTTGAAATCTGTACCTATAATTTTTATTCCGTAACGGTCAAGTTTTTCAGCAAGCTTCAAGGCGGTTTGTCCGCCCAACTGAACGATGACACCTTCGGGCTTTTCATGAAGAATGATGTCATAAATATGTTCCCAGAAAATGGGTTCAAAATAAAGTTTGTCAGCAATATCAAAGTCAGTTGAAACCGTTTCAGGATTGCAGTTAATCATGATTGCTTCATAACCACATTCCTTTGCCGCCAGCACACCGTGAACGCATGAATAATCGAACTCAATCCCTTGCCCTATGCGGTTTGGACCGGAACCCAGCACCACAATTTTCTTCTTGTCAGAAACCACTGATTCGTTTTCATCTTCAAACGTAGAATAGTAGTAAGGTGTTTTTGCTTCAAACTCTGCAGCGCACGTATCAACTAATTTGTAAACACGCTTTATTCCCATGTCATTGCGTTTATTGAAAACCTCGCTTTCAAGGCAACGCAGCAAATGTGCAATTTGTCTGTCGGCATAGCCTTTCTGCTTTGCTTCTTTCAGCAAATCAAAAGGAATTTTATCAATGGTATATTTTGCAATTTCTTTTTCAACCAAAACTAATTCTTCAATCTGGTGCAAAAACCAAGGATCTATGCGTGTAAGGGCCTGTATGGATTTAAATGGAATGCCCATTTGCATCGCATCTTTGATATGGAATAAACGATTCCAACTTGGTCGTTTCAAACTCTCAACAATCTGTTCCTGGTTGCGGACTTCTTTTCCATCAGCGCCCAAACCGTTGCGTTTTATTTCCAGCGACTGACAAGCTTTTTGCAATGCCTCCTGAAAATTTCTTCCAATTCCCATCACCTCACCAACTGATTTCATCTGTAAGCCCAATTGCCTGTCAGAACCTTTGAACTTGTCAAAATTCCAGCGCGGAATTTTCACTATCACATAATCCAATGTAGGTTCAAAAAATGCAGAAGTGCTTTTGGTAATCTGGTTTTGCAATTCATCTAAGTGATAACCAATAGCCAGTTTTGAAGCAATCTTTGCAATGGGATAACCTGTGGCCTTTGAAGCCAGCGCTGATGAACGCGATACGCGGGGATTAATTTCAATCGCAATTATATCTTCCGCTTCATCTGGACTAACTGCAAATTGAACGTTGCAACCACCGGCAAAATTTCCGATAGAGCGCATCATCAGGATTGCCATATCGCGCATGCGCTGATAGGTTGCATCCGAAAGTGTCATTGCAGGAGCGACCGTAATCGAGTCGCCTGTATGAATTCCCATCGGATCAAAATTCTCGATGGAGCAAATGATGATCACATTGTCGTTGGCATCGCGCAACAATTCCAACTCATATTCTTTCCAGCCAAGAACGGCTTTGTCAATTAAGACTTCATGTGTTGGAGATGCATGTAGACCTCGGGTTAATGCTGCATCAAATTCCTCACGAGTATGCACAAAGGAAGCGCCCGTTCCACCAAGTGTGTAAGAAGGACGAATAACCAACGGAAAGCCTATTTCCTGCGCAACTTCTTTTCCTTCCAGAAATGAGTTGGCAATTTTTGAAGGCGCACAACCCACACCTATTTTTTCCATCAGTTTTTTGAAAGCCTCACGGTTTTCTGTGGTTTCAATTGCCTGAATATCTACCCCAATCATTTTGACACCATATTTTTTCCAAATCCCCATCTCGTCACACCGGATGGCAAGATTAAGGGCAGTTTGTCCGCCCATAGTGGGAAGCACCGCATCAATCTTCCGCTCTTCCAGAATTTGTTTGATGGAAGCGGGCGTCAATGGCAACAGGTAAATATGGTCGGCTGTTACCTTATCAGTCATAATAGTTGCAGGGTTGGAATTGATAAGCGAAACTTCAATTCCTTCTTCCTTAAGCGAGCGCGAAGCCTGTGACCCGGCATAGTCAAATTCGCAA
>CAMDBK010000184.1 GCA_945889235.1 Chitinophaga pinensis
AAGGATATGAAGGTGTAAATCCTGCTGCTAATTCCGGTTCAACCAAGCAGGTGCTTGCTTCATTCGGCGGTCTCGGTGCCGGACCATTTCAGTTCGATTCGCCTTCCGGTGTTTGTTATTTCAAGAAGGTGATTTATGTGGCTGATAAAAACAACAACCGAATCTGCCGTTATATTTTGAGTACCGATTTAGAGTAGTGAAAAGTGAAAAACTAAAAGTGAAAAATATTTTGCCGGTTGCAAACCGGATTATTTTCTTTTAAGATACAATTTTACACGCATTATTCGTTAACAATTTATTCAGTTAACTTTTAAATTTTCTTTTTATGAAAAATTTAATCATAGTTTTGTTTTTATTTTTCGGTACTACTTTTTTCTTTTCATTCAATGTTCATGCTCAAAAAAATAAGGCAGTTGATTTGGGCGAATACATACTTGATACACTTGGTATTTCAATTTCAGAAAAGTCGAATCCTAATGCTGCTAAAGACAAAGCGAATAACGGTTGGGTTGCGTATTGGAATGTGCCACTGATAATTTTTGAGTTCAGCAGTAAAAGCGCCACTACTGCTGAGTTGCTGAAATATGTGAGAAATAAAAAAAACTATAAAAAAATATCTGATGTTCTTGGCTATAATTTTTTCCTGATTGCTGTTGATACAAAAAGTTTGTTTGCTGTAAAAGTTAATGGTGGCGAAGTTACTTACGAGGTAATTCCAAACACAAAGGAAAATGAAAGCATGTTCTTCTTCAATGATCAACATTATTTAAAAAAGAAATTGTGATATAGATGCTGTTTCAACACCAGACATATTAATTTATCTGAAGCGGCAAACGAGTATTTATTATTTTATGAGTGATGAATTTGTTTGCTTGTACTTCCTGTTGTAACCAGGATTTCTTAATTCTATTCCATTGAAAATGGAGTAGAACTGAATAATGGGATTTATCGGGAAATAAATTATTTTGTGAACGGATTTAAACCTGCTGGTGAAAACACACAGGCAGGGGCGCTAGTGGGCAAACACCAACAAAGTCAAATTTTGTGAACGCGAGAAAACCTGCTGGTGAAAACACCATGCAAGGGCAGGATCGGGGAAACACCAACAAACTATAAAATACCGGTGCAAGCCGTATTATTTATTTGCATTCGGCTACAAGCCGAACGCAACTGAGCAGAACGGGGTTTGAAGGAAGAACTCATACCGACAATAAGGAATTCAAATTCTTGCAATCAGGAAATCATCCTGTGAATATTTATTCTGATAATTTTTTGAACAGAAATGTAATTACATTCACAGCAATCCTGTTCGGGCAGGTTTGGTTGATAAGCCAGAAGATTACATTTACAGCAGCGCAAGGGATTATCAAGGATTGAAAGGGTTGATAGAAATTGACACTATAATAATTACTAAACTTGGTTCATGAATAAGATGCGAATAAGAGCCGACTGCAAGTCGGAATATTTAATTCAACTCGGCGAGGACGCCGAGCTGAACAGGAAAAAAGTTGATCAGTGAAGACAACCAATCTAAATACAAATCATTCTTAAAACTATGAAAATTATTTTAGCCCTTTTGATAATTACCAATTTGATTGGATGTAGTTCAAAAGAATTAAATAGGAATTTTGCATTAATACAAATAACTCAAAATCTAAATCAATTATCATTTAAACCAAATGAATTTGTGTATTCAACAGATGGCCGAAGTGAAATATTTCAGCAAAATGGAATTTGTATGCTTACAATTGGAGGAACCGGCGGTGGTTTCGATTTCAAACCAATTAATTTGGAGCTAACTTCATTGTTAAGTGATGGAATAATGACTTATACCTATGAACTTGATTATTTTGGAATGTATCCTATAGTACCGACAAGTAAGGGTAATGATGCTTTTAGCGTTAGAAATGAGGAAAATATAAAGGGAAGACCCGTTGAACGAGGTTATATTAAGTTAAATGATTGGGTAATTGACAATATATCAATAACGGGTATTAAGCCTATGCCAATGTCAGAAAATAGTATGATTGTCGAATTTAATTATTCTAAATCTCCTACAAATATTACAAGTGCAGGAAAATCGCTTTCGATATTTTCAAAAAATTATTCTTCATCAGCCATCTTTACAAAATATGATGATGGTTGGAGGTTTGAAAAAATGGATTTTATTGAAACAAAAAATATTGTTGAATGATGCTCTCAATTTTTAATTTTAAAAACTTATAAAATGAAGAAAATTATTCTCTGTTTGTTGTCAATTTCATTGCTCGCTTCATGCGGAAGTTCTATTGAAAAAAATAATAGTTCTCAACCTGACACTTTAGCAAATAAAAATTCAACAACAGAAAAAAGTGCTACTCAATTTGATAATGAAGCAGCAAAAAGAATTGATGATGCGAATAATAGTGATGTTGTATATGAGGTTGCATTAGGACCAAATGAAGTTCAAATTGGTTCTCAAATTTGGAGCAAACTCAATTTGGATGTTACGAACTATAGTAATGGTGAAGAAATAATACAGGTAACAGATGCAAATCAATTGAAGGGATTAAAGAAAGGTGCTTGGTGTTATTATAATTTCGATCCTAATAATGGGGCAAAATATGGTAAGTTGTATAATTGGTATGCTGTAAGCGCATTAAGAGGATTAGCACCAGATGGTTGGCATATTCCAAGTTATGATGAATGGAGAAATCTTTTAGATAATTTAGGATATGAAACTGCTGCCTCACAATTAAAAAGTACTTACGGGTGGAAAAGTTTTCAAGGATATATCACTTGTCCGATATGTGCAGGATGGTCTGATGTTTATAGAGAAGGACATGATTGTTCAAATTGTAATAATAGCAGAAAAGTTAGTTCAATTTTATCTGGAAATGGGACAAATTCAAGCGGATTTAATGCCTTGCCCGGAGGTATATTCTCGTTTGGAGCATTCGGAGAAATAGAAGAATGGGGCTTATGGTGGAGTTCTTCGTTGAGTGGTGATGATCATGCTGAGAAATTCATAATCTCTTTTGAAAGTGGTAGCGCTACTGGGATACAAAATGAGAGGAAGAGTAGTTTCCTTTCTGTCCGATGTATAAAAAACTAAAGCCAATAAATAAATTGAGTGAAAACACCAACACAAAAAAACTAAAATGAAAATAAAATTTCTATTTACTGGTTTAATCTTATTTCTACTTTTATCTTGTTCTAAAAAGGAATCTTTTCTCGGGGATTGGATTGTGGTAAAAAACGGGAATGTTATTTCCAGAATTTTTATTTATAAGGATGGAGATAATTATATCATTACATCCGGTTCTTTAAAAGTCTCAGCTTCTTTGGAAAAAAAAGGAATTCTAAAATGCGAAAAAGGTAATCTTACTTTGTTACAAGATAATAAATTGCTTTGGAATGACTTGGAATATACAAATGTTGTAACCCAAAGCAGTTTAGAGAATGGAGAAAAAGGTGAAGACTTAAACCTCAATTACTTTTTAGGAAGTTGGACTAATTTAGATTTAAGTCGGACATACAATTTTGTGGAAATAAGAAACGATACTGTTATTGCACAACCTTACTCAGAAAATGGTTATGAATATGAAACCCGTATTTTTAGAACTGATAGAAAAAATTTAGAATTCTATCAAGACCGAAAATGGGTTGGCTATGGACAAGAACCTATGAATAGTTTTGGCACGGGACAAGATGTTTTTCCAATTGTAAAAGAAAATAGATTCAGGTTAGGCACTAAAGACTTTTATACAGGCGGAAGTGAATTTGTTAAGGGAGGTGTAACTTATTATTAAAATACAAAAACTAAACATGAAAAAATGTTTTTTAATTCTATTAGTAATTTTTGCTTCATGCAAAAAAGATGATTCAAATTCACTAATTGTGAATAATAATACGAATGTAGCAGCGTCAGATGCTTCGGTAAAATATGAGATTTTAGGTGATGGTAATTTTGATATAATTATATCGACATCTAGTAAAAGCGATGGATATGTTGGATTATCCAGTCCACTTCCTTTTAGTTATACAATGACTTATGCTAATGGAGATAACTATTCATTTCAATGTACTAGGCAAGATTTTGGAATATCAATGGTATATGTCAATATGTATTTGAACGGCACAATAATTCAACAAGATTCACTCAATACTGGTGGTGTGACATTTTCCGGAATAATTCAATAATTAAACTATGAAAAAAACTTTTCTTTTAGCAATCATTCTATTAACAGGAATATCCTGTTCAAAAAATTCTATTTCTCCTGACTTTTCTGTTAAGTATGAAATCCTGGGAAATGGCACTTTTGATATAATTATATCGACATCTAGTAAAAGCGATGGATATGTTGGATTATCTAATCAGCTTCCTTTCAATTATACTATGACATATGCTAAGGGGGACAATTATTCTTTTCATGCTATTCGTTATGATGCTGGAACATCAAAAATTTATTTTTATATGTTTGTTAATGATGTATTGTTTCGAAAGGATTCTTCATATAGTGGAGGGTTAAATTTTACTGGGGTTGTGGAATAGATTTCTATAAAAAAAATTTACCAAAAAACACAAAAGATATAAGGAACACCGCTTCGCTCAAAAAAGGGAACCCCCAACATTTCGACAAGCTCAATGTGACATTGGAAGTTTTTTCTCCCCTTCAAAACTCATTTTCAATTTTCCTAATGATTCTTATCAAGATTCTATCAACATGTACATAACTTCATCAGTTTGTGCATTCTTTTTACTACCTCTCACATTGGTGTAAATATATTTTTGCCGCACTCACCGCTGAACCCCGTTCATGAAAAATCATGTACGGGGTTCGGCATCTCAACCCACGACTAACTTCTTTTTTTATATGTCAACTACTACAAAAACATCAACTGCCATTCCCACAAAAGTGGAATTCGAATACTCCGAAATAATTGCTACCGCCACCGAATATTTCGGAGGTGATGAACTGGCTGCCAGCACCTGGATAAACAAGTATGCCATGAAAAATAAATCGGGCAAGTATGTGGAGGTCACACCTGATGATATGCATCGCCGCATGGCTAAAGAATTTGCGCGCATCGAAAAAAATTATTCGAAACCAAAATCGCTGAAAGGGTTATCGCCTCAATATGAAAAGCGCGAAGCACTGACTGAAGAAAAAATTTACGACTACTTTTCTCACTTCAAATTCATTATTCCGCAAGGAAGTGTGATGGCGGTACTCGGAAATCCATATGTGGTTGCATCGCTCAGTAATTGCGTGGTGCTGCCCGAAATTTTTGATTCGTATGGCGGTGTGATGTACACCGATCAGCAATTGGTTCAATTATTTAAGCGTCGCTGCGGAGTGGGAATTGATATTTCAACCTTGCGCCCATCAGGTGAAAGAGTGGAGAATGCTGCGGGCACCACTTCAGGTGCAGTTTCATTCATGGACAGATTCAGTAACACCACCCGTGAGGTTGCACAGAACGGAAGACGCGGTGCGCTGATGATTACCATGGATGTATCGCATCCCGACATTGAAAAATTTGTAACAGTAAAACAGGATTTAAGTAAAGTGACCGGCGCAAATATTTCTGTTCGCCTCACTGATGAATTTATGAATGCAGTGAAGAACAACTCACCATTCACGCTTCGTTTTCCTATAGATGCTGAGGCACCGAAGACCACTTACACCGTGCAGGCGCGTGAATTGTGGGAGACCATTATTAAGAGCGCACACAAATCGGCAGAGCCGGGATTAATTTTCTGGGACCGTCAGCATCATTATTCCACCTCTTCTATTTATCCGGGATTCAAAAATGTTTCGACCAATCCTTGTTCTGAAATTGCAATGCAGGGTGGCGATAGTTGCCGATTGATTGCAATCAATCTTTTCAACTTTGTTAAAAATCCGTTCTCCTCCAAAGCAGAATTTGATTACAAAAAATTTTACGATACTACTTACGATTCTCAACGATTGATGGATGACTTGGTTGATCTGGAATTAGAGTCAATAGAAAAAATAATGGCGAAAGTTGCCGAAGACCCTGAACCGGAATACATAAAGGAAGTGGAACTACGCACCTGGCGCTTGTTGTACGAGGCGGGAAAAAAAGGAAGAAGAACAGGATTGGGTTTCACGGCGCTCGGCGATACGATGGCGGCTCTCGGATTTAAATTTGATTCGGATGATGCGCTCATGGAAATTTCGAAAATCATGCGCACGAAATGCGAAGCAGAATTCGACAGCTCTGTTGACATGGCAATTGAGCGAGGAAAATTCGATGGCTTCGACCCGAAGATTGAAAACCTCAGTGAGTACATCAACATGATGGAAAAAGAATTTCCGGAATTGTATGCGCGCATGATGGAATACGGCAGACGGAATATTTCCATCAGCACCGTTGCACCCACCGGTTCGCTCAGCATTCTTGCACAGTGT
>CAMDBK010000185.1 GCA_945889235.1 Chitinophaga pinensis
AATAGTGATTTTGTTTACAAAAATCACAACATTAATAAGCTGTAAAATTGATTAGCAACCCTTTATTTCAACAGTAGAGAGTCAATAAATAAAAAGGTCGGAAGAAAAATCTTCCGACCATGACTGGCTGTTTCCTCGTTCTTTGAAATAAAAAAAACAGTACTTAACCCAATCAAAAACCGATTTCATCAAATCAATAACACATACGATGTAGTTTATAATCTAAACGATATAATCAACAACGGATTTAATCAAGTCAATCACGCACACGATAGAAATTTTTGTTGACACGATACAATAAGAAACCACCTTATCAAATCAATCAGGCACACGATGAAAATTTTTAACTATGCGGTCAAATCTCAAACTGATTTTATCAAATTAATTTGGCTCTCGATAGAATTTATCAGTGATGCGATAAAAACTTTAACCGATTTCATCAAATCAATCATGCACCCGATAGAATTTTTCAGTGATGCGATAAAATCAGAAACAGATTTCATCAAATCAATTCCGTTTACGATACAAACAGGAAGCAACACGATGAAATCAAAATCAACTTCAATCAAATCAATCACGCACACGATAGAATTTATCAGCCATGCGATAAAATCAATATAAAAGTATTCATTTACAATCACTTATAACATACAACCTCTAACTAATCACTTATAATCATGGTAAAAATACGTTGCAGAATGAACTATCACTCACTAACAGGCTCTAACCTTACTACATTTTCAGTAGGTGTTGTTAATGGTGTTTACGGACATCCAACAACTTTTCCTGCCCCCACCATTACACAGCTTGCTATTGAGGCGTTGATAGATGCCTTTGTTACTGAAAACGCAGCGTATGAAGGACATACAGCTACCAAGGCTGAGATGGAAGATAAAAAAGCAGAATTGATGGCAGGGCTTGACACAGAAGCTGCTTATGTAAATACTATTACTACTACTGACCCTACTATTATTGAGTTAGCAGGTTTTATAGCTACCAAAGGAAATGGAACAAAAAAGAACAAACCTGGTCAGGTAACCGGTATAACACTTGACCGCGGTATTTCACGCGAACTTATTTCGGAATGTCCGGTAACTGAAAATGCTGAGGGGTATGGTGCGCTGTTAGTGGCTAACAATCCGTTGCCACCCAATATTGTTATAACCGATGGCGGACAAATACTAATTGAAGATGATGGCATGCCCGGTCCATCGCCCGGTGCTGTTCCACTTCCGGGAAGTATCAATGTTATACTTGACCTTACCAAAGGCCGCAAAAAAACATTCAGCAACTTACAAATAGGCACTACTTATTATGTGTACTATTGGGCAATGAATTCAGCAGGCGTAAGTGTATTAAGTGATGGGGTGAGTAGGAGTGTGATTGAGTAGAAAAGAGCTGTTTTCGAGTCGTATCAATAATTTATACCTCCTGAATTACAATCAGTTAAGAAGCGATGGAAACGATTTTACACAAAATCGTTTCCGCAGTTTCCTTTTTATATACTTTTGGCCCCGCAATGGAGCAAAAAGAACTACAATTACTGGAACAGGTTGACAAATTATTTATGCGTTGCGGCATAAAAAGCCTCACCATGGACGATATTGCCCGTGAATTGGGGATCTCCAAAAAAACCCTTTACCTCCATTGCAGCGATAAAGAAGACCTGCTCATAAAGTCCTTTGCTCATCACTTTCAATGCGAAGAACAATTTCAAAATGGTATTGTAGGCAAAAATCTGAATGCCATTGACGAGATATTTGAAGTAAGCAAGCACGTGAGTGAAATGTTGAAAACCATTCATCCTTCCATCCACTACGATTTACGCAAATACTATCCCGAAGCCTGGAAAATTTTTTCGGAATACCGCAAAAACTTTATGCTCAAATGCGTTTCCGACAACATGGAAAAAGGCAAACAGGAAGGGCTTTACCGTGCTAATCTTAATATTCCCATCGTAGCCCGCATCCACATTTCACGCGTTGATGTGGTATTTGACGGTGAACTTTTTCCGGCAAGCCAGTTCAATTTTGCCGAAGTATTTTTTGAAATGATACGTTACCACATCCGCGGAATAGCAAGCCCCAAAGGCATTGACTATTTCATGGATAAAATAAAAACCATTGACCCACAAAACCCGAAAATATAATATGAGCCGCATATCAAAAACAGTAATCACAGCGCTGGCAATAGTTATTGCAGCATCAGGTGCTTACGCTCAGAACGCTACCTCACAGGCTTTTTCAGTAAAGCAGGCGCAAGACTTTGCCCTTGAAAATGCTTTTAGTGCAAAGTCGTATGCCCTTGGTGTTGACCAGGCAAGAACAGTTGTTAATGAAGCCATTTCAATGGGGCTTTTGCAGGTAAATGGTTCAGCCGATTTCCAGAATTTTATGGTAATACCAACCACGGTACTTCCAAACTTTGTCGGTCAGGCTATTTCTGCCCAAATACCAAACGTACCGCCCGGTCCGGAATATATTCAGGCGCAATTCGGAACTAAATACAACTTTTCTGTAGGTGCTAATGCCCGTCAGCAACTATTTGACCCCACCTGGATTATTGGTGTGCAGGGTGCAAAGATGTATCTTGAAAAAATCAGGAACATGGACAAGAAGAATGATCAGGATGTAGCCGGTCAGATTGAACAGGCTTATTATACCGTTCTTGTTTCGCAGCGCAGTAAAGAGTTGATTGAAAAAAACCTGGCTAACCTTGAAAAAACACTTGCCGAAACAACAGAATATTACAAAAACGGTTTTGTTGAAGAATCATCTGTTGACCAACTTTCACTGATAGTTTCAAACTTAAAAACCTCACAAGACAAAGCAGCAAGACAAACCGAAATTGTAAAGAACCTGTTGAAATTTCAGATGGGTTATGATATGGATAAAGAGATTGAGCTGACCGAAAATTTAGAATCATTATGGCTTGTAAATAATCACGAAGCACTTATGACCAGTAAATTAGATGTTACCAAAAATGTAAATTATTATATCGCTGATTTGGAAATAACATTGCGTGGCTATCAGGTAAAACTTGAAAAAGCAAAATACCTTCCAACGCTTGGCGCATTTGTCAATTATTCAGTTAGCGCTCAACGCAACGAGTTTAATTTCTTTGCACAAAAGCCCTGGTTTAATATGGCTGTCTGGGGCATAAATTTAAGGATGCCCATCTTCGATAGTTTTATGAAAGCCGCCACCACCAAACGTGCAAAACTTGAAGTACAGCGTGTAACGGATATGAAAACCTTTACCGAGCAACAACTTAAATTACAGGAAACAAGTGCACGCTCCAACTACATCAGTGCATTTGAACAGTTGAGAGCCGAAGAAGCCAACATAAAACTGGCTGAAAGTATCCGCAACAAAACAATTATAAAATTTAATGAAGGCGTTGCCAACAGCACTGAGCTCACACAAACCGAAACACAATTACTCAATACTCAGGGTGCTTATATCGGCAGCCTGTTTCAACTTTTAAATGCAAAAGCTGAACTTAGCAAAGTTTTGGTAACCTATTAAGAAAAAAATAAACAGTAGACAATAAACATGAACTATTAATCAAAAAATATGAAACACTTATTCATTCCTGCTTTTGTAATCATTATCGCAGCCTGCAGTCAACCAAAGTCAGGTGATAAAAAAGCACAACTTGATTCGCTGAAAAAAGAATACACAGCGCTCACAGAAAAAATAAAAACACTGGAAGCAGAAATTGCTTTAACGGATACCACTTCGGTTGAAAAAATTATTCCCGTGGCTGTTACTGAAGCTAAAACACAGGCGTTTGTTCACTTTCTGGATATACAGGGAAAAGTAGATGCCGGTGAAAATATTACCATCAGTCCTAAAATGCCCGGAACAATTACCAAGGTAAATGTAGAAGCCGGTGATGATGTAAAAGTTGGTCAGATAGTAGGTGAAACTGATAATGCAGCATTACTTCAGGGACGCGAAGAATTGAAAACAGGATTAGATTTTGCAACTAATGTTTACAACAAACAAAAGAATTTGTGGGACCAGAAAATTGGTTCTGAATTACAATTCCTCACAGCAAAAAACACAAAAGAAAGTCTGGAAAGAAAACTCGCAACATTGAATGAACAGATTGAAATGACCTATCTCAAATCACCCATCAACGGTACTGTTGATGAAGTTTATTTCAAACTCGGACAAACCGTTTCTCCCGGATTTCCTGCTGTAAGAATTGTAAACACCTCTTCATTAAAAGCAAAAGCTGAAGTAGCAGAAGGCTTTGCAGCAAAAGTGAAAAAAGGTAACGAGGTGGAAATACATTTCCCTGATTTGCAGAAAGACATTACATCAAAACTTACGTTTGTAGGCAAAGCAATTAATACCAACACCCGCACGTTTACGGTTTCTGCTGATTTGCCTTCACAGGAAGAGTTTCATCCCAACATGGTGGCAGTTTTAAAGGTGGTGGATTTCAAAACCGATTCTGCTTTTGTTGTTCCGCTTAATATTATTCAAAACTCTGAAGAAGGCACCTACATTATGGTTGCAGCAGACGAGAACGGAAAAACTGTGGCACGGAAAAAAATAATTAATGTAGGACACACCTATCGCGGACAAGCCGAAATTATTTCAGGAGTTTCTGTTGGCGATAAAATTATCACTACAGGATTTCAAGGGTTGAATAATGGAGAACAGATTAGTTTTTAAGAAAAAGAACAGCGTCACCCTGAACTTGTTTCAGGGTCTTGTAAAATAAGATGCTGAAACAAGTTCAGCATGACGGATGACAAATAAAACGCATTATCTATGTTAGAAAAATTCAAAGAATTCAAACCCAGCAGTTGGGCTATTGACAATAGAACCAGCATTTATGTGATAACAATTATCATATCGCTGGCAGGTATTTTTTCCTATAACAATATGCCGAAAGAACGGTTTCCTGAAATCGTTATTCCTACAATTTATGTCAACACTATTTATCCCGGAACTTCGCCAAGTGATATTGAAAACCTTATCACCAAGCCGATTGAAAAACAGATAAAAGCTATCTCCGGTGTAAAAAAACTGACCAGCACTTCTGTTCAGGATTTTTCAATTGTGATTGTGGAGTTTGATACGGATGTAAATGTTCCAACCGCCAAACAAAAAGTAAAAGATGCAGTGGATAAATCACGCAACGATTTACCAACCGACTTAACCCGCGAACCCAATGTAATTGAAGTGGATTTCTCTGAGCAGCCAATGCTTTACATCAATATCTCGGGTGATTTTGATTTGAACAAACTGAAAAAATTTGCTGACCGCATTGAAGATGAAGTAGAGACGTTAAAAGAAATTACCCGTGTAGATATTGTAGGAGCACTTGACCGCGAAATCCAGATCAACGTGGATATGTATAAGTTGCAGGCAGCCACTTTAACCATGGGTGATGTAAGCAATGCTATTGCTTATGAGAACGTAACTGTTTCGGGTGGACAAGTGAAGATGGACGGAATGACACGCGCCATCAGTGTTTCGGGCGAGATAAAAAATGTGAAAGAAATTGAAAACATTGTGGTGCGCTCCATGACAGGGGCACAGGTTTACCTGAAAGACATTGCCGAAATAAAAGATGGTTTTAAAGAAAAAGAAAGCTACGCACGACTTGAACACAAAAATGTAATTACCTTAAATGTTATTAAACGCAGTGGCGAAAATCTGATTGAAGCTTCAGATAAAATTGCTGCGATTATGGCAAGACTTGAAAAAGAAGAGTTCCCGAAAGATTTAAAAATTACGCTGACAGGCGACCAGAGCGGACAAACACGTTTGGTACTTCATGAATTGATTAACACCATCATCATCGGATTTATTTTGGTTACGCTCGTGCTTATGTTTTTTATGGGTGTAACCAACGCTGTGTTTGTAGCGCTTTCGGTTCCGCTTTCCATGTTCCTTGCGTTTTTAGTAATGCCAAGCATTGGCTTTACCATGAATATGATGGTGCTGTTCTCATTATTACTTGCACTCGGTATAGTTGTGGACGATGCCATTGTGGTAATTGAAAACACGCATCGTATTTTTAACAATGGAAAAGTTCCCATCATTCAGGCAGCTAAACAGGCAACGGGTGAAGTTTTTCTTCCTGTACTTTCAGGAACATTAACAACGCTTGCGCCATTTGTTCCGCTGGCTTTCTGGGGCGGTATTGTGGGTAAATTTATGTTCTTCCTGCCGATAACATTAATCATAACACTGCTTGCATCACTGTTGGTGGCGTACATCATCAATCCTGTTTTTGCAAGTGATTTTATGAAGCACGAAGAAAAAGGCGAAGTGAAAAAAGGCTACAAAGGGCTTATCATCGGCATCGTTCTTTTCCTCGTATTTGCTGTGTTGTTTTATGTAAGCG
>CAMDBK010000186.1 GCA_945889235.1 Chitinophaga pinensis
AATGGTTAATTCGCTTTTACTCATAGCATAGCAGGCTGCTAATTTATGAAAAACGCAGAGATGACAGGTGTTTGGTGGAACCGTATTAAAATACTTACTGAAAATGTTTTTTACCAAATGGGTATTTACCTTAATTTTGCAAGCTTAAATCCATCAACTAATTATATATGAAAAATATTGCCGCAATTCTATTAACCTTTATTCTGGCTTCTGCTGCTCAAAAGATTAATGCTCAAACACTGTTTCCTGAAAATAATAATACCACATTGGTTGGCGGTGGACCTTGTTAAAACCTGACCGAAAGTGCTGCGGTTTGCAGCGGAACTGTTTATACATTTCCCATGGAACTTTTCAAACGATTACCGCTCAGGTAGTGCATACAAGCACTCTTCAAACGGTAGTTACCAATTGCGACAGCATTATTGAGACTACTGTTGACGCACTTCCTACTTATCATCTGAGTGAATCATTTTTTAATATTTGTCCCGGACAGGATTACACCTTTCCTGACGGAACAACACAGACTATTTTGGCTCACACAGAGTATACGAGCAGTCTTCAAACTGTTGGTTCGTTGTGCGACAGTATTATTCTTACCGTATTAAATACAAATGATCTTGATCCTTCAGTAAACGTTTCGGGTAATATGATTACAGCAGTGCAGGGAAATGCCGGATATCAGTGGGTAGATTGTGACAATGGATTTGCACAGATTGATGGAGAAAATAATCAATTCTATTATGCGCCTTTCGGAAATTTTGCGATTATCATTTATAAAGGTGCCTGTACCGATACATCAGTATGCACGCAGATAGGTCCGGTTGGTATTGATGATTTGAAGGGTAGTGTTATTACCCTTTATCCAAATCCTACAACGGGATTTATTAAGGTTAATTTTGGTGCAACTTATAGCGTTATGAATGTTGTAATCCGAACTATAACTGGACAGCACGTATATGTACAAACGTTATGCAATGTAAGTGTTTTTGATGCAAACATAGAAGCTGCTGCCGGTATGTATTTTATGGAATTGCAGGGCTCAAACGGGCTGCATGCGACTTATAGGGTTGTGAAGGAGTAATTTCCAGAACGCACTAATAATACTATCGCTTTTTTTAACTCTTCAGCAATTTTATTTCAAACAAACACGCAGGACCTGTTTGATAATGCGGAGGCAAACCATCTGTATTTTTCAGATCAAACATTCCCAGAAAAGTAAAGCCTGCTTTGCTATAATGCTCTATCAGTTTAGTGTTGTTGCCGATGGTATCTAAACGCACAAAGTCTTTGCCTGTACTTTTTGCATAGTCCTTTGCCCACTCTGTAATAATTCTGACAAAGTTCTGTCCCCTGAAAACAGGGTTAGTAGCAATGCGGTGGATGTAAACAGCCGCATCGGCATTGCGTTCTTCCCAGATGTTTTCATCACTGAACGTGGTTGCCCATACACAGGCAATCTGTCCTTCAATAATTAATTTCCATTGTCTGTTTTCAACAATTTCTGTTTCTACTAATTGCCGTTCAAACTGCGGCCATATAACAGGAGCGTTTATTTTTTTCTGGTGTTCGGTAGCAAGGTTATAAAGCCTGAATATCTCAGCGATATCAGCTATAACACAGTTCTCAATTTTCATAGAGAAAGCTTAATAATCAAATAATGTTTGCATCACCACGACAACTTTTTCAGCCGATGGAATCATGGTTTGCTCTAAGGTAGAGTTGAGCGGAATAGCTGGTAAATTTTCAGAACCTAATACTTCAACAGGAGCGTCTAAATATTCAAAACAGGTTTTTGAAATGCGTCCTGCAATGCTTTGTGCAAATGAATTATTTACGGGTTCTTCTGTTACTACTAAACATTTTCCGTGTTTTTTTACTGAAGAATAAATTGTTTCTTCATCCAATGGATTTAAAGTTCTAAGGTCAACTACTTCCACTTTTCCCGGAAAGTTTTTAGCTGCATTCTTTGCCCAGTAAACACCCATTCCGTAAGTGATAACGGTAATGGTATTTCCTTTTTCTAATTCTTCTGTTGATGCTTCAAGAGCAACGCGTGCCTTACCAAACGGGATGATGTACTCCTCGTTCGGCTCAATGGTTTTTGCCTCTTCAGTACCTTTTATTTTTGACCAGTACAAACCTTTATGTTCAAAAATAATAACAGGATTGGGGTCATAGTAGGCCGCTTTCATTAGCCCTTTTAAATCTGCACCCGTTGAAGGGTACGCAATTTTTATTCCTTTAATATTGGTAACAACCGATTCAACGCTGGATGAGTGATAAGGACCACCGCTGCCGTATGCACCAATAGGCACACGGATAATACAACTCACGGGCCACTTACCATTACTTAAATAACACGAGCGGCTCACCTCTGTAAACAATTGATTCAGGCCCGGCCATATATAATCTGCAAACTGAACTTCAACAATGGGTTTGCAGCCTGTAGCACTCATTCCAACGGTACTGCCGATAATAAATGCTTCCTGGATGGGTGTATTGAATACTCTGTTATCACCAAACTGTTGTGCCAGTGTTGCTGCCTCACGAAACACACCGCCTAATCTTCCGCCAACATCTTGTCCGTAAAGTAAACACTCCGGATGTTTTGCCATCAACTCGCGGATAGCAAACAAGGCAGAGTCTACCATCACCGTTGGTTGCTTACCTGCGGGTGTGCGTTCACCTTTTTCTTCGGTAACGGGAGTAGGGGCAAACTCATGTAAGAATAAATCCGATGGCTGCGGGTCTTCCGCATTCATCGCATTTTCAAAATCTTTTTCTACTACCTGTTTTGCTTTTTCTTCCAGTTCATTCAATTCTTTTTCCGATACACCAATCTCCAATAATTGTTTTCTGAATTTCGGAAAAGGGTCGCGGGCTTTATCTTTTGTTAAATCTTCTTCACTGCGGTAAAAATCCATCCGAACCCCAGATGTGTGATGATTTAACAGAGGAACTTTTGCATGAATAAGAAACGGTCTGCGCTCTTTTCTAATCAAATCTATAACTTCTGAAATGGTTTCATAACAACCTATAAAGTCAGTGCCGTCAATGGTTCTTACTTCCAGTCCTTTAAACCCTCTGGCATATTCGGTGGCATCCATGGCACGTATTTCCGTTGCCGTTGCCGAAATATCCCACTCATTATCCTGCACTAAATAAAGTATCGGCAGTTTTTTCAGCACCGCCATTTGAAAAGCTTCCGCAACTTCACCTTCTGTTATAGATGCATCACCAAATGAACAAACACTTATTGGTAATCGGTAATCGGTAATCGGTGGCCGGTGTTGTATAGTGCTGATTACCGAATACTGATAACTGATCACCGATAACTGATCACCGATAACCTTCTCCTGATACTGCAATCCCATCGCCACGCCCGTAGCAGGTATAGCCTGCATACCCGTTGCTGAACTCTGGTGCGGAATCTTAGGCATATCATCACGCTTCAAACTCGGGTGACAGTAATACGTTCTTCCTCCCGAAAAAGGATCATCACGCTTTGCCAGCAGTTGAAGCATTAATTCATAAGGTTTCATACCAATGGCTAACAATATAGAATCATCGCGGTAATAAGGC
This sequence comes from Chitinophaga pinensis, assembly GCA_945889235.1. Lineage (GTDB taxonomy): Bacteria > Bacteroidota > Bacteroidia > SXHM01 > SXHM01 > SXHM01. The sequence continues at coordinate 3,583 of CAMDBK010000186.1, forward strand.
GCAACAAAATCCTGTGGCAGTAATTGTAAACCTAATGCTAGTTGTATTGCCTCATGTCCGCGCGAAGTAGCGTGAACATATTTAGAGGTTATTTTAGTATTCTTCTCGTAAATATCAGTGAGCGCACGGGCCGTGCACATCAGTTCCCACGCCTTTAACAGCGTGTTACCGGGCAAAACAGAACCTGATTTTCTTTTCTCAGTTGTTGTTACGGCCATACCTTGTTATGGTAATTTATACCGCAATATACGAAAAACTCAGAATAATGTTTTCTAATACAGGTTATTCGTCAAATATAATACTGTACAGGATAAGATTGCCAAAATAATCGGCAAGTAAAATGTTTAAAAAATACCGCTGAATGCTTTATAAGCGAAATCAATCGTTACAGAATACTTGTTGCTTGACGAACTGTAATAATATTTAACGGTAACAACCGGGGTTTTTTCATTATCCATTTCGCTTTTAAGTGTAAAAACATTTTTAAGTATTTCACCATCTGAGTCGGTCTTTATGAAAGCATAAGATGAGCCCAAACATTTTTTTACTTTTTCCGACAAAGCATTAAAACGGTTTTTTGCTTCTGTTGCATCTGTGCCTTCATAATTTGTTCCTTTTAGGTCATCTGAAAATAATGACCAGCCACCTTCAGTATAACTCAGGTCAAAAATTCCGGGAATTGAAGCATTGATATCCCAGGTGGTAGTCTTTCCAAGGAAACCATCTGTTTCATGTTTTTCTCCAAGCACTGAACTGAATGCTGTACGCGAACTTTCCATGATTTTTTTTAGGTTGCTGTCAAAATTTGCATCACCCGAACCGCCAGATGAAGCTATGGTGTAAACCCTGCTGTTCCATGCACCTGATGAAATACTTAGACGCACCGAGTATTTTCCTCCGTTATCGTTATCTTTATAAATACTCAGGTAGTCGCCATCTAAATCAAAGCCATCCGCATATTTATTAATGACTGAAACTGATTTCATAATATATTCGGTGGCTTTCCCTGTTTCATAAATCTTGTCGCTGACACAACTTTTTATTTTACCCAGTATTTCATTGTATTTTACTTCTGCATCCGCTTGTGATGTGTAGGTGCCAAAAATTGCATAGTAGTTTGAGCCAAGCAGATACTGAATGTAACAATCCTCAGCACCTGCAATGGATTTAGTGGTATTATTAATAGTTGTTTTAATATAATCACCTTCTACAGAACGAATGCTTCCTTCAACTGATTGAAAAGAGGTGTCTTCTTTAGCGCTTGCAACAATGGCTTTATAATCAGTGCAGAAATTCCCGGATGATTTGCCTTGAGTTTTTTCACCTTCAATGGCAGATGTATTTGCTTCTTCAGTTTTTTCAGGTTCATCACTTTCTGTTTCTTCATCATCATAAAGCCAGCTGTAGTCATCTTCTGCTGTTTTATCTTCGGGTGGGTTAGTGGTGGTAGTGGTGGTGGTTCCGTTTTCTTTTTCGTTGTTTTTCCAGTAACCATCGTATTGTACGGTACCGTTTGCGTTGTAATGAATTCCTTTTCCTTCGCGTTGTGAGTTATAACATTGTCCAACATATTTCTCACCACTGGAATACCATATTGTTCCTTGTCCATCCATTACATCATTTACCCAATAACCTTCGTGCATAGTACCTCCCGGCCATGTAGTTTTTCCGTAACCCTGACGTTTACTGCTTTCCCAGCTTCCGTCATAGGCTTCACCGCTGTTATAAGTATATTTTCCGCTTCCGTTAAGCGAATAATTTTTAAAATTTCCTTCGTAAATAGTACAGTCGCCAAACCTGTATTTGCCAAAACCATTTCCGCAATCACCAGAAAGGCATTTTGCTTCGCAGGTTGATGTTTGTGCGTGTAGCGTGAGAAGGTTGGAAAGTGAGAAGATTAGAAAGAGGAAGATGTATTTCATAGTAGTTTGGTTTTAGTGAAGCCCCTCGACTACGCTCGGGATGACATTATTTTTGTTTAAACTTATTAATGGCGTTTTTTGTAAAATCAGAAAGCACCAGTTTTCCGCTGATGGCAGCCCGTTCAGCAAGCAGGCTGTCCCAGTTCTCTGTTCCTTTCCAGGCAATCGTTTTCAGTTCTTTCATGGCTTCGGGATTACTGAATGAAAGAGTCATGGAAAGCAGCATTACTGCTTTATCCATTTCTTCTGCAGAAGAAAAAACTTCGGCATACAATCCTTTTTCTTTTGCCCATGCCGCGCTTTCCCATTTGGTGGCATTAACGGAAAGCTGCACAAATGCTGATGTTCCTATTTTGCGTTCCACTGCAGGGCCCACCACAAAAGGTCCAATACCTACAGCCAGTTCACTCAGTTTTACAGATGCTGTATCCACTGCAAATGTATAATCAGCGGCTGAAGCAATACCCACGCCACCACCTACGGCTTTGCCCTGCACCCGTGTAATCACAAACTTGGGTGCTTTGCGTATTGCATTTATTACAGCAGCAAAACCTGAAAAGAAATAAGTTCCCGTTTCAAAATCGGTAATGGAAATCAATTCATCAAAGGATGCGCCTGCACAGAATGCTTTATCGCCACGGCTTTT
>CAMDBK010000187.1 GCA_945889235.1 Chitinophaga pinensis
GTTTCAGAACTGATGTTTTCTTTTTCCAGTTTAGTGAGCAATCCCTTTTCAGCCGAATTGGTAATAAAAACTCGGTAAACCAATGCCCTTGCCACTTTGCTGAAAGCAACAATTGCCGAATAACGAAAATCGTAATTGAGTTTAGAATCAGGTTTTGGTAATTCACCAAGCCCATTAAGTTGCTTGCCAAGTGATGCATAATCTTTTGAAGTATTAATTAATGCTTCATAAGCAGTTATGTTGCAATACGCATAAATACGGCTCGCCTGTGGCGGGTTAAAACCATCCTGCATGATGGCTTGTGAGAGTTGTTCAACTAACGTGTGAACAATGTTTGCATTTGCCGTATCTGTATTTCCGGCAATAGAATTTTCAAATGACAAAAATGAAACAACAACTATAATCAGTCTTATGTTTTTCATTCTTTTTCTACGTTTGCTTTTTTGTTCAATTTAAACGCCTGCATGTAATCATTATTGTTTCCGACCAGCAATAATTGTTCTCCTTTTGAGGAACGAATTGTTGTAAGAGATTTCGCATTTAGGGGAACATAAAAACCAGTTTCGGAAATGTTTAAGTTTTTAAAGCCTCCTTTACCATCGCCCTTTAAAACCAAGCCAATCCCGGCATCGCACCTTCCGGCATAGGAATGAAATCCAAAATTATTTCCCACTCCAATCACATCTAAATTATTGTCGTTATCCAGATCCTGAACAAGAATACTATTTATTGGAAACAACTGAGCTTCGGCAGGTAATTCTGAGATTTCAAAAACTTCATTTCCTTTATTTTCAATGTAAACACTTGTAAATAATTGGGCTTCCAGTTTCTTAGCGTTCTTAATTTTCTCGGTTCCGAAATAATCTTCCACGCCTTTACTCACAAAATCTTTGTAGTTGATGTATTTTCTTTTCAGTGAAATAACCTGATCAAGCAAAACATCACGGTCGCCAACTGGAGTTTTTCTTCCGTTGATGAAGTTTGTCATCACCGCATCAATTGTTCCATTCCCATCAAAATCTTCTTCATACACGCACATGGGTTTTTTCTCCGAAACGTTGAAACGCGTGTTCAGCCCAATGTTTCCAGCAATGTAATCCATATCACCATCGTTATCAAAGTCGCCTTCCGCAATGCTGTTCCACCAGCCACCTGTTATTTCGAAACCAATTTCATCGGTGATATTTATAAACTTTCCATTTTCGTTTTTGAAGAAAGTAAACGGCATCCACTCGCCAACAACTATTAAATCAATTTGCTTATCGTTATTAAAGTCTGTCCACAAAGCAGATTTCACCAAACCTATTTTTGAAAGTGCGGGTGCTAATTCTTCAGTTACATCCTTAAATTTTCCATTTACATTTTTAAATAAAAAACTATTTGCGCACAAGGGATAACTGCCGGGAATTGACTTACCGCCAACGAAAACATCTGTCCAACCATCATTATCAAAATCTTTTGCCACAATGCAAGAAGCATCAGTAACTGCGAAAGGAAAAACATCAGCAGCTTTTATAAAATTTCCTTTGTCATTATTTTTATAACAACGAGCACCCTGAATCGGGTTATTATTACTACCACTTTCATTACTGCCTGAAACAACCAACAAATCAGGAAATTTGTCGTTGTTTATATCTGCAAAAACACAAGCCACATCTTCTGCAATTTTATCAGCTGCAAATGGAGTATTGATTGCTTTCTTAAAATTTCCTTCGGCATTTTGCAAGTAGATTACTCCATCTGCATTTGTTGCACCACCAACAAAAAAATCATCTAAACTATCACCATTTACATCGGCAACAGCAATACACGGACCTTCCTGCGAAAATTTGTGCAACAACAAGGGTTCACGCTTGAAATCGTTGTAATTATTTTCAACATGCTTGTAATCTATTCCTGTATTATTCCCAATCTCATTGAATAATATCTCATTTTCGCTTTTTGTTCCAGGTATGTGTATCTCTAATACACCATCTGAATGCTTCATTTTCAAAAACTGATTGGGCTTAACATTTAAGATTTTCCGAATGCTTCTATCCGGCCATTGAATAATAAGTGAGTCTATCTTATTGTTTTTTGCATCCATTCCAAAATGAAGAACAGGCTCACAACTTGATTGAAAGCCCCGTACATTCAGCAATTCAGCATATTGCTTTTGTCCATTGTAATAAATCCATGCTTTCGTTCCGATTACTGTTTTTTCATCAACATCATTTACAGGAATTATTCTTAAAAAATTGCTGATCTTATTTTCTGATGAATTGTTTTTGTATAGAAACGAAACAGTATCCATATTATTCATCACCAGATCAAGGTCGCCATCGTTATCCAAATCTCCGTATGCAAGTCCATTTGAATTCACAGTCTGGTCAAAGCCCCAATCATTAATTTTATTACTAAAAGTTAAGTCTCCATTATTTCTGAAAGCATAATTCTGCAGTCGAAGCAAAGGCATTTTATCAAACGCATGAAACAAATCTTTTGTAAAATTTTCCTTGTTCCCGTTCTTCAATATTGAATCCATCTGGTAAATAGCAAAATCACTGTCCATAATATTCCGCCTGATTCCATTGGTGACAAAAACATCTTTAAAACCATCATTGTCAAAATCGGCAAAGAGCGGAGCCCAACTCCAGTCGGTGTGTGCAACGCCCGCGTAGTAAGCTATATCACTGAATGTGCCACTGCCGTTATTCAGTTGTAAAGTATTTCTCACCAACTGATGATGAAAGCCGTCACGTGTAAGTTTGTCATGATAATCATTGGTATGTCCCGGCTGATTTTTTTGTTTCACAGCATCTTCGGGATACATATCGGCAACAATTACATCAGGCAATCCATCATTGTTAAAATCGGCAATATCACAGCCCATTGAATGAAGACAAAAATGTTTGAAAGTAGTTTTTCCAGTTTCAGTAAAAGTGCCGTTCTGATTATTGATGAATAAATAATCAGGTTCTTTCATATCGTTGGCAACATAAATGTCTGACCAACCGTCAAGGTTAATATCGGCACAAACAACACTAAGGCTTAAGGCATCTTTCTGAGTAATACCAGCGACTACAGTAACATCCTGAAATTTATTATTACCAAGATTATGGTACAATCTGTTAAAACCGATTGTTTCATTTCCTGTCTTGGAAAGGTTTACGCCCAACTCAAAAATGTGATTGTTATTGATGACAAAAACATCTAATAGACCATCGCGGTCATAATCAAAAAAGGAAGCATGAATAGAAACACCTTTGTCGTCCAAGCCATATTCTGCTGCCTTTTCAGAGAAGGTGAGGTTGCCGTTATTGATGTATAATAAGTTACTTAAACTTTCTGGTGTAGCATTGTTTAATCCCGAACGACAAACATAAATATCCAGCAATCCATCTGCATTTACATCTGCCATTGTAACTCCGGTATTCCAGCCGTCAAGCGCTTCTACTCCGGCATATTTTGTGATGTCCTGAAATTTTAAATCGCCTTTATTCAGATACAATTTATTGCCGACTTCATTCCCCGAAAAATAAATATCCTGCAACCCATCGTTGTTGATGTCACCAATTGCAACACCTCCACCGTTCCAGTGATTGGGATGAGTCAAAGCATTAAACTCTTCGGTGTCTTTAACATTGTTGGTAAAAGTAATTCCGATTTGGTTTTGATTAAGCAGAGTAAAAAGCTGTATGCTTTTATTCTGAGCAAAAGAATGAGCAAACAAAAACAACAGCAACGAAATAATTGCAACGACTTTGTTTTTATTCATTACAAGAATCATTAAAGACTTTCGGTATAAATCAGTTGCTCAATAACATTCTCAAAGCCCATCTCCTTCAGTTTCTCAGCATATTGCGCTAATTGTTCCTGATGCTCAGGTTTTTCTTTTCCTGTTTTGAAATCAATAACTGTGGCTTGCTTGCCGTTGATAATAACTCTGTCAGGGCGGAGCCATGTGCCATCTGTAAGCAAAATATCAGCTTCGGTTTTTATAGTAAGATCTTCAGCAAAGAGTGGTTTTATTTCGGGCTTGTTAAGCAGTGCGACAATTTTCTGTTCCAGCATTTTTTCTTCTTCAGCTTTTATCAAACCTTCATTTTTCATTGCTGATAAAACAGTAACAATATCTTTTTCAGTAAAAATCTGTGAGATAGCGGTGTGAAATAAATTGCCCCATGTTATTCCCAAATCTTCTTCCCACAGTTTTTTTGAATTGCGACTGATGAGCAGTTTTTCTCGCCAGTCCGATGAAATCAATTGCTCCAGACGATATGTATTTTCTTTTGCATCTGTTTTTGAAACGTATTTAACTTCTGTTCCAAAACTATAGCTGAACTTTTCGGTTTGCCATTCCTGCTTGTGGTCCAGCCACGCTTTCAAAGCATAAGGAATTGATGAGATGTTATCTTTTGTTTTTTCGGGCAGAGGTGAAAGAACGTACAATCTGCTTACAGGTCGCGTGAATGCGACATATAAAAGGTTAAGAAAATCAAGAGTTGTTTTACTTACTTCGGCATTGTAGTCATCGGCAAAATCAGTTTGTTCCAGAATTTTGTTTGCGTCCACCAATGCCGTTTTCATAGGAGAAAGTTCTTTCTTTTCCGATGTATCTAACCAAAGCATGGAACGCTTTACATCTACTTCATCTTCGGCAAAGGGATAAATGACAGCAGGAAATTCCAGTCCTTTTGATTTGTGAATAGTCATCACGTTCACGGCATTTATTCCCTGCGGAACAACGATGGAAATTTTGTTTTTCTTTTGTTCCCACCATTGCAGAAACTCACCGGGATCGTTGGTGTTGCGCGAGGTATAAGAGTGAACTGTATCTAAGAAAAACTGTATGTAAGGGTCTGGGACATTATTGAAAAACGCAGCCACCATTTTCTCAAATACTTCATACAACGGATATTTTAACAATGTGTTTGCATAAAGCTGCGGATGATGTTCCGTCAGGTATTTATGCAAATTACCCGCTACAGATTTTTGTAGGTAATACAAGGTTTCTGCTTCGGCAATATTGTCTTTGCTGTTGTATAAAAAGCGAAGTAATGAAATCAGGAAATTAACTTCTGCCGATTGCGACAGCAAAAGCGATTCATAAGAAATAACATTCACCTCATTTTCCAGCAGATAGCGGGCAACTTCAGAGGCGTGGGTGTTTTTGCGGGTGAGTATCGCGATGTCTTTTAACTGAAATCCGTTGGCAAGCAGTTCATCAATTACAGATTTAGTTTTTTCAAAAACCTTTTCATGATATTCTTCATCATCTACAATAAAATCAAGTGTTACAAGCCCACCTGTGTTTTTTACATCTGCTTTCTGACTGTGGTTTTCGTAGATAACGCTATAGCTTCCGCTTATTTTGGATGAGATGAATGAAAAGAAATCATTGTTAAAATTTACCACTTCAACCTTGCTGCGGTAATTTGAATCCAATTGATGCTGTTCAATGTTGCGCTCTAAGGTTTGTTGCCTTTGCTCAATCAATTCAGGGAAAATTCCGTCATTGTCTTTACTTGCTTTTTCGAGCAGGGCGGGTGTAAGAAATATCTGAGGCAGTTGGGTAAACTGTTCCACTCTCCCACCCCGCCAGCGATAAATAGCCTGCTTGCCATCGCCCACTACCATGTTAAAATGTTTCAGTGCCAGCGATTCATCCAGCAAGGGCAAGAGGTTCAGCCATTGCAACACAGAGGTGTCTTGGAACTCATCCACCAAATAATGATGGTAACGCTGACCAATCCGCTCGTAAATAAACGGTGCAGGCTCATACATCACCACACCCGAAATCAGGCGATTGAACTCTGAAATATGTACCGTATTATTCAGCGTTTTTATTTCGCTTAAAATCTTTTCTACTTCACTTAATACGCTGACGGCATAAAGGTTTTTTGCTACCAACTCATACAACAAATAATCGCGGTGGTATTGTTCTTTTGCATTTTGTATCTGCTGATAACATTCTAAAAGTAAGGGCGCAATTCCGTCAATGCTTGCCTTAATGGCATCGGGCTTTTTATCGGTGTACCAATGGTTATCGATTACCGCTTTTAAAACATAGGAGTTTCCATCGAGGTTATCGAAATTCAACTCTTCTATTTTCTTAAAATGTCCGCCAATACCTTTTGTTCCC
>CAMDBK010000188.1 GCA_945889235.1 Chitinophaga pinensis
GTGCCCAACCCAGATTTTCGTTTGCTCCAAGGAAAATACTTGTTCCACCGGGAAAAGATGCTCCGTGAATATTCAATCCTTCTTCGCTGCACAGATGCGCCTCGTACCAAGAGAACGGACCTTCAACAGGCTGATGCGGATTGATGACAAGTATGCTGCTGCCATCAGTTGTTTTGTGTGAGTTAAAGGCAAAGGCATTGGAGCCAAGAGGAATATCTGCTTTGTCGTAGCTGCCATCAATTACGCGTGAGATAGGACCGATAGCACCCGACACCGCGCTTTGTGCAAACACAAAGGAGCGTAGCACATCTTCTGATGTTACAGGAAAGGCTTTGCGCACCAGTATTTCATCCACATGCGCAAGAGCGTAAGCATTGATTCCCTGCACATATCCGTTGAGGTATTTTTTAAAATCTTCAGAGATAATATCACTGGCATAATATTGTTTTGCAACTAACTCTTTTGAACCTAATACATGGCTCATAAAATCACGCTTGGCACCTTCAGCACCCATATAGCGCGCAGCCATTCCTTTGCCTGCCATCAGCAGTTCCTGCATTACGGCAAACATATCTTCACCAATAGCCCAGGCATAGCCATAAGCCACCTCAGCATCTGTTTTGCCGAAGATGTGGGGAACGCCCCACGTATCACGCACTATCTGTATGTTTTCAGGGTTAATGATGGCGAACTGACCTTCGCTTAGTCTGGTAATACTGCTCTGGGCAAGGGCAGGAGCGGGGGTTAAACTTACGAGCACGGCAGCAAGTAATGCGCCAAATGAAAAGGAAAACGCAGTTTTCATTGCATTGAAAAAATAAAATTAAACACTATGTTATGCTGTGGGGATGCGGAGATTGATCGGGTGCATCTTTTCGGCAGCACAAAAGTATAGAAAAAATTTTCTGCTTTTGCAAAAGGGTGAAAATATTGTTTATCATACCAAGAAATAATTCAGGGCAAAGAAAATGGAAGAATTGTATTTATATTCAATCCATTAAAGGAGTTAGCTATATAAATTTTCAGGTTAATTATTCCAGACTGAATTTTACTGGAAGATTCATCTGAACCGGAACGGCCTTTCCTCCCTGTATTCCCGGAGTAAAATCTTTAAGTAGCGAAACCACACGAACCGCTTCGTTATCCAGTTCCTTACTTACTCCTTTTGACACTTTTACTTTTGTTACTTTGCCTTGTTCAGTTACTACAAAACTGATAAAAACAGTTCCTGAAATTGCCTGTTCTCTTGCTGACTGTGGGTAGTTAATATTATCACGGATTTGTTTTAACACAGCAATATCACCACCCGGATAATAGGGCATTTTCTCAACAATAGTGTAGGGTTCTGCGTTGTTATTTTGTTTTTGTTCTTCCGGTTTTTTTGTTTCGGCAGCAAGTTCCAGATCTCTTCTCGTCTGCTCTACTTCCTTTCTTTCATCTGCAACTTTCAGAGATTCAAAATCAATTGAAGCGGCCTGCTGCACAGATTTTGAAACTGTTTCATCTTTGTAATTTACCTCAGCTAAACTGCCTTCACCGGCTCTAGTTCTTTTCTCCGCTTCTGCTTTTCCTTTGTTTTCATTCTTTGCAAATTCATCTGCTTCCTTCTGCGCTTTTTTATCATTTGATTTATTTTTTGCAGTGCGTGAAATCGTCACAGCCTCAAGAGTAGCAGGTGTTTCCTGAGCCATTGCAGCGTTTGCATCATCTGTTACATATCTGTCAGTATCAAATGTAAAAACAGAATCACTTAAAACTCCATTGCTTTGATTGGCAATAAAACCCTGCGGATTATAAAATGAGGGCGCAACATTAGAAACTCCTCCTGTTGCAGTCATTGTTGCAAAATTATTACCCGAAATATCTTCCGCGTTTTTATCTTCTGTTGCTGCAAGACCATCTCCCGGCAAAAATTTTGTGTCATTTTCCAATGCAACTTCTTCCGAGGTTTCATCTTTCAATGTTAAAGCATTTAATGTAGTAACAGGGGGAGGAGGTGATTTAAATGCAGCTGTTAAAGTATCTGTAACTTGCTCATCTGGTTTTGGTAATTCAAGTTGTTTATTTTCAGCTAAGTCTTTTTCTTCATTTTTATTGGCAACAGCCATTTTGTTGTTGAATGTTGGATTATAAGCAACATAAAGGACTCCGCCACCCAGCACCACAAAAATGGTAATGGCTGCTGCTATTCTCCAGTAATTCATTGTAATTACTTTAACAACCGCTTCTTCGGGTTTTCCGTAATTACTAATCTTTTGATTTAACTGCGTAATTGCTGCTCGCGCAGATTCCTTATTCTTCATCAACGAAATACCTTCCAACGCCTCACGACAAAAATCACATTCATTGATGTGAATCTCTACCTGCTTTTTCAGGTGAATTCCCAATTTGCCGTGCGCATACTCCGTCAATGCCTGCTGAGAAAGGCAACCTGTTTCATCAAATATTTTTATTTTTTTCGAACTCATGATTTCAGGAATTTCTTCCTTTTTCGGTTAAGTAAATTTTTAAATTCCGTTTACCGTTTTGCAAATAACTTTTTACCTGTTTCATTGTGTAGCCGGTAATTTCAGCGGTTTCTTCATACGATTTATTCTGCATATAAAACAATTCAACACATACCTTTTGTTCTTCTTTCAAATGCTCAATTCCTTCATATAATTTTTTATCCAGTGTTCCCTGCTCTTCTCCGTTCTCCAGATGCAGAGGTTCTTCATTTTCCATAATTGCCAGTGATTCTTTTCCATATTCATCGGTATGATTCGCCTGTGATTTATCCTTGCGAAGCTTCATCAGGCAATGGTTTTTTGCAACGCTGTAAAGCCAAGACTTGAAATTATCAACATCGTGTTTTTTCAAATCAACCAACAACTTTTCAAAAATCTCCATCACTGCGTCTTTTGAACTTTCCTCATTTTTCAGGTATTTCATGCACACACCAAAAACAAGATGTGTATAGCGCTGAAAAAGTTCACCTACATAATCAGAATTGTGCGAAAGGCGGAAGCGACTGACCAACTCAGTATCGGCAGTATTTTTATCACGCAGCAGTTTGATAAATGCCATTCGTTTTTCTTTTCAGGGAGCTAATTTAATGATTCACCACGGAGGCGCAAAGACACAATGTTTTTAATACCTTTTTATTTTTCTATGCGCCTTTGCGGTAAAATTTGTAGTCGATTCATAATACTTACAAAAATCACGGATACCACATTCTCCGCACTTTGGACTACGGGCTGTACAAACATAACGCCCATGCAAAATCAGCCAGTGGTGAGCAATTGCAATTTTATCTTCAGGAATATATTTTACTAATTGTCTTTCCGTTTCCAATGGATTTTTTGAATTCACTGTCAAACCTATTCTTGCCGAAACACGGAAAACATGCGTATCCACAGCCATCTTAGGTTGGTTGTAAACAACCGATGCAATTACATTTGCAGTTTTTCTTCCTACTCCCGGAAGTTCCTGAAGTTTGTCAACATCAGAAGGAACGGTGCTGTTAAACTTTTCAACCAGCATACGCGCCATTCCTGCAAGATGCTTTGCCTTATTGTTAGGATAGCTGATACTTCTGATGTAAGGGAAAATTTCATCCGATGACGCTGCAGCCATTGTTTCCGCATCAGGAAAGCGAAGCAACAAAGCCGGAGTAGTCATGTTCACACGCTTGTCGGTGCATTGCGCGGAGAGAATTACCGCTACTAATAAAGAAAAGGGCTCATCATACACCAGCTCTGTTTCTGCAACAGGCATGTTTTTGCTGAAATAGTCTATTGCTTTTTGGAAGCGTTGTTTTAGAGTCATAATTATTTCTTATCCAGAACAAAAAAAAGAAAATCATTTCATCTTACCTATTTATAACTTTGTAAATATTTAATAGCAATGAAAAAATCAACACTTTCTTTTTTCCTTTTTATATTTTTTGTCTTTACATCCTTTGCTGACAGCCTCAGCATTTCAAAAGATTCAATCAAACCAAATCAGTTTGCAAACAAACAAGCAAAAGTTTATGTCTTTGATGTGAAAGAAGAAATTGGTCCTGGAATATGGAGAAAGATGGAAAAGGCTTTTAACCAGGCTGAAGAATTAAAAGTTGATTTGATTCTTTTGCACATGAATACTTACGGAGGCGCAGTAGTACAGGCTGATTCCATGCGCACAAAAATCCTTCATTCACAAATTCCGGTGTATGTTTTTATTGATAACAATGCAGCTTCTGCCGGTGCATTGATTGCTATTTCATGCGACAGCATTTACATGCGCTCAGGCGCAAACATAGGTGCAGCAAGTGTTGTAAACGAAAACGGTGAAGTGCTTCCTGATAAATACCAAAGTTACATGCGCAGTACCATGCGCTCCACTGCTGAAGCCACTGGCAGAAATCCGAATATTGCAGAAGCGATGGTTGACCCCAGAATTTATATTGAAGGAATTAATGACTCTGGAAAAGTGCTGACGTTTACCGCCAAAGAAGCAATGGAACATGGCTTCTGCGAAGGTATGGGTGAAAACATTGACGAGGTTCTGAAGCTTGCAAAAGTGGAGAAGTATGAAATCACACGTTTTGAGCCAACAACATTAGATAATATCATTGGGTGGTTAATCAGTCCTGCTGTGAGCGGAGTTTTAATCATGCTGATTATAGGTGGAATTTATTTTGAGTTGCAGGCTCCCGGACTTGGTTTACCAAGCATTGCAGCAATTATTGGTGCGTTGTTATATTTTGCTCCGTTGTATTTAGAAGGCCTTGCTGCCAATTGGGAAATCCTGGTTTTCTTTATCGGAATTATTTTGCTTGCCGTTGAGATTTTTGTCATTCCCGGATTTGGTGTAGCAGGAATTTCAGGAATTATTTTGATGGTTGCATCACTGCTTTTAAGTTTGGTTGGAAACGTTGGCTTTGATTTTGACCCTGTGAGTGCTTCACGCGCTACCGAAGCTGTATTGATTGTTTTTACTGCACTTCTGATTGCAATACCACTTTCAGTTTTTCTTGGCTTCAGATTTTTGAACAGCAGTTTTTTCGGGCGACTTGCATTGACCACCGTTCATGAAAGTTCAAAGGGATATAGTTCTGTTGATGTTGCAGCAGGAAATAGCCTTGTTGGAAAAACAGGAACAGCATTTACAGATTTACGACCTGCCGGAAAAATTTCAGTTGAGGGAGAAATTTATGATGCCACCGCATTAACCGGCTACATTGAAAAGGGTACAGAAATTAAAGTGCTAAAATTTGAAACATCTCAAGCAGTAGTTGCAAAAAGTTAATTGCTTTTATTTCAGATTTACAATTTCACGTTTCAGGTCGGTTTCTGAACCGGCAACAAGTTCTGCAAGTCTTTTCAATTGAGTATTCAACAATTTTTCGTCAAAATTCTTCTCATCTGTTTTTTCTATTTCATCTGCTATCTGCCATGATTCATTCATGCCCATCATTCCAAAAGATGATTTAATTTTATGAGCAGTTCTTTTAAGATTTACAAAATCATACTTTTTAAAGCTACTCTTTATTTCTTTCATCATTGCCGGTGTATTGCGCAGATAAATTTCAATCATTTCAGCCATAAATAAATTATCACCTCCCGTAAGTTCTTTGAGTGCGTGGGTGTTTACAAACAAGCCGGGCTGTTGTTCCTCAGTTTTATCTTCATCAATTAGTTTACCGGTAAGTCTCAAAATTTTATTAAACAAGTCACCTTGCTTAAAAGGTTTTGAAAGGTAATCATTCATGCCTGCATCAAAACATTTTCTCCGTTCTTCAGCCAGCGCATCCGCTGTCATAGCCATAATGGGCACTTTTGATTTTTTCTTGTCGCGGTATTTTCTAATTCTTCGGGTTGTTTCAAATCCGTCCATTTCTGGCATCTGCACATCCATCAAAATCAGGTCGTAATTTTTTTGTTTAAAAAATTCAAAACCGGCTTTTCCGTTTGGAGCTATATCAAGGTCAGCATGCCATTGTTTGCGTATTATTTTATCAACCAAACGCTGATTCATTTCATTGTCTTCGCACAACAATATTTTCATGCCCGACAAATTTTTATCAGCTTCCGGAGCACTTGCTTTTTTCATAAAAATAACATCTTCCTCA
>CAMDBK010000189.1 GCA_945889235.1 Chitinophaga pinensis
AAAAAGTTTTCAAGTGGTGGCTTGATTTATTTGGCGAAGATTACTACATCGAGTTGCAGCGTCATAATCTTGCAGATCAGGATAAAGTAAACGAAGTATTGCTTCGTTTTGCGCAGAAATACAATGTGAAAATAATTGCTTCCAATGATTCACATTATGTGGATCAGCAGGACGCAAATGCCCATGACATCTTGCTTTGCGTGAATACAGGCGACATACAAAGCACACCAAAAGCAACAGATGAAGAGGGTGGAAAAGGTTATCGTTTCGGTTTTCCGAATGACAACTTTTATTTTAAAACCCAGAAGGAAATGTCGCAGGTATTTCACGACCTTCCTCAGGCGCTTGATAATACAAACGAAATAGTTGATAAGGTTGAATTGCTGAAACTGGAGCGCGATATTCTTGTCCCGAACTTTCCAATACCCGAAGGGTTTATTGATGGTGATGATTACCTGCGCCATCTTACATTTGAAGGAGCAAAAAACAGGTATAAAGATATTTCACCTGAAATTGAAGAGCGTCTCAATTTTGAATTGCTCACCATTCGGACAATGGGCTTTCCTGGTTACTTTCTTATCGTAGCTGATTTCATTAAAGCAGGCAGGGAAATGGGCGTGTTTATTGGTCCCGGGCGCGGTTCCGCAGCTGGTTCTGCTGTTGCCTATTGCATTGGCATCACCAATATTGACCCGATAAAATACGAATTGCTCTTCGAACGTTTTCTGAATCCCTCACGGAAATCGATGCCCGATATAGACACGGATTTTGATGATGTGGGGCGTGAAAAAGTTTTGAATTATGTGATTCAAAAGTATGGCAAAAACCAGGTAGCGCAGATTATTAACTATGGCACTATGGCTGCAAAATCTGCCATAAAAGATGTAGCACGCGCGCTCGATCTTCCGCTTGCAGAAGCCAACGCCTTGGTAAAATTTGTTCCTGATAAACCGGGCACAACATTGCAGGAAACCTTTGACAATGTTGCTGAACTGAAAACAATTTTTAAAGGTACTGATTTACGTGCAAAAGTTTTGCAGGAAGCGCTGAAGCTCGAAGGTTCGGTGCGGAACACAGGCATTCACGCATCTGCTGTTATCATTGCGCCAAGCGATTTACTGGAACATATTCCGCTGAGTGTTGCCAAAGATTCTGAATTATGGGTAACCCAGTTTGACGGCAAAGTAATTGAGAATACCGGCTTGCTGAAAATGGATTTTCTTGGCTTGAAAACGCTTACCATTATTAAAGATGCGCTGCAATTAATTGAGCAGAATCACGGAATAAAAATTGACATCGACTCGGTTCCGCTTGACGATAAAAAAACTTTTGAATTACTTCAGAAAGGCAATACCATAGCGGTTTTCCAGTTTGAGGCACCGCACGTTATGCCTATTTTGCGCGACATGAAGCCTACGGCTTTTGAAGACCTGATTGCGCTGAATGCGTTGAACCGTCCGGGACCGGCAGCTTACATTCCGGATTACATCGCGCGAAAACACGGAAAACAAAAAATCACTTACGATTTGCCGGAAGTGGAAGAGCTTCTGAAAGAAACCTATGGCATCACCGTTTACCAGGAACAGGTGATGCTGCTTTCTCAGAAACTGGCAGGTTTCAGCAAAGGCGATGCGGATAACCTGCGCAAAGCGATGGGAAAAAAATTGAGAGACAAGTTGGACGAGATGAAAGAACAATTTGTTGCCGGTTGCGAAAAGAATGGTCACGATAAAAAAATTGTAGAAAAAATCTGGAAGGATTGGGAAGCATTTGCTGAATATGCTTTCAATAAATCGCATTCGACTTGTTATGCGTTTGTAGCTTTTCAAACTGCCTACCTGAAAGCGCATTATCCCGCTGAATTCATGGCTTCGGTGCTAACTCATAACCTCGAAAATATTGATAAGATTACGTTCTTTATTGAAGAGGCTCGCAGGATGGGAATTGCAGTTCTTGGTCCTGATATTAATGAATCAGATTACCGTTTTGCTGTAAATAATAAAGGCGAGATTCGTTTTGGTTTGGGCGCAGTAAAAGGTGTTGGTGAAGCTGCAGTTGCTGCAATAGTTGATGAACGGAAAGAGAAGGGTCCGTTCAAAAATATTTTTGATTTGGTGAGAAGAATTAACCTTCGCACCGCCAACAAAAAAACATTTGAAAGTCTTGCCTACGGTGGCGGATTTGATTCATTTGGTTTGCATCGCGCAAATTATTTTGCAACGGAAGGCGATGGAAATTCTTTTCTTGAAAAAGCCATGCGTTATGGTTCAAATAGCCAAGATGCGAAAAACAGTTCACAGGTTTCGCTGTTCGGTGAAGCCAGTGAAGTTCAGATTGCAGAGCCTACAGTTCCGGTGGTTGAGCCCTGGGGAGCCCTTGAGCAATTGAAGAACGAAAAAGATGTAATCGGTTTTTACCTTTCCGGGCATCCGTTAGATACTTACAGAGTTGAAATGGGCTTTTGCAAAAACACGCTTTCTGAATTGCGTGAAATCAATAAACACAAAGACCGTGAATTTACGTTTGGAGGAATGATAACTGCCGTAAATCACCGCATTTCCAAGAACGGAAAACCTTTCGGAAATTTTATGTTGGAAGATTACAATGATTCATTTGAGTTTGTTTTGTTCGGTGAGGATTACGTGAAATTCAAGCTTTACATGACACCCGGTTATTTTGTTTTTATCCGCGGGAAAGTTCAGCCACGCTGGAACCAGAGCGATTCAATGGAATTCAAAATCTCAACAATGCAATTGCTTTCCGAGGTGAGAGAAAAACTATTGAAAAATCTTACCATTACTATTGCATTGTCCGAAATTTCAGATGATTTCATCAATAAACTTTCAGATATTTTAGATGAGAATTCAAAGAAATCAAAAGGAACTTGTTCCGTGAAATTCCAGGTGGTTGACCGCGATGAAAACCTCGCTATTGACTTGCCTTCCAAGAAAATAAAAATCAGCCCTGATAATGAGTTTTTAGATTCAATCAGCAGGTCGTTAAATGTGACGTATAAGTTGAATTAGAGCAATAATTCCTATTTTTGTAAAAAGTTTAAATCATGGAACAAATTATTATCGGAGTTGACAACTCTTCTAATTCAGGCATATTGCTTTCGTTACTTAAGAACCTTCGTTTTGTAAAATGGGTTGAAAAAGGAAAAGTTATTAAACCTGTAGAACTGCCTGCTGCAAAATTCAAAAACAAAGAAGATTTTTGGGAAACATTTGGTTCGGGTAAAGATTCTTCTGTCAACATTAAACATATCAAAGCAAATGCATGGCGGAAAAACAAATTGTAATTGTTGACACCAATATTGTTATTGAGTTATTTAAGGGAAATAAAAAGACAAGAACTCAATGTGAGAAGATTGGAGAAAACCGTCTTTATATCAGTGAAATTACAGTTGGAGAATTTTATTTTGGCGCACTGAATAAAAAAGAAGTTCCACTAATAAAAAAACACCTTGCTAAATTTCCCTGGATACCAATTAACGAACACATTTCACAAATTTTCACAGAGCTAATGATCACTTACAGCCTGAGCCATCGCCCTTATATTGGGGATATGCTTATTGCCGCTACTGCTATGTATTTTGATGTTCCGGTTTATACCCTTAACACAAAAGATTTTAAGTATATAAAAGGACTTAAACTCTACAAGTAAATATTGAACATCCATCTTTCACAGCAAATATATCAGCCCTGATAATGAATTTTTGGATTCAATCAGCAGGTCCCTGAATGTGACGTATAAACTGAATTAAACATTTCAAAAAGTCAATTGTTATCTTCTTATTCCCGTCAAGTTGGCATAAAATAAGCGGTGGCAGGATAATTGAAAACCCAAACAGAAAATACTTAATATTGTAACCTTAAAAAGCAGAAAAATTATGGCACTTGAACTAACAGATGCAAACTTTGATGAATTAGTCATCAACTCCGACAAACCCGTATTGGTTGACTTTTGGGCAGAATGGTGCGGTCCTTGCCGCATGGTTGGTCCTTTAGTGGAAGAACTTTCAAAAGATTATGACGGAAAAGCCGTTGTGGGCAAAGTTGATGTAGATAGCAATCCCGGTATTTCAGCGCGGTTTGGTATTCGCAATATCCCTACAATTTTATTTTTCAAAGGCGGACAGGTTGTTGACAAGCAAGTTGGAGCAGTTCCAAAAACAGTGCTTGCAGGCAAGCTGGAAGCCCAGATGAATTAATGCCACAGGTTCTCCGTAGCCAGGAATTTCAGCAGTTCAGTCACCTTGAGCTTATAGCGAAACAGGTGGTTGAAGGCTTTATAACGGGTCTTCATAAAAGTCCTTTTCATGGTTTTTCGGTAGAGTTTGCTGAGCATCGTCTTTATAACACAGGCGAATCAACACGCCATATTGACTGGAAAATATACGGTCGCACCGAAAAACTTTTTGTAAAAAAATACGAAGAAGAAACCAACCTGCGTTGTCAGTTGGTGATTGACAGTTCTTCGTCAATGTATTTTCCTTACAGCGAAAAAAATATAGCAGGTCATGAAAACAAAATCACGTTTGCAGTTCATTCTGCAGCGGCTTTGATTCATTTACTGAAAAAGCAGCGTGATGCTTTTGGGCTTAGTATTTTTTCAGACAGTGTGGATGTTCACACACCTGCGCGTTCCAGCACTATGCACAGTAAATTACTGTTCCATGAACTGGAAAGTATTTTGCGGCAGCGTGAACTAACAGCAAAGAAAAAAACCGTTGCAGCAGAATCTTTACACCGGATTGCAGAAAGCATTCACAAGCGTTCACTCGTTATCATTTTCAGTGACATGATGGACAACAGCGGAAAAACAAATGAAGAATTATTCTCTGCCTTACAACATCTTCGCCATAATAAACACGAGGTTATTTTATTTCACGTAACTGATAACTCAAAAGAATTAAACTTTGAATTTGATAATCGACCTTATCGATTTATTGATTTGGAAACAGGTGAAGAACTCAGAGTTGTTCCGAATGAAATAAAACAATCGTATGTAGAAGCCGCTCAAAAATTTAAAAAAGAATTGATGCTTCGCTGCGGACAATACAAAATTGATTTTATTGAGGCAGATATAAAACAGGGTTACCGACAGGTTTTATTGCCCTATTTGTTGAAGCGTAAAAAAATGAGTTGATTATAAAGCCATGAGGAATACTCTTATTTTTATTCAGTTATTGTTTTTATCGATGCATTCTTATGCAGCCGATTTCACTTCTTTATCTCGTGAAAAACCTGTTGTTGTCAGGTATTCAGCGGATAAAAACTGCAACGTTTCTTTTGTGTTGAATTTGAAATCAATTAAGGAAGTCCGCCTCGATATTTTTCTGAAAGTAAATTACATTATAGGAAATGACACACTGAATGATTTCATTTATCTAGACGAGAGTTATACCGGAACAATAAAGGAACTATATCTGCAAAAAGGCGACTCAGTCCAGGCTTGTTTATGGTTGAATAACGATGAAATCATAAAGCTTGAAAACATTAAAGGTTCTTTCAATGTAAAATCAGGAACAGGTATTGATTTGCAGTCAACAGGTGAGATGTGCAGATTTACAGGAACTGTTTGGAAAGATGACCAGTTGCCGATTTTCAGGATTGCAAAAAATGATGAAAAAAATCAGGTACTTAATCTGAATGTTTCACTTACCGAGAATTTTGACTTTGATAAATTATACTTAAAAATAAAAGTAATCAGCCCATCTCAGGGTATTTTGCTTTATACCAAAGAGCTTATTGTAAACGAAGAATTGGTTTTACCATACCGAAGAAAGTTATTGAAAATTGATTTTCCGGATTTAGAGGTTCAAAAACCCGGAAGTTACTATGTACAGGTGTTTCATGAGATGTCGCAAACCCTTATCAATGGCGTAGAATACATCTCTTACCACCTTAGCGATAAATAATTTTTGCAGGATTGCAAAAATGAGTTACTTTCGCACCCTCTTTTACCGAAAGGTACAGTAGTTCTTTAAGATAAAATGTGATTTTTGAACCCTCTGGTTCACTACAAGATAAAATTCTCCTTGGGCTGGTAGTTCAGCTGGTTAGAATGCTGCCCTGTCACGGCAGAGGTC
>CAMDBK010000190.1 GCA_945889235.1 Chitinophaga pinensis
GCAGCCGCAGCAATGAATTTTAAACGAGTCATGAACCTCTGGCGAACAGAGGCAATTAATTTTTGGCAACTCATTCATAATTTTATCCTGTTTGTTTATTGGAATTATTTTGGTCAAAAATTAAAATTGACTTTTTGAGGTGCGACTAATTAGAAGTTTCAGGGTGCAACAGAAAGTAGGAACTTCTGTTTCATTTCTGTTCGTTCAAACATTCCGCTGATGTCGCGGTATTGAGGAGTAGTACTGCCATCCCATCCGGCACCGTTGTTTTGCATACCGTTCATGCCGGCCATGCTGTTGTTGGGATATCCGTTCATACCAATGCCGCCCATGCCGTTGTTCATTCCATTCATACTATTCATTCCATCCATAGATCCTGTATTTTGCATGCCGCCCCCGGTTCCGTTACCCATGCCACCATAGGTTTGCATACCGCCACCGTTTACAACACTTGCAGCGTTGTTTGTGTTTAGGCTACTAAGGTTAGCGTTATCCATATCAGCGGGGCGTTCAACTGCAAATATTTCAACACCAAGAATAAGTTCTTTTGTCAGTTCTTCGGTAGTAAATCCATTTCCAAATAATTCATAAAGCGGAATAGCCATTTCATAAACAAGCGTATTCGTGATATCCCAGTTCATGGCTATCAGTATACCTTTGCTTTCTTTCATCGGGAAAGTGCCATTCTGTGTGGCAAAGCCATTGGTCAACATCACATAATTATTTAACAGAAAATTAGATTTTATTCCGTCAATTCCACCTAGGTTTTCTACATAAATATCTTCTGTTTTTTCGCCCTTCACATTTTTTTTGAGCGGAAACTGAATAGAAGCATCCATCTTATTTTTTCCTTTGCGTAGTATACTTACTTCCATTCCGGCTTTCATAATCTTATCCTGATTTACCATGTCGGGACACTGAAAGCAGAGATACAAAGTGCTGTCATCATTGGCAATTGCAAACATAAGTTGTGTTTTTGCCTCATATAAGCTAAATGGATTTATCCATTCCTGTGCATTTCCATCAATGGTAACAGGCTTGACTACTCTTTTTGATTGTGTAGTAGTTTGAGCAAGACAATTTGTTGCCAGCAGCAACAAAAAGAAAAGATTTATTATTCTGAACATGAAGGGCAAAAGTACAAAATAAGGAATTGCGATTGTTCGTCTTCTTTTACCACTGACCGCAGAATTTTCTGTACTCATCATCATTGCCGGCTCTTAGTTTTACCCACACATTCAGTTGTTTGTGAAGGGTGTTTTCTAGTCTGCAAAACAGGGCAGTATAATGAACTCCTTTATCAACTGAACTTAATGAATTGCACGAAAGAAGATTTTGCTGGGTAAATAAATAAGCGTTATCCAATGAATTGGATTTATTAAGGTTCTTTTCTGTGTTAATCATTTGAGTGCAATTCAATTTCAGGGCCTGAGCAAAAGCAGGTGAAATAATAAATACAGAAATTAAAAAGAAGAAAAAGGTTTTAATCATTGTCTGTTTTGTCATGCAAAGATACAGATACCTTTGCAGCAACGCATGAAAACGACCAAAGACTTTATTTACATTGCCTATAACAAACCTGTTGGAATAGTTTGCACCACCGAAAAAATTGAAGGTAATATCATTGATGCCATCAGCTTTCCAGAGCGTATTTTACCTGTTGGCAGATTGGATAAAGCTTCAGAAGGATTGATATTGCTGACTAATGATGGGCCTATAATGAATAAAATTACGCATCCTGATTTTGAGCATGAAAAGGAATATGTTGTTACACTAAACCTCCCGCTTCGCACACAGTTTGTAAAAGCTGTAGCTGAAGGAATGGACATAGGAATTGGTATCACAATGCCTTGTAAAATTACACCGGAACCTGAGAGCAGACGAATCTTCCGTATTGTTTTGAAACAAGGAATTAACCGACAGATACGCAGAATGTGTAATGTATTTGGCTACCAGGTTTTAAAGCTGCAACGCGTGCGTATTATGAATATCAGCCTTGATAAACTAAAGGTTGGGGAGTGGCGACACTTAACGGAAGAAGAAAAAGCAGAGTTATTTGCAAGTTTTAGAAAATACTAAAACTTATTTATCCAACACCAATCTGAAACATCCATTTTCTTTGTGATGATCCGGGGCAAAACGGTTACGGGCTTTACTTTGGCAGCGCAACTCATCACTGCGCCACGACCCGCCTCTGGCAACACGGAACATTCCTTTCTTTGTATTTCGCGGATTTAGTTTCGGACTGTGTTTGTAAAAACCTAGCTTGAAATCATCGCTGCAAACTTCCCAGGCATTTCCGCTCATGTCATACAATCCTAATTCATTTGGTTTCTTTTGTCCAACGGGATGCGTTTTATTTTCGGCATTGTCTGCAAACCAGGCTACTTCATCCACTGTATTGCTTCCGCTGTATGTATAACCTTTGCTGAGCTTTCCGCCTAAGGAAGCGTATTCCCATTCTGCCTCAGTAGGCAAGCGAAAATGTTTTCCTGTCAGCTGAAATAACTTAACCAGAAAGGTATCTATTTCTTTCAGTATTATTTCTTCAACCGGACAATCAGCACATTTGAAAAAGCTGGGATTGCTGCCCATCACAGCTTGCCATAAATCCTGCTTCACTTCGTATTTGCCGATGTAGAAACTGTTCAGCATAACACTATGTCGCGGACTTCCGCCCCTTACTTTATCATCGCTTCCCATTTCGTATTCACCGCCTTCAACAAAAATCATTTCGGGATAAACTCCTTCTAATATTGTAGCAACAGGAGTCGCTTTCTTTATTCCGAAATCAGGGCGCAATCCTTTGTCCATCTCATAGCGCAATCCGAATTGGATAAAACTTCCAAGGCCAAAAGGACGGCCCTGCTGTACGCCTCTTTTCAAGTAGTAGTCTTTGTCGCCAATGCAGGTGCCGGTGCAGATGTTTGCAGTGGTCAGGAAGGTTTTTCCTTTTTTAACAATGCTGTGTTTTCTTAATCCGTTGTATGCTTTGTCAACTGCATCAGAATAATTGTTTCCAGTAACCAAACCCAAACGCAGTGCTGCGCCAATGCCATAAGCAAACATGGCGGTGCAGGAGCTTTCAATAAAATTATCCGGTTCAGCTTTTCTAACGGGCAACTGAAACCAATGTCCTGTTTTTACATCCTGTAACTCCGGAAGATGAACAATTATTTCTTTCAGATATCCGGCAAACTCACTCCAATGCGTATTGCTGCGCGGAAGTGTCTCTAAAATATCGGAAAGCGTAACTACAATCCAGCCGTTTCCGCGTCCCCAAATCTCTGCGCTTTTTCTATCATCTTTGGTTTGCCAATGCGGTTTGCTGCAAAGACACAAATGATTTTTAGTGTCTGCATCCCAGCCGTGTCGCCATAACCCCCATTCTTTATCAAGTAGTTTCTCACGGTGAATTCTTATTTGAAGAACCAGTTCATCTAAGTATTTTTCATCATCTGTTGCATCATACATCGCGAGTAAAAATTGTCCAACCATAAAACCGGTATCGTCCCATAGTTCAGTAAAAAGCATCAGGTGCGAAACGCCACCTTCCTTTGTTCTGCGTATGTTTTTATAATCGCTGTATATTTTCTCGCATTTGCTTAGATACTTCAATTCACCAGTAGTTTTATATAAAAAGGCCATGCCTAAACCAGAAGCAACTGCATTGGGTGTTTTGCCGTTTGCAAAGCCAAAGTTTTTATCCATGGCTTTTTTGATGTAGTTGAAATAAATTGGTTTTTGCGGTTCAGGACTTAACTCATATTCCATCACCATTACCTTTAATAATGCAGCGTTCTGCCAGTCCCACTTGTAATGATTGGCAGGCAAATATTTTTCACGGGCATAGGCATCAAGTGAATCAACCCAGGTTTGGGCAAAACCATTCTGTGAGGTGATGAAGAGAAATAGAAAAATAATCTTGCAGTACTTCATTGTAAAATCTGAGAGTGCGAATATACTTTGTAGTACCTAATTCAATTAGCATTATTTTAACCGACTAATTTTTATCTATGCTTCGTTGTAAAAGTCTTATTGCATTGGTTATTATTTCTGGATTGTATTTTCACACAACAGCGCAGGAAATCCGTGAATACATGGATTTGCAGGTGCACCCAACCATGCACATTCCTTTTTCTTTTTTCGGGAAAGGTATGACATGGATTGATGAAGAGCATCCTCCCAAACTTAGGTACAAACATTTTCTTAAAAATATCAGTTACGCCAACTATTTCAATCATAATAAAGGGTTACGTATTATGGTGGTGGGTGCTATAACGCGCGAAAATATGTGGAGCAGGAAGAATGCCCGTAAAATGTTGCTCAGGCATTTTGATTATTTCAAAGAGTTTGTAAAAAATAATCCGGAAGGTTTTGCAATTGCACGAACACCGCAGGAGGTAAGGGAACTGGTGAATACTACCGATAAAACAATTATTATTTTTTCCATTGAAAATGGCAGAAATATAGTGGACAGCCAAGAAGATGCAAACTTCTGGGCTGAGCAAGGTGTGTCGTTTATTACCCTTGTTCATCTTATGGATTCCAGGTATGGCGCATCTGCAATCAGACCGGGATTTGGAACTTCTTTGCTCAATATTAAAGGACTTTTTCGCAGAGAAAAAAAGAGAGGCTTGACTGAAAAAGGTAAACAGGCTATCCAATGGCTTGCCAATGCAGGCGTTATGACCGACCTTACCCACATGAGCGATTTAACCCGCAAAGGTGCACTTTCCTTTATGGAAGAAAAAGGTATTCCGCCTTTGGTTACGCACGATATGTTTAAGCCAATACAAAATCATCCGCGCGGAGTAGAGGAGGAGGATGTTATAAATATATACCGCAACAAAGGATTAATGTCGTTGCCGCTGAGCGGTGAATCATTGATGGCTTTTAAGCCTTCTGAAAAGTATAAAGCAAAGCTCGACAGCCTTACCCGTTATTGCAATGGCTCTATTGATTCATACATCTTCAGTTACCTTGCCTTGAAAGTGTTTATTGAAACTAATATTGCTGCTATTTATGGCAATACTAATCTTACCCTGAAAGACCTTGACGAAAAAGAATTGGTCAATATCAGCATTGGTTTCCAGAGTGATTTTAACGGATGGGTAAACCACCACCGCCCGCGCTACGGCAAGGATGGCTGCTATGAGCTTGTTCCCGGAATGGCGTATGAAGATATTGAAGTACAGGGAATGGCGCACCCGGGTTTAATGGATTCGCACTGGAAACTGATGGCAAAAGAAGGGGTGGATATTGAACCCGTAAAACGTGCTTCTGAAAAGTTCTTACAAATGTGGCAGCAGTTTTTGGATAGGAGGGGGAAGTTTAATTAGTGTTTGTTGCCTTTACTACGTTTTCTTTTTTTCGTAAGCTGCCTTGTTCCGATTATCAATGGCATATCCCCAACTATTTGCGGAACGATGGGATTAGGCTTGGGGAAACCCCAACGACTTTAGGAACGTTCCCATTTCCGTTGGGGAAACCCCAGCGCTTCAGGCAACGATGGGATTAACGTTGGCATTTCCCAAAATCTAATCTCCTTTATCCGATTATCATTGGCAAAACCCCAACCATTTCACGAACGATGGGATTACCGTTGGGAAAACCCCAACGAGTTAGGGAACGTTCCCATTTACCTTGGGGAAATCCCAACCATTTCGGGAACGATGGGATTGATGTTGGGGAAACCCCAACCAAAATCGGAACAAGGAGATTGATGTTGGGAGAAATTTAATGCTTCTGCCAACCTGAGATTTCTCAGAACGAATAAGTTTTGCCTACTTCTTCATTCCCGCAGGCATATTGCGCATCATTTTAGCCATTGCATTTTTGTCCTGAAACAACTTCATCATTTTACGGGTATCTTCAAACTGTTTAATCAGTTTGTTTACTTCCTGCACGTTTGTTCCGCTGCCTGCTGCAATACGATTTTTGCGGCTGCCATTAATCAGAGAAGGGGTTTCACGTTCAGCTTTTGTCATGGATTGAATGATTGCTTCAATTCCTTTAAAAGCATTTTCGTCAATGTCCACATCCTTCATTGCTTTGCCCATTCCGGGTATCATTCCAAC
>CAMDBK010000191.1 GCA_945889235.1 Chitinophaga pinensis
TTTCTGTGTGCCAATAAAAACTTCGCCTGTAATATCATCAATAGCAATGCTCATGATGTTGTTTGAAAAAAGCGGACTGTTTTCTTCAGTAAAATGTAGCAACTCCTGTGTTCCATCGGGCGACATAAGAAATAAACCTGCGCTTTGTGTTCCTATCCATTTGCGGTTGCCACCATCTACTGCAATTACACTTACAATTTCTGTTTCAAAAAGATATTGCGCATAACCGTCTTGCTCAATTAATATTTGCTGCGAATCAAAGTTTCCGTTTCCTGCAAAAATTTCACTGGGCGAATAAAACACAGCAATGCCTTTGTCGGTGCCCACCCAAACTTCTCCGTCTAAATCTTCGGCAATGCTGTAAACATAATTACTTGGCAAGCCACCACTGCCAAGTGCAGTGGTAAGTTTTTTATAGTGGTCGCCATCGCTTGTGTTGTCAATGGATTCTCCATGATTGAATACAAGCAAACCCGTTCCGTACGGAAGCATGAGCCATTTCTGGTTGTAGGTATCCACAATTAAATCGCCCACCAGATTTTGGTTGAATGCATTTCCCGGGTTAAAATTTTTCCAGGTGCCATTAGTTTTTAAAACAGAAATAGGGGTGTTAACGTTTGAGTTTCCTATCCAAAGATTTCCATCGGAATCAAAATCAAGTCCGCCAATGCGTATCCACGGAATTCCTGAAAGCGGTTTTAGTGATGTAACGGTTCCATTAACTACCGTATCGAGCATAGCGGTTTGTGCGTTGTTATTAATTTCAACAACTCCATTAATCCACGAGCCGGCAAAAACACGCGAAGAATTATTAGGGTCAACAGCAACGCGGATTAAATCATTCACATCGTTTCCGTTATCGTCTTTGGGATAAATTGTATTCCATGAATTATTAATGAAAGAGGCCACGCCTTTTCTATCAAATAAAGGACCCCATGCAGAGTTTACAGAACCCGATGCCACCCACAGGTTGCTGTTTTGAACCGACATATCAAACGCGGTTGCAAAGCGCGGACCGTTGGGATAGAATTTAGAATAATCCCACAGGTTTGAATTTTTTACCAACCCATAATTACCGTCAGCAATCCATATATCAGTAGTTTCAGTTGCAAAGGCATCAAAAACATTTGAGCTCGGACTGTTTTCAAAGTTGAAGTATTTATAGATGTTGTGAAAAATAGTTAAGGTTGAATCATAAACCATTAAAAATCCGGCTCCGCAAACAACCATTTTATTGTGCATAGCCGTTATGTTGCGCACATCGGTGTAGGTGATGGTATCAAAATAATTCCAGTTGCTGCCATCAAATACATACAGTGTATCATGCGCTGTTGGCAGATTTAAGTTAGCATATATTTTTCCTTTATAAAATTCTACTGCGTTGTAAAACGATGCCGTTGGTATGGTGTTATATTTTGTCCAGAAATTATAATTGGCAAGGTTAGAAGCATTAACCGATGCATGATATACACCCGATTGGGTAGCTGCAAAAAACTCATTTCCATCGCAGGTGATGTCGGTTACATTGGTGTAACCACCGTTGTCGCCAATGTAGTAGGTGTCTTTTATTTCTTTTTTAATTAAGTCAAGAACAACAATACCAAAACCGCAGGCGAGGTAGGCGTAGTTGTCTTTGAAAAATATTTTGTTGATGATTTTATTTCCCGGAATTATTTTGCGTTTGATATCGGGAATATTAATGATGCGGTTGTCTTGTATTAAATCAATGTTGGCGTTGTTGTATGCAATTACAAGCGTATTGGTTGCTATGTCGAAATTAATGGTGCTGAAACCGATATCTGAAAGGCCTGTTATTTTGCTTAGCCTTTCAACGGTTGTTTCTGATTTGCTGTAGTAAAACAATCCTTCCTCTGAGGCGCAGTAAACACGGTCGCCCGCCTCGGTTAAGGTTTTTGCGCTGGTGTAGGGAAGGTGGTCGCGCCATTCGCCTATGCCTATTCCCTGTGCCGATGCAAGGGAAGTAAGCAGCGCGAAAAACAAAGAGACAATTAGTTTGTTGAAATGCATGGGGTGGCAAATTTAGGATTTTTACATTGTATATCTTCGCAAACTTTTTTGCTCGCAAAGGAGCAAAGACGCAAAGCGAACTATTTAAGTTTGGTTGTATTAACGTGATTAATTAAAATTTATTGTGAGTAAAAATTATTTTTTTTATTTCCCTGTTTTTCTGGTGTTGCTTTTTGGTTCGTGCAACAGTTCAAACTCTATGTTGGAAAAAGGCGATACGATTCCTGATTACACCGGAATTACACCGGATGGTGACACGGTAAATCTTTCGTCATTTACCGGTGAAGAAAAAATTGTTTTGGTAAATTTTTGGGCGGCATGGTGCAGCGATTGTTTGAAACACAATACCGAATTAGCAGAGTTGCATGAAGTGTATAAAGGAAAAAAATACGGAGGTCATGATTTTGAAATGGTAAGTATTTCATTAGACAAAGATACTGCGTTGTGGAAACGCAGAATTGAGCAACAAAACCTGAACTGGAAAAATCACATCACTGATTTCAACGGCTGGGAATCTAAGCAGCTAAAGGCTTTCAGCGTGCATGTTATTCCTGCAAATTATCTGGTTGACCACACCGGAAAAATTATTGCGGTGGATATTAGCCGCTGTAATTTTGATAAGGTGCTGAAGAAGTATTATGGGGCACCGTCACCCTGAATTTATTTCAGGGTCTCATCATCATCACATGCTGGCTCAATGTCTCCCAGACATTGCCCAGATGCTGAAACAAGTTCAGCATGACGAACGAATTTATGAGGTCCGGTAAACGATTCTGAATCCCAAATCCTTCACCATAGGGCGATAAAATTTATTCATGTCTTTTTCTATTTTGCGGATGTCTTGCCAAAACTGGCAGGTGTGGAAATAAAGTAAATCCAACACGGTGGATTTTAAAAAATCAATGTCTTTGGTGTAGCCCGAAATAGCAAGCGCTCCTGTTTTATTTAAAAAATGGGTGAGCCTGCGTTTATTAATTCCAAGTGTTTGACAACATCCGAAGTGAATTATTTTTCCTTCCAGTTTTCCTTCCAGGCGGTCAGCCAGTTCATCTAAGTCAATGTGTTTATTTCCTACCTGAATGCTGTTGGGTAATCCGTGAAAAGCGTAATAGAAAATAATGTATTTGGTATATTTTTTTTTGCTGTACTCTAAACTTACGTGTGCAATTTCTTCCAGCGTTGCGCTGCGCTGATAATAAAATTTCACGCCCATATTCAGGTTCAAAAGTTTGAGCGCAGGTTGTATGCTGTCGGTTTTTCGCATATCGCGTTCCCAGTGCCCTTCAATGCAAAAAATATCTTTTTTATAACTTTTGGTAATTAAGTTTGCCATGGGTGCGAAAAAACAGATTGCGAAAGTAGTAAAATCCGCGCCAAGTCCTAATAGTAACGTATTATTTTACGCGGGTAATTATCCAGCCGGTTTTGGGTTGCAATACCTTTTCCACCTCAAATTTGCGGTCAGTTTCCTTTTCTATTCTCCGGCACAGGAAGGCGGGAGTGGCAGATTTCCATTTCCAGTCGGCAGTTTCTATTAATAAGATGTCATTTATCATCATGTTCATTAACATGATGCGGGCAAGGCTTTGTTTGCCCATGGGGTGGGTAACAAATTTGGCTTTTTCTTCTGCAGTTATTTGTTTCATTTGGTTGATTTTTGCTTGTTTTTGGGTAAAATGCCCTGTTTTTTGCTCCGAAACGTAAAATTGTCGCTACGAAGGTAAAAACTTTTGCTCAGTTATACAATAGATGGACTGTTATATACAACTAACTTACAGGAATGTACAACGGTATTACAGGAATGCACAACGGAGCTACCGTAATGGACAACGGAGTTATAGGAATGTACAACTGTCTTATAGGAATGTACAATGGAGCTACAGAAATGAACAACTGTCTTATAAGAATGGACAATGTAGCTACAGAAATGGACAACTATTGCCTTGGGTTGTACAGAGTAGTGTTTGTTTTGCTTAACTATCCCCGGGCGGTGCTTAGTTACATGAATGGAACTGGTAACTATATGGGTGGAAAGAGTAACTATGAAGAAGGCGTAGTGGTTGATTTTGGGTTTTTATAATATATTTGTGCATCTCCAATTTCAATACTATATAATTAACATGAATACAAAACAAGTAATTCTGCTAATTCTTATACTCCACTTTAGTATTGATTTAAAAAGCCAACCTGTATTATTAAGCGGCAAAAACACGCCAAAGGCTGAGTATGCTTATGTTTACAAAGAAATTGTATTTGATTATACAAAAGCTATTCATGCGGGTGCTGATACTGTTTGGGATTTTTCGGATATACAGATTCTAAGCGATACAACATATTCCTACTATACTCATAATTCTGACTACAATTCTTTTCTGGGGTATGACTACCCGTCTTATGTTACTGCTCCCGACCCAACAGATAATAGCTATTTGAGGTCAGACAATGTCATATACAGGATTACAGATTCTTCATTTTATGAAGCTTATCATATGTCTTGGATTTCCACTGCGTTTTCTTCTCAACATATTGAGAGCGGTGGAGAATTTGTTTTAAAATTTCCTTTTCAATACAATTCATATATGAGCACAGGAGGGGAAACGTATAGCAGTTGGGGAGACGGATATAGCTGGGAAGGATCGAAAACAGCTGATTCATACGAACAACTATCACTCCGGATTCGATTTTTTCAAATGTACTCAGAACTTTAAAACACTACACATTTCATCAACAGGCTGGCAGCCATGGTTCACACGGCATAATTACTTATACTTATGAATGGTACGCAGATAGTTCAGAGTTGCCATTTATGAAGCTAATTACAAAAGACAATTGGTCGTTTGACGGGGGGCCTTTTGGGGGGCCTATTACTTCTCACTGGTATGACACAACAGCGTGGTTCTTCACTTCAAAAATATATCAGCCGCTTCCTGAAGATTCGGTATTAGTTTTTCCTTGCCCATCATTAGACAAACTCTACTTAAAATCAAACTATACTGTTAAAAGCATGTATATTTATGATGCAGGAGGAAGAATTGTAAGTGAATTGTATGATATGCCTGCCAACACAACACATTCAATTGAGATTATAAATTTAGAAAAAGGAATCTATATTTTAAGAGGCGAACTAAGCAATGGAAACAGCTTTTATAAAAAGATAATTGTTGGAGGTTAATCTTCCCTACTTTCGCCCCCTCAACAACCAATTAATCCACGGTTCATTTTACTTTCTTACTTTTGTAACATGACAAGTCTGGCAGATATAAAAGCAACCCTAACAAGCAACAAGCAAAGGCTTACCGATAAGTATGGTCTTAGTTTGCTGGCTGTGTTTGGTTCTTACGGTCGCGGTCAGCAAACCGAAAACAGCGATGTGGATATTTTAGTTGATTTTAAAAAGCCTGTGGGCATTGAGTTTATAGACCTTGCCAATGAACTTGAAAAATTGCTGAAGATGAAGGTTGACCTTGTTTCAAAAAATGGTGTAAAGCCTCAGTATTTAAAACAGATAGAGCAAGATTTATATTATGTCTAAGCGTGAACCAAAGCTTTTGCTCGCTGACATTTTAGAGGCGGTTGAAAAAATAAAAAGATATACCGCAGAACACGATTACGAAACCTTCAGTCAGGATTCAAAAACATCAGACGCTGTTATCCGTAACTTTGAAATTATTGGAGAGGCTGCCAACCGTCTTCCCGATGAATTTAAAGACAGGTATCCCACAATTGACTGGTTCAGAATAGTTGGTTTTCGCAACCGAATAGTTCATGACTATATGGGAGTAGACTACAAAATTGTTTGGACGATCATTCAGAAAGGTCTTGACAAATTATCGTTCGATATTAAAAGTATTTCTAGAAACACACCATAGTATCATCTGCTCTTAACAGCCACAATTCAAAAACAAGGGCTTTATTTCTAGCCGGTATTAAACAATTGTAGATTTGAATAAGGAAACAAATAGGACGGAGGGGGCAGTTCGTCCAAATCTTTGGTTAGCCTCAACCGTTACT
>CAMDBK010000192.1 GCA_945889235.1 Chitinophaga pinensis
AGTTTCACTTCTTCAGGAATTGAAATTCCGGGAAATGCAGATGATAATCTTTGTGTTAAAGCCTACCATCTTATCAGTAAGGATTATCCTATGCCAGCGATTAAAATTCATTTGCATAAGATAATACCTATTGGTGCAGGATTAGGAGGTGGTTCTGCTGATGCAGCTTTTTTTATCAATCTGTTGAATGAACTTTTTGAACTCAATCTTGCATGGGGAGAGAAACATCATTATGCCCGACAATTAGGTAGTGATTGCCCTTTCTTTATTGCCAACAAACCTGCTTTTGCTTTTGAGCGCGGTGATAAATTAGATTTTCTGGAAGTTGATTTAAAAGGTTATCACTTAGCACTTGTTCATCCCGGAGTTCATGTTTCTACACCATTAGCTTATTCGTTGGTAAAGCCTGCTATGCCAAAGACTTCATTAAAGGAGTTAATTCAGTTGCCCGTTGAACAATGGAACGGGAAAATTATCAATGATTTTGAAAAGCTTGTGATGGAAATGTTTCCTGAAATAGCTACTATAAAGGATGAACTTTACAAAGCAGGTGCAGTTTATGCTTCCATGAGTGGAAGTGGTTCTGTAGTGTTTGGTGTCTTTAAAAACAAGCCTGAGTTACCGGCATTTCCTGCAAACTATTTTGTCCGGCAGGAAGAGTTATAATCACAGAGGCACGGAGACACTGAGAAAACTCTGTGGCTTTGTGTCTCTGTGTGATTAAATAATCTTCGCATTCACAATTTTTAAAATCTCTGCCTCTTCTGCCTGAGTTTTATTCTCTATTTCCTGTCCTTTTGCAAGAATATCTTTCACAAAATCTTTATCCTCCAATCCCGCTGCATTTATCTTCACATTCAGAAAAGCACCCATCACCGCAGAGCGTGCACACAATGCTCCAACACCGGCATCTGAAACAGAATTAGGATTTCCTGTTTCTGCCATTGCTTTTATAATTTCCAATGAAGAGTAACAAAGTTGCATCACTCTGTACGGAACTTCAGTTGCATATTTTGTTGCTTCCTGAATGGCTTGTGTCCGTGCTTTCTTTTCTTCATCGGTTGCTTTTGGTAAACCAAACGCAGTCATAATTTTATTAAACGCATTGGTGTCTTCATCTACCAACTTCAAAAGCTCATCTTTTATCTTTTGTCCTTTCTCAGCCCAATCAGAAAACTCTTCCCAACGCTCATCCCAACCTTGTTTGTGTGAGGAGAGATTGGCAACCATAGTACCCAATGAAATACCTAATGCACCAATATATGCAGAGATGCTGCCACCTCCCGGTGCAGGACTTTCACTTGCTGTTTCATCTGCAAAGTCAGCAAGGTTCATTCTGATGAGTTTTGCTTTTGACGGGTCTTTCAACAAGTATTCTATCACACGTTCTTCGGGTTTGAAAGGTGCTAGTTCATCTAATCCTAATGACTTTACTGCAATTTTGATTAACTCTTTTTCAGAAACTCCTGTTGAACGTTTCTGTTTTTTTAGAAAATATTTTCCGGCATCTAATAAAGAATTCAGTGGAATTAATCCAACCAACTCAGAACCTGTTGCACGCATACCACGCTCTGTTGCTTTTTTGCTGACTTCATCAAAAGCAATGTGGACAGGCGTTACATTGATATTGGTAAGATTAATAGATATCTGTGCTACACCATATTCTTCAATATACCAACCGATAGCTTTAACACTTTTCAATGTTCCGGGAATGGAAACAGGATTACCATTTGCATCTTTTACAACTTTGCCTTTCTCATCTTTTTTTGTGCGACCTGCTTCACGCACATCAAAGGCAACAGCATTTGCTCTGCGGGTTGAAGTAGTGTTCAGATTTACATTGTATGCTACAAGAAAATCTCTTGCACCAATAACTGTTGCACCGCGTTTTGCATCAAATTCAGCAGGGCCAAAATCGGGTTTCCATTCGGCAAGTTTTATCTTCTTAAAAAAACCTTCATACTCACCTGCGCGAATAACAGATAGGTTATTACGCGCAGTATTCTTCTGTGCGCTTTCATACAGGTAAACAGGAATATTTAAATCTTCACCAACGCGCTTTGCCAGTTGCTGAGCATATCTAGCGGTCTCTTCCATTGTAATTCCTGCAATAGGAATAAACGGACAAACATCAGTAGCTCCCATGCGAGGATGCTCACCTTTGTGTTTGCTCATATCAATTAGCTCACCTGCTTTTTTAATTGCACTGAAAGCCGCTGCTACACATGCTTCAGGACTTCCGACAAATGTTACAACTGTTCTGTTTGTCGCTTTTCCGGGATCAACATTCAGCAGTTTCACGCCTTCTGTTTTTTCAATTTCATCCGTAATCTGCTTGATGATTGATAAATCATTGCCTTCAGAAAAGTTAGGCACACATTCAATTAATTGATTCATGGTTTTATTTTTTTACCACTAAGAACACAAGTTCACTTAGTTTTTTCTTGGTGTTCTAAGTGTACTTAGTGGTGAATAATATTTCCGTTAATAATTACTGTTTCAATATTGTTACTTGCAAATGAATAAGGTAAAAATGCATACGAAGAAATTTCTTTCGTAATAAAAACATTCGCTTGTTTGCCAATGGCAATACTACCATGTGTTTGACTTAACCCCATTGCATAAGCTGAGTTTATTGTTGCAGCATTGATTGCTTCTTCGGGTGTCATCTTATATTGAATACAAGCCAATGAAACCATAAAGTTCATATTGCCGCTGGGCGAGCTTCCCGGGTTATAATCACTGGCAATTGCAACAGGTAAACCTGCATCTATAATTTTACGTGCAGGAGGAAAAGGTTCCTGTAAAAAGAATTGTGCGCCCGGTAAAATAGTCGGCATGGTTTGAGAGTTCTTCAATGCAATTATGTCTTCATCGTTTACATATTCCAAGTGGTCAACACTGATAGCACCAACTGATACTCCTGCTTTTACTCCGCCTGAATTACTTAATTGTTCTGCATGAACTTTTGGAATTAATCCATAGCTTTTTGCAGCAGTGAGAATATTAATTGTTTCTTCAGCTGTATAATATCCATGCTCACAAAACACATCGCAATAATCTGCCAGGTTTTCTGCGGCAATCTGAGGCAGCATTTCATTTATGATTAGTTGAATATATTTTTCTTTTTTCTGAAAACCTTCAAGGCTTTTAAAACCTTGAAGGTTTGGAATATCAGCAGGAACTGCATGTGCGCCAAGGAATGTAGCTTTGATGGTAAGTGGTGAAAGTGCTTTCAGCTTTTTAATAACACGCAGCATTTTCAGTTCTGCTTCTACTGAAAGTCCGTACCCGCTTTTGATTTCAATTGCTCCGGTTCCCTGCATCATCACTTCGTTCAATCGCTTCAAAGCACTTTCCACTAATTCATCTTCACTTGCTTCGCGTAACTTCTTTGCAGAGTTTAGAATTCCTCCACCGCGGTGTGCAATTTGTTGGTAAGTTAATCCGTTTATTCTGTCCACAAATTCCTGCTCGCGACTGGCAGCAAAAACAATATGCGTGTGCGAATCGCACCAAGATGGAAACACCAATTTATCTGTTGCATCAATCACCTGTAAACCGCTCCAGTCAGTAATCCCGGGGAAGTCATCCATCTTTCCGAAATCAACAATCTTATCTTCTTCAATGGCAAGCCATGCATTTTCAATGCAGGGAAGAACTTTCATGTCAGCGCCTGCAACTTTCAGTCGCGGGTTTTCTTCCGCCTGCACCAGCGTTTTTATATTCTTGATTAGCAGTTTCATGAATAAATCATCACGTTTCAAAGATGCAAAAATTTGTTTGCAATAAGGATTTAGCTTTTCTTTGTTGAAACGAAAAACTATAAAAATGAAAAAACTATTAGTAATACTTGCAGTTCTTACTGCCAACACTCTTCTTGCAACTCCTCCGAAAGAAGGTAAACTTACCGTTTCATGGGTATTCTGCAATATTGTAGAAGGTTATGACCACGATACAAAATGTGTAGTTTTTATTGATGATAAACAGGTTGGCGAATCAACTGTAAATAAAGAAAGCCATAAAAATTCAATTACTGTAACGGCTTCTCCCGGAAAACATAACGTAAGAGTTTTGAACTACGCATTATACGAAGGAAACTGGGAAGAACATACAATAGCTAATGAATACAGTATTGATTGCTCGTATGACAACAGCATGTCTATCGGTTCAAAGTCTATGCTTTCGCTGGTTTTTGATATTGACTCAGGAACAACATCTACCAACAAAAAGTTAAAAGGCTGTCCTAAAAAGAAGTAATCAATTTAGCGGAATAACAATGTTAAGCCCTGTAGTATTGCGAGATACTACGGGGCTTATTTGTATCCCCCAATTGTTGTGGCTATAAATAAGTTTGCCGATACCATAACCAACAACTGCTCCTATAAAAACATCGGATGCCCAGTGCCTGTTGTCATGTATTCGAGAGAGTGAAGCAATGCCTGCTATGGTGTAAACTAATGGTGGAATTAGTCGTTTGTCTTTGTATTCGCAGGCAATGATAGTGGCGATGGAAAAGAAGGTTGAAGTATGTCCGGAGAAGAACGATTCGTTCTTCCAGTTACCTCCAAAACTATCGAAGATATACGGGTTGTCCGTTGCATCAGGTCTGTGTCGCTGGAAAGCAAATTTCATTGCTTGTGTAAATACTCCTGTAAGAACAAATGCTTTTATACCAAGCAAGCCAACTCTCCGGCTTCGCTCGTTATTCCATATCAAGCCGTGCAAATAAAATCCTGCCATCAAAGGCATGGAGTATGTTCCTTTTCCCCAGGGTTCAAGTCCGTAGCGTGAGATGTCATTGGTTAAAGGTGTTCGTAGTTTTTGCGAAAGCTTTTTTATCTCATCATCATAAACAAACAACACACCTGTTGTTGCTCCTATTGCAGCAAGACTAATCCATTGAGATGCTTTCCATTTTGCAGGTGAAATAATAATATCACGTGTATCTCTTAAATAAGAACCGAAGTATTGTTTATCAAAGCCAGAGCGGGTTTGCTGATGAAGTTGTTTTGTTTGTGTTGTGTCTTGTGCAACACAAGATGTGGAGATTATTGTAAGGAATAAAGTCCTTACACAGAGTTGCACAAAGATTAGACGGAGGTTCACAGAGATTGTTTTTCTCCTCCCCTTTGGGGAGGTTGGGTGAGGTTATAATTTCTTTGCTGCATTCCAATAGATATCCATTTCTTCCAGAGTCATATCTTCCAATGCCCGCCCTTGTTTGCGTGTTTCTTCTTCCAGGTATTGAAAGCGTTTGATGAATTTCTTATTCGTTTTTTCCAACGCGCTTTCGGGGTCAACATCAATGAAGCGTGCATAGTTGATGAGTGAGAACAACACATCACCAAACTCCTGTTCAATTTTTTCTTTGTCGGCTTTGTCGGTTTCTATCTCCTCTTTCAGTTCTGATAATTCTTCCTGCACTTTATCCCACACCTGGTTTTTATTTTCCCAGTCAAAGCCAACGGCCTTTGCTTTGTCCTGAATGCGTGATGCTTTAATCATTGCCGGTAATGATTTAGGCACACCACCCAACACCGATTTGTTTCCTTCTTTCAGTTTCAGTTTTTCCCAGTTCTCTTTTACCTGCTGTTCATCAGCAACTACAACATCACCATAAATATGAGGATGACGGGAGATAAGTTTTTCGCAAAGCGAGTTGATGACATCAGCAATGTCAAAGTCTTTTGTTTCTGAACCTATGCGTGCGTAAAAAACAATGTGCAAGAGGATGTCACCTAGTTCTTTTTTTATCTCCTTCATATCCTTGTCAAGGATAGCATCGGCTAATTCATACGTCTCCTCAATCGTGAGGTGGCGAAGGCTTTCAATGGTTTGCTTTTTATCCCAGGGACATTTTTCACGGAGTTCGTCCATGATGTTCAGCAGGCGTTCAAATGCTTTCAGTTTTTCTTCCATATTGTTGTTTCGTCATTGCGAGGCAGGAACGACCGAAGCAATCTGTTTTCAATTATTGAGATTGCTTCGCTGCGCTCGCAATGA
>CAMDBK010000193.1 GCA_945889235.1 Chitinophaga pinensis
ACCACTTCTATGTTCAACACGTAATCGCGCGTAACACCGTACTTAACTGCTTTTGGTCCACCGGCATTTTCGGCTAAGTTGCCACCCAGAAAACAAGTTCCTCTGCTGCTTGGGTCGGGCGGATAAAACAATCCTTTTTCTTTTACTGCATTTTGAAAAACTTCAGTTATAACGCCCGGTTCAACGGTTGCCTGCAGGTTGCGCTCATCAATTTCAATGATGGTGTTTAACCGTTCTGTTGAAAGAACAACACCAGCCGCCAATGGCAAAGCGCCACCACTCAAACCTGTTCCCCCACCGCGCGGAGTAACTGCAATAGTTAAACTGTTGCAAATTTTCATAATCTCTGAAATCTCCACTGCAGTGCGTGGTTTCAGCACAACTTCAGGAAAAAACTTATGGTCTTCGGTTTCATCTGAAGCATTTATTTCCAGTGTTTCGGCATCGACAAAAACAAATTCGTTGCCAATAATTTTTCTGAACTGTTCAAGAATTTCAGGCGTTACTTTTGTGTAATTCATTTGAAAATAAATATGCTGAACAAACATGCGGAATTTGCTGACATGGATTTTGCATCAGCAATTCTTTTTTCAACTAAAGGCTGTTAAATCTTTCTAATCGTAAATTCAGGAAACACCATGCCCTGAATAAATGCGGTTTTTGAAAAACCATATGGGTTGCCTTCTTCTATTGTAAAATCAATCAGCTCAGTAAAAAAATCCTGCACAACATCATTAATGGTAAGGCAAATGGTAAGCCTGTACTGCCCCGGACGAAGATTATTTTTTATTATAAACCTGTATTCATCGCTATCAGCACTGTGTGTAAAAGGTTGGTTAGTGAGAATATTGCTGACATGATAAATATTATTTCCAAAACGGTCTACCACATTTGCACCCAAAATTAAATTGGTTTTGTTTACTGTATTATTTACTGTTTTAAGAAAAAGAGAGAAAGAAATATCCTCTCCGTTTTGAAATGACACTGAGTGAAAATTCAGTTTGCTGAAAATTAATTCGCCTGCATATTTTCCGCGTGGCAACTCAAGAAGATTGATTGTCTGGCCCTGCAAACGCTGTTCATTATTATAATAATCAATAGCGTCTGTAGCTGAACCGTCAAATACTTTTCTACCTCCTTCCAGCACAATGGCTTTGTTGCAAATCATTTTCAACGCCTGAAAATTGTGGGAAACAAATAAAATAGTTCTTCCACTTTTTACAATAGAAGTCATTTTTTCAATACACTTTTGCTGAAACAGTGAATCACCAACCGCAAGCACTTCATCAATTGCTAAAATCTCGGGTTCAAGGTGCGCACCGATTGAAAAAGCAAGACGCAACTGCATGCCGCTTGAGTAGAATTTCAGCGGATTATCAATGAACTCTTCAACTCCTGAAAATTCCACTATTTCTTCAAATTTTTTGTCAATCTCTTTTTTCTTCAGTCCAAGAATAGAACCGTTCATGTAAATATTTTCTCTGCCTGTAAGTTCCAGATGAAAACCGGTTCCCACTTCTAATAAGCTTGTTACTTTTCCTTTACCTGTAATTCGGCCGCTTGTTGGTGAGGTAATCCGTGAAATAATTTTCAATAACGTTGTCTTCCCTGCTCCGTTTCTGCCAATGATACCAAGCGTATCTCCTTCTTTTACCGAAAAACTTACATCACTCAAAGCGTGGAAATCTCTTTTCTCAGTTTTACCTGTTCTGAAAAAATCTGCCATAGAGCCGCTCAGCGTTTGATAAGCTTTATTTATGCCGCTCAGCGAATATTTTTTTGAAATATGTTCTACTTCCAGAATGGTTTTCATTTCTTAAGCTAAATCAGAAATCAGTGTTTCATTCTTTTTGAAAATCAGCATCCCGATAATGAAGATAAAAACAGCCATGGATGCACTTATGAAAATTATTGTCCAGTCAACAGGATTGTGCGTTAGCGCTGCGCGTGCAAGGCTTATTGCTCCGGCCATCGGGTTCAGTGATAGAACATAATAAAGTGTTTTATTTGATATAGCTGAAATGGGATAAATAACAGGAGTGATAAAAAGTAAAAGCTGGATAACAAACGGCATCACAATTCTGAAATCGCGGAAACGGATACTCATTGCGCCAATGATAACACCGGTTCCAACAGTTGTTACCAATGCAATTAGAATAGCAAGTGGAAAAAAAGTAAAGAACCTCAGAATATCCGGAAGTACTCTGAAATAAATAAGTACTCCGCTGAAAAGAATAAACGAAACAAGGAAATCAAACAGTGAAACGATAACGGCAGAAAGCGGAAGAATAATTCTGGGGAAATAATTTTTCTTGATGATAACTGCGTTTGTTATCATGCTGTTTCCTGAATTTACAACACCGCTGGAAAAAATATTCCAGATGATTAAACCTGTAAAAGCAAAAACAGCATAAGGCAAATTGTCAGAAGGAAAATGGAGCATTTTACCAAAGAAAATATTCAGCACCACCATCATCAGAAAAGGTTGAATAAACGCCCAGGTAACTCCTAAAAATGTTTGCTTGTATTTTACTTTTATGTCGCGCCAGGCAAAGAAATACAGCAGTTCGCGAAACTCCCAGATCTCAGCTAAATTGAGTGGCGTTCTGCTTTCTGCGTCAATTACAAACGTATTTTCTTTAGCGCTCATTTACATCAAAGATAATGTATCGTTCGTTGCTGAAAATTTCTTTAGATGCAATCAGCTTGATTTCTTTTCGCGCAATAATATGTGTAATGCCACAATTTCTGACAAGTGAATCCAGTAAAACAGAATCTGTTTTTGTAAAAAATCTGTTTGTGATTTCCATACGCTTATCCCATTCCGACAAGGCATTGCTGTGATATATACAACTGTCAACAAAAACGGGTGCTCCGGTTGTAACCCTGAAATCAGTCATTTCAGGTGGAATAAGGTATTGCTGATTTTGTGAAAGATTTTCTTTCACAAAGTTCATTAATTCTGTTTCGTTTTTTCTGTCTTTTTTATGAAGAACTATTCCTGAAATACCGAGGCAAAGAAGAAGAAAAATAATTTTTACTGAAGCTGCTTTATTGAAAAAATCAGGCTTGAAATATTTTTCAGAAATAAAAGTAATTAAAGTCACTATTACAAAAGACACTGCTGTAATAATTTTCCATTTGAAAATATATTCAGGTGAGATATTTCCGAAAACCCTGAAATACAAGGCTGATAAGACGATTGTATATACAAATGCAAAAATAAGATTACGAATTTTTGAATTATTTGTGGAAGAAATGTGTGCGGTAATTATAGTAACTGCAATAGGTACAAGCACAACAGAAATTCTCCAGGGTGTTATATTCAGCAGAAAAATATTTCCTGAAAAGTAAGTGAATGCAGTCAGAACAATCAATGTGATAAGTGAAAAAAACAGAGGTAAAAAGAAAGAAGATTTCCGTATCAGCCACAATGAAAAAACAATCAGCAGTAGTTGTAAAAATGCTTTTGCATTCATCCAGATAAGATAATCAAAATGCGGATGCCCTTTGATATGATTTCTAATGTATTCAGCTGTTTCGGGTGATGTGCTGCCGAAGTTTTTATAAACATAAATCAGGTAAGGAAGAACAATCAGAAAAGAAATAAGGCTTCCCGTAGTTGCCTTTTTGTAACTCTTTTCCCTAAGCAAAATCAAAATATATACAGCGATAAAAACGCCACTCACCAGAAAATAATTTGCATGGAAACAACTGGCAATTGCGGCTGTGGCAAATGCCAGCAGGAAATTTCGTTTTATAAAAAACATAAACGAAATCAAAATAAAAACCCCGAAAACAGAGGGCTGTAAATACCCGCGCAAAATTCCCTGTTCAGCAAATCCTGAATCCCATACCCAGCGTAAATCAAAATTAAAAAAGTGTGAAAAGAAACCGCCCCAGATAAGTGTGGAATTCGCAAAAAGAAAAAGTGCAGTGAAAAAAAATTTGTTCAGTTTGAATCCAAGTTGCTTGCCCACTTCTTCAGCAATTTCAAAAACTGAAACAACATAAAGCAGATTGATAATCCAATACCAAAACAGAAAAATACTGTTTCCAAATAGTTTGCTTGAATAAGTTACAAGCATTGAAAATAAAGGAAAAGGGTCGGGCTGAGAGGCAAGGAAATCATTTTCAAGAAACCCCAAACCAGTATTTTTAATTCCCCAGAAAAAGTAAATGCATTGGTTGCCTGTTGGGAAATAAAAATCAAGCGGATAAACAACCAGTAGCAGAAAAGAAACAAGAATATAAAAAAGAGACTTTTGTATAAACCGGTTATTCATCCGGTTAAGAAATTAAGTTTGCTGTTCCGAATTTTTTTATGGTTTCAGGGTTATTATAAACCATTGTTATTCCTTGCTCAAGTTCTATTTTGTGTTTCCAGCCGAACGAATGAAGTTTTCCTACATCCATTAGTTTGCGGGGTGTTCCGTCAGGTTTTGAAGAATTGAATTTTAACTCGCCTTCAAAACCGACAATCTTTTTTACCAGCAGAGCAAGGTCTTTTATTGTAATGTCTGTTCCTGTCCCTATGTTCACCAAACCTTCTTCATTGTAGTTCTGCATCAGATAATAACAGGCATCAGCCAAATCATCCACGTGCAGAAATTCTCTGAGAGGACTTCCTGTTCCCCATATTTCAACCTCAGATTGATTTGCAATTTTTGCTTCATGAAATTTACGTATCAATGCCGGCAGTACATGCGATTTTTCCAGATCATAATTATCATTCGGACCGTAAAGATTGGTGGGCATCACTGATAGAAAGTTGCAACCGTATTGTCTGCGGTACGAGTCGCAGAGTTTTATTCCTGCGATTTTTGCTATGGCGTAAGGTTCGTTGGTTTCTTCCAGTAAGCCTGTTAATAGATACTCTTCTTTCAATGGCTGTGGCGCCAGTTTTGGATAGATACACGAAGAACCAAGAAACATGAGCTTTTCTGTTTTGTTCACGAAAGCCGCATGAATGATATTGCATTCAATAATCAAATTCTCGTAAATAAAATCAGCGCGGTAAACATTGTTGGCTTGTATTCCACCAACTTTAGCGGCAGCAAGAAAAACATAGTCAGGTTTTTCTGCTGCGAAAAAATCATTTACCGCTTGCTGATTTCTTAAATCTAATTCATCAGAAGTTTTTAAAATAAAATTTGAAAAGCCTTCTGCTTTCAGTTTTCGCAAAATGGCTGAACCCACCATTCCGCGGTGACCGGCTATGTATATTTTTCCGGTTTTATTCATAATAATTTTTCACCTTGTAGCCGCTGTCGACAAGACTTTTCTGTCTTCGCATCAGGAGTATATCCGACTCCATCATATCGTGAATCAATGAATGCAAATCGTGTTTTGGTTTCCAGCCGAGTTTGGTTTTTGCTTTTGTAGGGTCGCCAATCAACAACTCAACTTCCGATGGCCGGAAATACGTTGTATCCACCGCCAGTACCTCGGTTCCGGTCTT
This sequence comes from Chitinophaga pinensis, assembly GCA_945889235.1. Lineage (GTDB taxonomy): Bacteria > Bacteroidota > Bacteroidia > SXHM01 > SXHM01 > SXHM01. The sequence continues at coordinate 5,462 of CAMDBK010000193.1, forward strand.
TACATAGTAATCAGGATTGGAAGAAGAAACAACTACTGCCATTTCATTTATACCTTCTCCTTTGTATTCAATTTCAATTCCAACATGGCGGAAAGCAAGTGTAATAAAATCACGAACCATGGTGGTTACGCCTGTTGCAATCACAAAATCTTCAGCAACATCTTGTTGCATCATCAGCCACATAGCTTCCACATAATCTTTGGCGTGTCCCCAGTCGCGCTTTGCATCAAGGTTTCCGATATACAATTTTTCCTGCAAGCCTAATGCAATTCGTGAAACAGCACGTGTAATTTTTCTTGATACAAATGTTTCTCCGCGAATAGGGCTTTCATGATTAAACAGAATTCCGTTGGCGGCAAACATTCCGTAAGCTTCGCGGTAATTAACGGTAATCCAAAAGCCGTAAAGTTTTGCTACACCATAAGGTGAACGAGGATAAAATGGTGTTTTTTCTGATTGCGGAACTTCCTGCACCAAGCCATACAATTCAGAAGTGGAAGCCTGATAAATGCGTGTTGTTTTTTCCAGAC
>CAMDBK010000194.1 GCA_945889235.1 Chitinophaga pinensis
CGCACAGTTGGCAGGTTTCGACACGATGGTTAAACTTTCAGCAGAAGCAAAAATTGCAGTTATTGAAGGTGATGAATACCTCAGTTCGCCCATCGACCGCAGACCGAAGTTCCATCTCTACAAACCTGACATCGCCATTCTCAGCGGCATTGCCTGGGACCATATCAATGTGTTCCCCACCTTTGATAATTATGTGGAGCAGTTCCGCATTTTTGTAAACCTGATTACTGAAAATGGTGTGCTTGTTTATTGCGAAAATGATGCAGAAGTAAAAAAGGTAGCAGAAGAAACAACCAACAAAATCAAGAGACTACCCTACTCCGTTCCTGCTCATAAAATTGAAGATGGTATTACATATTTATTGATTGGAGACAGTGGACTATCGACTATGGACTGTGGACTCGAAATCTTCGGCAATCACAATCTGATGAACTTAAACGGTGCCCGTTTAGTCTGCAACCAAATTGGAGTTACAGACCAGATGTTTTACGAAGCAATTCAAACATTCAAAGGCGCATCCAACCGTTTAGAGTTGCTTTTTAAAAACGACAACACTACTATTTTTCGCGACTTTGCCCATTCACCTTCCAAGCTAAAAGCCACTACAGCAGCAGTAAAAGAACAATATCCAAATCGCAAACTGATTGCTTGCATGGAACTGCACACCTTCAGCAGCCTGAACGAAAATTTTCTTGCTGAATACAAAGGTGCTATGGATAAAGCAGATGTTGCCATCGTGTATTACAACCCTCACACCATTGAACACAAAAAACTAAAACCCATTACAACCGAACAAGTGAAAAATGCCTTTGCCCGAAATGATTTACAGGTATTTACCAATTCGCAAGAGCTTATGAACACCTTGAAAACAGAGAGCTTCCACAACACCAATCTACTTTTAATGAGCTCAGGAAATTATGACGGTGTTGATGTAAAGAACATTGCTACTATCTTTGGGCTGAAATAAATTTTCGTCACCCTGAACTTGTTTCAGGGTCTCATTTTAAGAGATGCTGAAACAAGTTCAGCATGACTTGACTGATAAAACAAAAAATAAACCATGAAAAAAGTCCTCCTCATTATCGGAATTGTATTCGCACTCTTGTTAGGCGCTGCCGTTGTTCTCCCCTTCATTTACAAAGACAAAATAATTGCACTGGTAAAAGATGAAGCCAACAAAAACCTTAATGCCAAAATCAATTTTGGTGACGTTGGTTTATCACTTATTTCTTCTTTTCCTGATTTCAGAATTTGCATGGAAAAACTTTCCATTGAAGGAATCAATGAGTTTGAAGGCGACACGCTGGCATTCATTAAAGAACTGAATTTGGATGTTGATATCATGAGTGTGATCAACGGAAAAGAGATTGGTATCAATGCCATAATTCTTGATGCACCAAGAATTAATGCACACGTTCTGAAAGACGGTAAAGCCAGTTGGGATATTACCAAACCTTCTGCAGATACTGCTGCAGCTGTACCTTCCGAGCCTTCTAAGTTTTCTCTCAAACTGAAAAAACTAAAAATAGATAACGGTGTTATTAGATATCAGGATGATGAAGGCGGTATATCAGTTGTGATGCGGACTATTGATATAATACTTAAAGGCGACATGACACAGGACAATACTTCATTGAATACCGAAACTTCCATTTATTCTATGGATGTGGTGATGGACGGAGTAAAATACCTGAGCAAAACCAATGTTGAATTGAAAGCCGCTATTGATGCAGATTTAAAAAACTCACGTTACACATTTAAAGAAAATGAATTGCGCCTCAACAACCTGTTTCTTGGCTTTGATGGCTGGATTGCAATGCCTGCTGAAGATATTGATATGGACATGAAATTCAGCGCGAAGAAAACAGATTTCAAAAATATTCTTTCCCTTATTCCTGCTGTGTATTCCAAAGATTTTGAAAAAGTAAAGACAGAAGGAAAACTTGCGTTGGATGGTTTTGCAAAAGGTCGCTACAATGATAAAATGCTGCCTGCCTTTGGCTTGAAAATTCTGGTAGAGAATGCGATGTTCAAATATCCTGATTTGCCCAAACAGGTTGACAATATCAACATTGATGTGAAGATTGATAACCCCGGAATTGATGCAGACAAAACGGTGATTGACATCAGCAAATTCAATTTTAAAATCGCAGAAAATCCTGTAGAGATGAAGTTCTTAATTAAGACACCTGTTTCTGACCCCGACATTGATGGGAAAATTGCCGGAAAGATTGATTTGACTAGCCTAAAAGATGTAATGCCGTTGGATGAAGGCGCTGAATTGAACGGAAAAATTATTGCAGACATTTTGCTGAAAGGAAAAAAATCTTCAATCGATAACAAGCGCTATCAGGACTTTGAAGCCAAAGGTGAATTCATTGCAATGGACATGAAATATGCTGCAAAAGATTTACCACAGGCAGTTGACATCAAATACGCTCAACTGAAGTTCACTCCTGCTTATGTTGAACTTGCTTCGTTTGATTCCAAAATCGGAAAGAGTGATTTTAAAGCAAACGGAAAAATTGAAAACTTCCTTGATTACGCTTTTACAGACAACGGTTTACTGACTGGAAATTTCAATCTTACTTCTAACCTCATTGACTTAAATGAGTTTATGGGTGGTGAAGAAACAGCCGCTGCAACGCCTGACACATCTTCAATTTCGGTGATTGATGTTCCCGCAAATATTGACTTCACACTTACTTCTGCTATTGGAAAACTGCTCTACGACAATATTGAAATGAGTAATGTAAAAGGCAAAATCACACTAAAAGAGAAGAAAGTTGCATTAAACAATTTAGACATGAACCTGATGGATGGCTCAATGAATTTAAGTGGAAGCTATGATGTAAAAGACATCAAAAAACCGTTGATTGATTTTGATATTGCTGCAAATGATTTTGACATTACCAAAACGTTCAACACATTTAACACTGTTCAAACGCTTGCCCCTGTTGGCAAATACGCGAAAGGAAAATTTTCTTCTTCTTTGAAATTCAAAACAGAATTGAATAACAAAATGGAACCTGTTCTTACAACCTTATCCGGTGGCGGAAAATTGAGCACCAATAAAGTTACGCTTGAAGGATTTGCGCCCATCAACAAAGTAGCGGATGCATTGAAAATGGAGAAACTTAAAAAGCAGGAACTGAATAATATCTCTCTTGATTTTCAGTTTGTAAATGGCCGTGTACAGGTTGAACCGTTTGATGTGGCGTTTGCCGGATTTAAAACAAAAATTGGCGGCAGTACAGGCTTTGACCAGACGATTGACTATGTGATGAACTTTGAAATTCCGCGTTCTGAATTTGGCGGACAAGCCAATGCTGTTCTTGACAATCTGGTTTCTCAGGCAAATGCAAAAGGCGCAGGAGTAAATGTTGGCGACAAAATAAACGTGAATGCTTTAATAGGTGGAACTGTAACTAACCCAACCGTAAAGACAGGTCTGAAAGATGCCGCCAATAATGTGATGGATGATTTGAAAAAACGTGCGGAAGAAGAATTACAGAAACAAAAAGAAGCACTGGAAAACAAAGCTCGCGAAGAAGCGGATAAGTTGAAAAATCAGGCGGAACAAAAAGTAAAAGAAGAAGCGGATAAACTAAAACAGGAAGCCGAGAAAAAGAAAAAGGAACTGGAAGATAAAGCAAAACAGGAAGCTGAAAAAGCCAAGAAAGCTGCTGAGAAAAAAGCCAAGGAAGAGGCTGAGAAAAAATTGAAAGGATTATTTAAATAATCTTGTTTAATGTTTAAAGTTCAACGTTTAAAATTCTCACTTCTTTGCGCCTTTGCGCCTTTGCGAGCAATTTTATTTTTCTTTCTTCTTTTAACTTGTCTTTATTCTTCAGCCCAGGAAATTACCCCGTGTGACCTTCCCGAAAATAAAAAAGCACAAAATATTTTTGAGGAAGCAATGGCAGAAAAAAAACCTTCTGTCCGCAGGCAATTGCTGGAGCAGGTGATTGAAATGGAACCGGAACATTACCAGGCACGTTACCAGTTTGCTTATGAAAATATAAAACTTGCTGAGCGCGACCCGATGGGAAGTTATGGCTTTGCTGCAAAGCACCTGGAACAGGTAATTAAAGACTGTCCAAACTATCATCCGTATCCCTATTACTACCTCGGAAGTCTTGCCATGGGAAAAAAGAATTACGAGAAAGCGGTGGAATATTTCAACAAGTTTCTTAAACTGGAATATGCTAATGTCAGTGATTATCCGAAGGATTACGAGAAACGAATAGAAGAAGTTGAACAATTAAAAAAGGATGCAGAGTTCTATGCCAATGTTTACAAAAATCCAGTTCCCTTCGAACCGAAAGTGGTGCTCGGCATTTCTACCAATGCCAATGAATACCTTGGAATTATTTCTCCCGACAATGAAATGGCGCTCTACATCCGCAATTACGAAAAACTGAAAAGAGGAGACCTTACTCCTAAACTGGTTGAAGAATTCACCATCAGTCGTGCAGTTGGCAATGGTTTTGATAACGGAGAACCAATGCCACCTCCTTTCAATTTAACTGAAAATGTAGGCGGAGCAACCATTTCAGTCAATAACAAAAAACTATACCTCACCATTTGCAAGATTGATATGGCGGGCTATAAAAACTGTGATATCTACACTTCCGATTTTGTAAATGGCGAATGGACAGAGCCTGTAAGCGTTGGCGAAGGCGTGAATCAGAAAAATTCTTTTGAAGGGCAGCCCAGCGTTTCAGCAGATGGTAACAACCTGTATTTTGTGAGCATTCGTGAAGATGAAATTGGCACAATTGATAACATGGATTTATACAAATCAGAAAAACAAACAGATGGAAAATGGGGAAAAGCAAAAAATCTCGGCACAAAAATCAACACCAGTGGAAACGAGAAATCTCCTTTCATTCATAGCGATAGTCACACACTTTATTTCTCGTCAGATGGCTTAAAAGGTGTTGGAGGTTTTGATATTTTTTATGCGCGGCAGGACAGCAGTAGCGGCTTTACAACGCCCGTAAACATTGGGTATCCCATTAACAGCGAAAATGATGATGTAGGTTTTTTTGCAAGTACTGACGGTAAAACTGCTTTCTTTTCAAGCAATGAACTGAAAACAGGAATTGGCGGTTGGGATATGTATTCTTTTCAGCTTTATAAAGAAGCCCGCCCCGAAATGATGCGCCTTGCAAAAGGCGAGCTGAAAGATGATGGCGGAAGACCTGTTACCGATGCAAAAATTGAATTGAAAAATATTCAGACCAAAGAAATTCAGCAGGTGGATGTGGATACTATTTCAGGTGAATATGTAGCGGTGATGAATAAGAATACGGATTACATAATGACTGTGAAAAGCGAAGGTGCAGCCTTTACCTCACAGTTTATTGCAAAGGAAGATACAGCAGTAGTTTCAACTCCAAAAATTGTTGAGAAAATTAATTTTGAAGTGAAGAAAATTGAAACGGGTTCAGCCCACCGCATCAACAACATTAATTTTGAAACTAACTCGTATCAGATGGATGAAAATTCCAAACTGGTATTGGATGAGTTCATTCTTTTTCTGAAAGAAAATTCTACAATAAAAATCGCTATTCACGGTCATACCGATGATATTGGAAATGATGCTGACAACATGACTCTGTCGCAAAACCGCGCACAGGCTGTTTACAATTATATTGCGCAAAAAGGAATTGACAAAAGCCGTTTGAGTTACAAGGGTTTTGGTGAAACAAAATTCTTGGTGCAGAATACTTCAGAAGAAAACCGAGCAAAGAATCGCAGAACGGAATTTGTAATTGTAGAGAAATAATATCAAGCTTTATTTTCCAGCATTCCAAGATAACTGCTGTAACGCGACATACTGATTTCTCCTCTCTCAACAGCAGCTTTAACAGCGCATTCCGGCTCACTCACATGTTTGCAATTATAGTACTTACACCTTGATAATTTCTTCAGCATTTCGGGAAAATAATGCGCAAGTTCTCCGTCTTCCAATCCGGTTAAAC
>CAMDBK010000195.1 GCA_945889235.1 Chitinophaga pinensis
AACGAAACCTTTGTAAGAACGTTAACCGTTCCCGAAGACCTCTATATCGAGGCTATCCGCAAAACCAAAGAACACCTGATGACTTATTTCGGAAAACTGAATGTAAAGCTGGGCGATATTCAACGCCACGTACGCGGCACAGCTGATTATCCTTTAAGCGGTTTCCCCGATGCGCTTTCAGCAAGTTATGATGAACCAATTGCAAACGGAAAATTCAAACCTTATGTAGGCGATTCGTATGTGCAGTTTGTGCAGTATAAAAAAGACGGAAGCATGGTGTTGGAGACGCTGCATCCTTTTGGTGCCAGCTCAAAACCCGGTAACAAACACTACACCGATCAGATGGAACTTTACGCTAATCAGCAAACAAAAACCATGACTCTGAACAAAGAAGAGATTTTTAAAAACGCTGAAAAGGTTTACCACCCGAAATAAAGCTTAAGCCCATGCAATCATGGCAATAGAAACAATTGCCAGCGTAATACCAGCCCAATTAAGCGGACTTAGTTTCTCACGAAAGATAAAGAAGGCTGCAAGCGCACTGACAGCAACTATTCCCATGTTATTGAGCGGGAAGACAACCGAACTTTCCATTCCTTCCATTCTCAGTGCTTTGAACAGAAAATAAAGTGAAGCATAGTTAGGAATACCAAGTAAAATACCCCACCAGATACTTTTAGTTTCAAACTTTGCTTTACCGCTTAATACAGTAAACAGCAAATGCAAAAGGCCTGCCATAGCTGCAATCAGAAAAGTCAGCGAACAAAACAAATCAGCATCAGTTTCTGCGATGTAATATTTTTCATTGTATTTAAAGTAAGTGTCTAGAAAGCCGCTGCCAAAGAAAAGCACAACAGGAAGAAAGAGGTACTTCTTCTCCACTTGATGTTTTTCCTTTTTGATGGATGCCATAATAATTGCCACACAGGCAAGAATAATTCCCGATACTTTTAGAAAAGTCATGCTGTCGTTGTAAAGAAAAACAGCCGCAATCACCGGAATGATCATGCACATTTTAAACGCAACGGTGGCAATGGTAATTCCAACTTTCTGGGTAGAAATTCCAAGAATATTGAACATTGCGATAAACATCAGTCCAAACACAAACACGTTGTAGAACCAAGGCTTTGCTGATATTTCAGAAACGGGAACACTCATGCCATCAAACACAAATCCCATAATAGCAGCCGTGAAATAATTAAACACAATGGCCTGCGAAATACTCACATTCCATTTACCAAATAATTTGAAAATAAGAACTAATGAAGTGGAAGAAAAAATGCTGAGGAGGAGGAAAAGCAATTGTTGATTTTAGATTGTTGATTGATATTGTTTGTCACTTCGAGGGTAGTCGAGAAGTTTTTATTTTTTAAATACGTACAATTTATCGGTTGCAATATTTTCGACAATTACAGGCTCTACATTCAGGTTTGGCGCAGCAATTCCATCACCAATAAAAGTCTCAGAAATAAATACACGTGCCTCATCCCAAATATTTTCATCAATAAAACTTTGCAATAGTTTATTGCCGCCTTCTACAATTACTGATTGAATTTGCATTTCAAACAATGTATTCATTATTTGCGGCAATACACTTTTCACAAAATCAATTGTGTTGAATTCAAGATTTTTTTTTAATGATTTTTCTTTTGAAGTAAAAACCAATGTAGCTTGTGAACCATCAACTAAATTAAGTGTCTCAGCAAGTTCAAGATTTTTATCCAGCACAATTCTAATTGGATTTTTTCCGTTTAACAAACGAATATCCAAACGCGGATTATCCAAACGTGCAGTATTTGTTCCTACCATAATCGCTTGCTCTTCACTGCGCCATTTGTGTAGCAAACGCTTTGAATGTTCATTGCTGATTTGCAAGGCTGGTTCACTGTTATCATTTCTTTTTCTGTCAATAAAACCATTGGCTGTCTGTGCCCATTTGAGAATGATGTAAGGTCTTTTCTTTTCATGAAAAGTAAAAAAACGTTTGTTCAGTTCACGCGCTTCTTTTTCCAAAACGCCTGAAATCACTTCCACTCCTGCCCTACTCAGCTTCTCAATTCCTTTTCCAGAAACAAGTGGATTGGCATCACTGCAAGCGATTACAACTTTCTTAATTCCGCTTTCAATAATTAAGTCAGAGCAAGGAGGAGTTTTTCCATGATGAGCACAGGGTTCAAGGCTTACATAAAGTGTTGAAGTAGGCAAAAGCGCTTTATCTTTTACGAAGTTGATGGCATTAACTTCGGCATGGGCTTTACCGAAATTGGAATGATAGCCCTCACCAATAATTTCATCATCGTGAACAATAACACAACCTACCATTGGATTGGGTGCTACATTGCCCAATCCGTTAGCAGCAAGCTGCAAACAACGTTGCATGTATTTCTTGTGTTCATTCACGCAGCCAAAATACGACAACAATTTGTTTTCTTTGCACAATGAGATTAACATGGCTTTGCAAAAAGTTTGAAGACCTAAGCAACAACGAGCTTTATGATGCAATGGTATTGCGGCAGGAAGTTTTTGTGGTGGAACAAAACTGCCCTTACCTTGATGCAGATGGAAAAGACCAACACTCGTGGCATTTGCTCGGATATGACGAAAATATGAAACTTGCAGCTTACGCCCGCATTGTGTTTCCGGGTGTCAGTTACCATGAAGTTGCAATCGGGCGGGTGGTTAGTTCACAAACACACCGAAGGACAGGAGCAGGAAAAGAACTGATGCGCGAATCACTTAAAGCCATTGAAAAGATATACGGTAAAGTTCCAGTGCGCATTTCTGCTCAAACTTATCTGGTGAAATTTTATTCAGAGTTCGGATTTGTATCAACAGGGAAGGAATATCTGGAAGATGATATTCCGCACACGGAGATGATGCTGTCAAACAGCTAAACCAGAATTATTTTTTCTCTTCTTTATCTTCTTCTTCAAAATCCAATCGCTCAATATTATTCATATTGCGCAATATCCAAGCCTGCCTGACTGCCACATAAGGACCCGGGGTTGAAGCGGACCATTTGCGCGGGTTGGGTAAAGTAGCTGCTATCAGCGCAGCTTCTGAACGACTAAGTTTTATTGCACTCTTTTTAAAATGATGGCGTGCAGCCGCTTCTGCACCATAAACACCGTCACCCATTTCGACCACATTGAGGTAAACTTCGAGTATGCGTTGCTTACTCCAGAAAATTTCAATCAGTCCGGTGAAATAAACTTCAAAGCCTTTGCGAACCCAGGTGCGCGAGGGCCACAGAAAAACATTTTTAGCCGTTTGCTGACTAATAGTGCTGGCACCTTTCATCTTTTTGCGCCTGCTTTTTTTCTCGTTGTTCTTCAAAGCCTTTTCAATGGCGTTAAAATCAAAACCGTAGTGATCAAGAAAAAGTTGATCTTCTGCAGCTACCACTGCTAAAGGCAAAGCAGGTGAAATCTCATCATAAGAAACCCAGTCTTTTTTCAGCTTCATGTCTTTGCCATCCTGCTTCTGTTCCACGCAGCGGATAATCATCAACGGGGTAACAGGCACCGGAACAAAACGGTAAATGATAGTAAGCCCTATGGAGATAATAAAAAACCAGAGTATGGTTTTTAAAATAAACTTGAGGACTTTGAGGAGGAAGAACATTTTATATTGTATAACGTCATGCTGAACTTGTTTCAGCATCTCAGTTTTAAGACCCTGAAACAAGTTCAGGGTGACGAGATTTATTGCTTCATAATGTTACCTATCGCATTGTCGTAAGTATTTTTCAGTTCAGATATTGAACCAAAATTCTCTTCGTCAACAATAAGATTGCTATCTCCAGTAACTTCTCCGAGTAAGGTAAAATCTATTCCTGAAGCAGAAAGCAATTCCACAAATTTCTCCTGGTTCTCAGGCTTTACAGAAACCACTACCCTGCTCTGCGCTTCACCAAACAGGAAAGCATCTTTGCGGAAATCGCTGTCGGTATCTACTTTAAAACCTAAGCCTTTCGGCATTGCAGATTCTAAAAGTGTGATGAATAATCCGCCATCTGAGCAATCGTGTGCGCTTTCCAAAACCTTATTTACAATAAGCGATTTAATAACCTGTTGCAGCGCGTATTCTTTTTCAAAATCAAAATAAGGAGCAGGAGAATTTTTCACTCCGACAAAGGAATACAAGTATTCGGAAGAAGAAATATCATTTTTGCTTTCACCGATTAAGTAAATCAAATCACCTGCATTTTTAAAATCAAGCGTGGTGCGGGTGGTTTTATTTTCCAGCAATCCCAGCATACCAATGGTTGGTGTCGGGAAAACAGGTTCTGTTTTATTATTGATGGTGCTTTGGTTGTAAAAGCTCACGTTTCCGCCCGTTACAGCCGTGTCAAATTTGCGGCAGGCAGCTCCCATTCCTTTTATGGCACCTACAAACTGCCAGTAAACTTCAGGGCTGTATGGATTTCCAAAATTCAGACAATTAGTAATGGCGAGCGGCTCGCCACCACTGCAAACAATATTTCGTGCCGCTTCGGCAACTGCAATGGCAGTGCCGATTTCCGGATCAGCATTTACATAACGCGAGTTGCAGTCAACGGTGAAAGCAAGCGCTTCTTCCGTATCTTTTATATTTACAATGGCTGCATCGGAAGGCGCATTGGTGCTCATGTTCACAGTTCCCACCATTGAATCATAATGCTCATACACCCATTTTTTTGAAGCGATGTTAGGATGGCTTGCTAAATGTTTTGCAACTGCTTTTAGGTCTTTTGGCTCTGCAACCTGCTCAATGGAAAACTTCTTGCTCTCTGCATAGTAAGCAGGTTCTTTGTATTCGCGCTGGTAAACCGGAGCGCCACCACCCAGCACCAGGTCCCATGCCGGAACATCAGCTACCAGTTCACCATTCATATAATATTTCAGGTGTTTCTCTTTGGTCACTTCACCTATCTGCACACAATTCAAATCCCATTTTTCAAACACTGCATTCACTTCCTCTTCGCGTCCTTTCTCCACAACAATAAGCATACGTTCCTGTGATTCCGAAAGAAGAATTTCAAACGGCACCATGTTTTTCTGACGCATCGGAACTTTATCAAGGTAGATGATCATTCCATGTTCACCTTTTGCTGACATCTCAGAAGTGGAGCAGGTAATTCCGGCAGCACCCATGTCCTGCATGCCAATAACAGCACGTGTTTTAATTACTTCGAGTGAAGCTTCCAATAACAGTTTTTCCTGGAAAGGGTCGCCCACCTGCACGGCAGGAATTTTTTCATTTGAGGCTTCGGTAATATCTTCGGATGCAAACGTTGCTCCGTGAATTCCGTCTTTTCCTGTTGAAGAACCCACAATGAAAACGGGGTTGCCTTCACCGTAAGAAATAGCGGATGCAGTTTCACCAATCTTTACAATTCCTGCCGACATTGCATTAACCAACGGATTTTGGTTGTAGCAATCATCAAAGAAAACTTCACCGCCAACGGTAGGAATTCCAAATGCGTTTCCGTAATCACCAATTCCTTTTACCACGCCTTTCACTAACCAACGCGTTCTGTCTATTTTCGGATTTCCGAAACGCAGGGAATTCAATTGCGCAATCGGGCGGGCACCCATGGTAAAAATATCTCTGTTAATTCCACCTACTCCTGTTGCAGCTCCCTGATAAGGTTCCAAAGCCGAGGGATGATTATGTGATTCAATTTTAAAAGCACAAGCCAAACCGTTTCCGATGTCAACCAGGCCTGCGTTTTCTTCACCGGCTTCCACTAAGGTGCGTTTTCCTTTGCGGGGCAGGGTTTTCAGCCAGGTGATGGAATTTTTATACGAGCAATGCTCACTCCACATCACCGAAAAAATACTCAACTCGGTGAAGTTGGGTGTGCGACCTAAAATGGTTTTTATTTTCTCAAATTCTTCGGGGAGAAGGCCGAGTTTTTTAGCGGTTTCTACTGTCGGTAAAGCGGTTTCTGTGGATGTATGGCTCATTCTATATTTATTATTAAGCGGCAAAAGTAATCATATAT
>CAMDBK010000196.1 GCA_945889235.1 Chitinophaga pinensis
AACATTGCCCTGACTGCCTCCGGTTGCAAAATATTTTCCCGTAGGTGAAACAGTGATGCACTCAATACCATCTTTATGTCCGAGGTAAGATTTTTTAAGAATCAGTGTATCGTCCTGCGCTGAAAGAAAAAGAGGCAGCAGTAAACAAACTGTAAAAACGATGAAAATTATATTCTTCAATTAATTAATTCTATCCGTTGCGAAAATAAACACAGAAATCTAAACGCATTGTTAATAATCAGGAAAATTACCAACAATCATATTATTGAGGTTCACCAATCAGCAATGTTACCTTGCCGCGATACGTATGGTCAGTTGTATAAATATCACGTATTTTAAATGTATAAACATAAACATCCTGCATGGCAAGTTTGCCGCTTTTCAGTGTTCCGTTCCATGTTTCGTTTTCACTGAATGATGCAAAAATTTCTTCGCCCCAGCGGTTGAAAATCCTCATCTCGTAATTAGTTATTCCTATTCCCGTTCCTAAGAAATAATCATTATGCCCATCAGCATTTGGAGTAAATGAGTTTGGAATATAAAACGTAAAACTCGGATCCACATACACGGTGAAGAAGGCAGTGTCTTTACAACCGAAGTTGGTTGTAACAATCTGCCGTATCTGGTAGCTTCCTGTATCCTGATACCAATGGTCAGGATTTTGCAAAGGTGAATTGGTACTGTCGCCAAAATCATATTGCCATAACATTGCACCTGATGACATATCATCAATTTCAATGTACGGATAAATTATTTCGGTTCGCGGAGGTGATGCGCTGAAAGCTGCCACCGGCTTGGGATGCACCAATATAAGATTTGAATCGGTGTACACTACGGTGCAACCGTTTGAAGTTTTCGCCTGCAACGTAACATCAAACACACCGGCTGTGTCATAAACGTGCAAAGGGTTTTCAACGGATGAACCGGTGCCGTCACCAAAATCCCAGAACCACCAGTTGATGAGGTAACCTGCATTTACAACTGACAAGTCAGTAAACTGCACATGCAATGGTTGGCAACCTTCCACTACATCAGCAGAAAAATCAACATCAGGAACAGGATAAACTTCCACTTCAATAATGGTATCGCTGACACAGCCACTGTCGGAAGTAACACTCAGGTTCACATTAAACAAACCTGCGCTTGGGTAAGCATGTGATGGGTTTTGAAGTGTTGAAATACCGCCATCATTAAAACTCCAGTCCCATCCGATAATTGTTCCCTGAGGAATAGAACTGAGGTCGGTGAAGATAGTTGAGTCACCTAAGCAAACAGATGTTGCAGAAAAATCTGCTATGCCAACAGGATAAACAGTAACAGGAATTACCGTATCAACCGTGCAACCAAAATCAGACGACACTTCAAGATTTACATCAAAAACACCATACGTTGAAAAAGTATAAAGCGGATTTTGATTGTTGGTAATAACACCGTTGTCATCAAAATCATAGGTCCATGATTCCACGCTGCCAAAAGCCACATCGCTCAAATCAAAAAACACAGTTGCTGTTCCCATACACTCAGGACCTGTGCTGAATAAGGCTGTTGGCATGGGATACACAGCAATGGTTTGCATGATGGTGTCTTTACAAACACCGGCAGAAGTGGCAATAAGTGTAACATCAAAACCGCCCCAGTTGGGGAAAATATGAGGCGGTGGAATTTGTCCGTTAAAAGTTGTACCATCGTCAAAGTCCCATTCCCATTGGTCAACAGTACCTGAAATGATGGTTGATTCATCTGCAAAATCAGCACCGTCACTCAAACAAATATCCGAAAAACTAAAATCAGCAACAGGCAAATTCGATACAATTATATTTTCGGTATGTGTATCAACACATCCGCTGTCACTGGTTACTTGAATACCAACAGTGTAAGTTGCTGCAGCCGGATAAACATAAACAGTATCTTGCGAAGAAGCAAAAATTCCGTTACCGAACGACCATGTCCATCCTGTAATAGTTCCTGTAGAAATTGTGGAGTTATCAGTGAATGTACTGGTATCATTAAGACAGGAATTGGTGGCTGTAAAATCAGCAACCGGATTTACAAAAACGCGCACAGGTTTTGTAATTGCATCTGTGCAACCATCATTGGAAGTTGCGGTAAGTGTTACATTATAAATATTTCCTGTTGTATAAATGTGTGCAGCATTCTGATCAGTAGAATGGGCAGTGTTATCACCAAAGTTCCAATCCCAAAGAGAAATAAAACTATTATTAACAGTTGTTAGATCAGTGAAATTTGTAACCGCATCAGCACAAACGGTAGTAGCGCTGAAATCCAATACCGGCAAGGCATAGACAGTTAATGTCTCCGTGGTATAAAAGACACAAATACCATGTGTATAGGTGTATGTAACAACATGCTGTCCTTCACCTGCAACAAATGGATTAAAATCACTTCCCGTCATTCCTGTTCCCGAAAACACGCCACCGACAGGTGTTCCATTAAGCGGAACTAAAATATTATCGGGACAATAGCCTGCAGCAAAACCTGTTATTTCAGGAAGAATAATGATGGGCTGCATTGCATAAGTATCAACGTTGTTCAGTGAATCACATTCAGTAAAAATCAGTTCGGGCGCATTTGCAGGGCTTGTTCCGTCATCATTAATTAAAACGTAAAGCGTAAACGCTGTGTTATTCCATGCAACAGGAAATATTTGCGTATAGCAGTTTGGGGTATCCAACGGAAGTGTGGTGAAATTCGCAGTGGAAATCAATGTTCCGCCTGCTAGCGGATTGCCGTCATAAAAAGAGATGGGGACATTTATGTTTACATTATCACTTCCGATATTGCACACTGTTATGGTTACATCCAAAACGTTTACGGTGTTGCAAACCTCAACGGTATCAACTGTAACAGTAAGGTCGGGCACAGGAATAAATAAAGGATTCCAGTTTTTATCAAAGAGCGGAACCTGAGAAATAAAACGATTGAGTTCAGGAACTGCCGCATTGTTTTGAGGAAGAATTGGCACGGTTAAATCATCATTGATATTGCAAACAGAATAGGCATGCTGGTTCATCACCTTGCGCGTGTCAATCCATGAAACTCCGGCACTGCTGTAAGCACGCACCTTTCCGGTACTGCCTTGATTGGTTGCGTCACAATTACAAATAATATTTGCTGACCCATCGCCATCCACGTCTGCTACTGTTGGAAACTCAGTACGCGTTCCTGAACCACATGGAATGGAAGCTTTCACTGCACCTGTTGCACCGTCATAAACATACAATACATTTTCATCGCGGTAAACCACCTCAGTAATTCCATCACCTTCAAAGTCAAATGCAGAACCTGTAGTCATTTGCGAACCATCAACAGTATTCATTACCCATAGTTGCGAGAACGTTGTTGAAGGAATATCAAAATCAATAACAACATAACGGTTGTTACCTCCCACTCCTATTTCGGGCTGACCATCGTTATCATAATCTGCAACGTTGGGGCGGCCTCCGGTACCTGTTCCCGGAATAAGAAAAGTGTTTCCAATCTGATTTCCTGAAACAGGATTCCAGCACCATACATCACCATTTGAAGCTACCACAACATCAAGCAAGCCATCCATATCCATATCGGCAATGGAGGTAAAACCATCGGGTAAAGCACCCAGATTATTAGGTTGAGGCATTACCAATGATGCGCCAATGTTTACCACATATACTGTGTTTCCGCAAACGAGTTCAAGGCCGGGAACAGCAGGCAACACATCGGCAGCAACGGAATGCCAGGCAACAGCTGCCGGGTTTACTCCTTTGCTGCCTGCACCACCCGAAGCAATTAATGCTCCTGTTTGTGAATTATAAATCCGGTTGCCGAAATATACTTCGGGGTTGCCGTCTGCATTAAAATCTGCAATGCCCGGACTACCTTCAAACTGAGTGGTATTAGGAGGAACAAAGCCAACTTTAGCAGCTCCTGTATGTTCAAAGCAGTGAAGTAGATTGTTTGCATCCAATGCATAAATCTCACCGAACCCATCGTTGTCGGTATCTGCTATGGTAATTGCATCAGAATAATCGGAAATAGCTGTACAGGTAATGGTAACTTCTATTGCGCCCGAAGCACCATCCAAAATGTAAAGTTGATTTGCATTTTGATTATGAGTTATAACTTCCGGGATGCCGTCATTATCCATATCGGCTACCATAACTGTGCTGCGTGTACTTACATTTAATGTGCTTTGCCATTCCAAATTTAAACCAAAGGAACCAACCGGAGGCTGCATATCGCAGTGGTATACAGGATAGCCGTAAAAAAAATCGGTGCAGTTGGCAATGTGTGCGCAATCTAAATCGTAGCAGTCTATCAGTCCGTCACCATCATCATCTAATCCATTGCTGCAGTTTTCCTGGGCAAAGGCAGAATCAAGAATTAAGAAGCAGGAAGCAAAAGAAAAAAACCTGACACTAATAGTTCGGAACAATATGCAGCTGTTTAAAAATCAGCACCGAAGATATAAAATCAAAACTATTTGCGGGGAATCATTGGTATAAACGAACTTGTAGTTCTTATATACTCATCATACTCTGCATTACCGGTATATTTTTTTTCAAGCATTGCAACTCCTGAAACTCTTAACAGAAGAAAAGTAAGTAATAGCGGACTTACAAGCGACAGAAAAACATTTCCTGTACTTGCAGCAATAATAAAAATACCCCACCAGAGTAAAGCTTCTCCGAAATAGTTGGGATGGCGCGTATATTTCCAAAGACCACTGCGCATTATTTTTCCTTTGTTGGAAGGATTGTTTTTAAAACGCATCATCTGAGTATCGCCAATACTTTCAAAAAGAAAACCAGTGAGCCAAACAACAAATCCTAAAATATCAATCATTGAAAGTTCCGAAGATGAAGAAGAGTTAATCTGCATAACAGGCAAAGCAACAATAAACATTATTACCCCCTGCAACATAAATACCTGCAAATAGCTTCGCCAGTAAATTGTTTTACCCCATTCTTCGCGCCACTGCCTGTAACGGTAATCCTCTCCTCTTCCATTGTTGCGCATAAAAATATAAACAGCAAGACGCAAGCCCCATGCTATTATTATAGCTGTAATTAATAACTGCTTCGGGAAAAATGTACCGCTGGAAATCAATGTTGCAAGTGCAACAATTATAAAACCAACTCCCCATCCGATATCAACAATGCTGTTGTCTTTCAGGCGCAATGCCAAAAGATACATCAGGTTCATGAAAACAAAAATGCAACCGGCACTGATGATGTAAACGTTTTCCATAAAGCAGGAAACAGTTAATCATGAATTTTGTTCTGTGAAAAAGCTGAAATTTACTTTTCCGTAGTGGCGTGTCTGTGAAAAATTCGGGTACGCTGAAAAATCAAAACGCTCTGAATGTTCCATGATTAAAAGCCCACCTGGCTTCAGCAATTTGCGCTCAAAAATAATTCCGGGTAAGAGTTTGGCATTATCAAGTTCAAAGGGTGGGTCGGCAAAAATTAAATCAAATTGACGCGTTGCAAAGCCAAGAAAACGAAATACATCACTGCTTTGGGTACGCACATTTTTTTCGTTCAGTTTTTCAGCCATTGAATTAATAAACTTTACGCAGTTATAATTCTGTTCTACCGCCAGCACCGAAATACATCCGCGTGAAATCAATTCAAAACTGATGTTGCCTGTTCCTGCAAATAAATCCAGCGCTTCCGTTTCTTCAAAATTAATCATGTTGGTAAGCACATTGAACAAACCTTCTTTTGCAAAATCAGTGGTGGGGCGCACCGGAAGTTTTCCGGGCGGTTCTATTTTGCGTCCTTTATATTTTCCGCTTATTATACGCACAGAGGCTGACTGAATAAAGTGTAAAAAGCATGTTCAGGAATTTCATTAAAGCGATAACTATAATTGAAGCGATTATTGCGCTGAATAAAACTTACGTTGCGCACATATTTATGAATGATTGAAAAAACAGTGTCGTTGCGTTCTATTTCACC
>CAMDBK010000197.1 GCA_945889235.1 Chitinophaga pinensis
CGAAATCCATGAACCATTGAAAAATGTTCTAAACGAATTCTACGATTGTATAATAATGAAAAAGCACCCATTGGCCGATGGAAACAATGCACTTGGTGTTATCAATATTTTAGAAAAAGCTGAGTTATCTTTACATCAAAATGGGAAATTGATTGAACTGAATTGAATATATCTTTAATAATATTTTGCTTTAATGAAGCAGGAAGCATTGGAGCACTAATTGAAGCATCAAATCTATTTTTAACTTCATTTTCAAACGATTTTGAACTAATAGTAGTTGACGATGGGAGTACAGATTCAACGTCAGAGATATTAAAAAAATATACTAGTATAGAAAGGATAAAAATTATTAAGCATGATTATAATAAAGGAATTGGGGAGGCCTTGCAAACCGGCTATAACATAGCTAGCAAAGAATATATTTGTGCTATTCCGGGTGATGGTCAATTTGATATAACTGAGCTAAATAAAGTTTCAAAATTTGAAAACACTACCTACTATTCTTTTTATAGAATTACTACAAATTATAGTAGTTATCGCGCAGCCTTAACTTGGTTAAACAGACTTTTTAATCAACACATACTGGGTATATATATTCGTGACGTAAATTGGGTTAAGGTTTATAGAAAAGAGCAGCTAAAATTAGTTAGCCCAAGACTAAGGAGCTCTTTAGTTGAAAGTGAAATATGTGCTAAGCTGTATAAATGCAAGATAATGCCAATAGAAATACCATCAAACTATTTAATTCGTAAATTCGGAATTTCGAAAGGAGGCAGTTGGAAGACATTAAAGAAAGCTGTTTTTGAAATAAGCAATTTAGTTTGGGTAATAAAAAAGTTTAAATCTCCCAAACAATTTAACAAGTAAACAATTCAATATTTATTATATAATAATTTACTTAATAAAACTATAGTTTTGTGTCAAATTAGTTTACATATATAGCTATGAAATTAGGATTGGCTCAGCTATTAGTTGAAGGTACTGAACCTGAAAGAAATTTTGAGCGTGCAAAAAATTTAATTCTTGATGCAAAAGAAAAGAAATGTGATATTGTTCTTTTGCCTGAAACTATAGATTTTGCATGGACACACCCGGATGGAATAAAACAAGCACAATCTGTACCCGGAATATTCAGCGACTTCTTTTGCGAAATAGCGAAAAAATATAAGATTTGGATATGTGTAGGATTAACTGAAAAAGCCGGTAATTATAATTATAATACATCTTTATTAGTTAACAACGAAGGTATTATATTAGGAAAATATCGAAAAATTAATTTGCTCACCGTTGAGTTTCCTTATTACCAGATAGGTCAATCACTTAATGTTTATGATACACCTTTTGGAAAAATAGGATTAAATATTTGTGCAGATAATTATATTGATTCATTGGATATTGGGAACACGCTTGCAAGAATGGGAGCTCAGCTGATATTATCTCCTTCGTCTTGGACAGTTGACCATTCTATTACTGAAGCCGAAAATCCATACTCTGATAAATGGATAAAACCTTTGAGCATTTTAGCTGAAACGCATAATTTGGTCATAGCAAGTGCAACCAGTGTTGGTTATATTGTTGGCGGACCATATGAGGGAAAGAAAATGGTCGGGTGTTCTATATGTGTAGGAAAACAGGGAATAATTGCTCAGGGTATGTTTAATGAATTTGCAGGAGAAATTGTGGTAGCTGAATTTGATATGCCGGTTAGAAGAGAGAAAGGGATTCAAATTGGCAAATACATGAATGAAAAAAATAATTAGTTAAGTAATATTCATTAATGGTAATTGTAAATGGAATAAAGGTGAATATCAGTTATCAACGTTGTACACGATGTATTAGTGACAGCAGTTGCCCAGGAATTACCTTTGATTCAAAGGGTATTTGTAATTTCTGTTATCTGCATGATAAGTGGACAGGTTGGTATCCAAATGGAGAAGCAGGACAAAAAAAACTAAGCACCATAATAAATAAAATTAAAAAGGATGGAAAAAATAAGAAATATGATTGCGTAGTTGGCATTAGTGGTGGAAGAGACAGCACTTATATTTTACATCTGGCTGTAAAAAAATACAATTTGCGTCCATTGGCAGTACATTTTAATGATGGATTTGATAACCCTGTTGGTGGACAAAACATGATTAACATTACCAAGAAACTTGGAGTGGAGTTAAGAACCATTACAAGTGATTGGAGAGAAGCTAGAGATTTGAAAATCTCCTTTCTTAAGGCATCAGTTCCCGAATTAAATGAAGGAACTGATGTTGGTATAGCTGCATCATGTTACGGTCTGGCATACAAAGAAGGAATCAACCATTTGATATACGGGCAATCATTTCGTACTGAAGGAATAAAGCCTATAAGCTGGGCTTATATGGTAGGTGATTATGTAAACGATGTTCAAAAAAAATTCGGAAGTGTTGAGTTGCGAAAATGGAAACCAGATGACCCCAATTATCATCTTGGATGGAAAGAACTCTTTTACTATAGTATACTAAAAAGAATTAAAGCATATTCGCCTCTTTATTATGAGAATTATGTTCGTAAAGAAGCAGAAGAAATTATAAAGAGTAATTACAACTGGGTGTACCCGGGAGCACATTATTATGACGACTTATATTGGGCATTAATAACCTTTGTGCACAGGGTGAAATTTAATATAGATTTTAGGTTAAATGCATATAGTGCATTAATTCGCGATGGTCAAATGGAAAGGGAGACAGCACTTGAATTAATAAAAAAACCATATGTAATGGAAGATCCCCGAATTATTGAATTATGTTTAAAACGTCTTTCAATAAGCCGTGAACAATTTGATGAATGGTTAAACCTTTCTCCAAAAACTTTTCGTGATTATGATACAGGGTATAGTATGATGCAAGTATTCCGCCCGTTTATTAAACTTGTTTCAAAATCAGGAATAATTCCTGAAATTGTTTACGATAAATATTTTCTCTGTGGCAAATGATAGTATAGTTTTAGGTATCAACGGTGGTGTCAGACCTGGCTATCAGGATGTAAGCGCTGTAATTATGAAAAATGGGAAAGTAATTGCAGCTATTGAAGAGGAACGTTTATCAAGAGTGAAGTTTTCTGCAGGACAACTTCCAATTCTTTCCGTAAAAGAAGTATTAAAAATAGCTGAAATAGGAATAAAAGAAGTTAATGCAGTAGGTTTTCATGGTAGTACCTGGCAACCAGAGATTGAAGATGTTTTGCAATCTCATTTTGAAAACCAATTTGGATATTGCCCGCCCATTAGTAGATTTCATCATCATGATTGTCATGCAGCAAGTACTTATTATTCATCTGGGTTCAAAGAAGCCCTTGTTTTTACAATTGATGGCTCAGGAGACGGAGTAAGCACAAGAATCTCAATAGTGAATAATAAAAAGATTGAAATATTAAAGGATTTCTTTCGTCCGCAAAGCCTTGGAATGTTTTATTCTGTTATGACTCAGATTTGTGGCTTCACGCGTGATTCAGATGAGTATAAATTAATGGGACTGGCAGCCTATGGCGATGCTTCAAAGTATAATTTGGACTGGCTCTTGAATATAAGTGAAGAAGATTATTTACTTCACACAGAATATTTAGCTGAAGTTAAGCCAGGGCAATCCTCACCTTCAAGACATGAAATGCTTTTCAATCAAGAATTTCTAAATAAATTAAGATTAAACCGAAGAAAAGAAGATTCAATTTCACAGGATTACAAAGATCTGGCAGCTGCAACACAATTTCAATTAGAAAAGATTCTTATACACCTTGTGAAAAAATACATTAAAAAATCGGGAATTAGAAATGTATGCTTTGCAGGCGGAGTAGCATTGAATTGTTCAGCTAATAAGAAGATTGAGTCGTTAGAAGAAGTGGATGAACTATTTATTCAGCCTGCTGCTAATGATGCAGGAATTTCTTTAGGAGCTTGCTATCTTGCAGCAATAAAGCAAGGAACAATTATTCCTAATGAACAGCAAAAGCACACTTTTTTTGGCAATGGTTTTAGTAATGATGAAATTGAATCAATTCTTAAAAATTGTTCTGTTCAATATTCAAAGATTGATAATATTGCTGAATGTGCATCAATATCATTAGCCAATGAAAAAGTCATTGGATGGTTTCAGGGCAAGATGGAGTTTGGCCCGCGTGCTTTGGGGAGCAGAAGTATTCTAGCCCACCCATCAGTACAGGGAATAAAAAATAGCATCAACCAAAAAATAAAATTCCGTGAAGGTTACAGACCTTTTGGAGCGAGCGTATTGCAAGAAGATTTTCATACTTATTTTGAAGCTAAATGTAAAGAAGCACCATTTATGACCAAGGTTTTTGAAATTAAACCTGAATGGAAAAAGGCACTAGCCGGAGTTACCCATACCGATGGAACATGTCGAGTTCAGACTGTAAATGAAAAACAACACAGTCTTTATTATCAGTTGCTTTGTGAGATAAAGAAAAAAATAGGTGTTGGAGCCGTTTTAAATACAAGCTTTAATCATAGCCATGAGCCTATTGTATGCACTCCGCGTGAAGCTATTGCAAGTTTTTTTGCAAGCGGATTGGACGAATTATATATTGGCTCTTTCAGAATTGTGAAATAACATTGGTAACTATGGAGTGGATATTGGTTTCAGTCTTTGTTATTCTTTCTTCTGTTTTAATAATAGCAATTATTTTTTCTCGTACTAGCAAAGGAAATGAACTTAAACCTTTTTCAACAACAACCCCTGATTTAGTTAGGAAATATTACGATGAAAATACTGATAAATTTTTGAAAGTATATGGTGAGATCATTCAGGCTTTTAGAACAAAAGATGTTGATGAGTATCTTAATTATACAATAAAAAATGCACGTTTTACTGACGGAATGAAATTACTTGATGCAGGTTGTGGAGTTGCTGGTCCCGCTTTGTTTTTTGCCAAACAACTTCCGAAAATAAGTATTGATGCATGCACTATTTCAACCACCCAAGCTAAAATGGCAAATGAAAAAATTGCAGTATCAAATTTTAAAAAAAACATAACAGTTACACAAGGAGACTATCATTTGGTAGACTCATTATATGAACATAATTCTTTTGATAGAGTTTATTTTCTGGAATCATTCGGGCACTCTAATAATAAGAAAAAAGTGATTGAAGCAGTTTGGGAAGTGTTAAAGCCGGGAGGTATGATATATATAAAAGATCTTTTCAGGAGAGAGGTTTCTGATGAATGGGAACAAGTTCGCATAAACACAATCTGTGAACAGATTAATTCGGCATATCATTACCAAATTGCAGACTTGAATGATGTTCTGAGTATTATCCGTAAGAAAGGCTATATCCTTCATTTTGTAAAAATTCCTGAAGTAAAATTATCAGGCTTTGAGCAGCTGACAATTTCTAATGATTTTCAAAACTTGTTCAACATTGGAAAGATTGAATCATGGGATGATTATATTTTCCCAATTGATTTTTTTGAAATACTTGCAGAAAAACCAATGTATAATTTAGAGAAGGAAAAACATTTGTATTTTATGAATAAATGATAAGAAAGAGTGAGTTCAGCAGGTTCTGAACATTTTATTAATAACTTTTTCTATGATTATTTTCATTTATTTTTCTTATTACAACAGGTTTTATAAATGAAAAAACTCCTTTACCCATTGCCTCGTATCCTTTGGAGTTGTGGTGACCATCTATCTTCCAGAAATAATCAGCAGCATTAGCTGAATTAATTCCTAAAGAATCTTTGTAGAAAGACATTAAATCAAAAGTCAGGTAATTATTCAATGTATCTAAGCCGACAAGAAGTTCTTTTAAATTAAAATCATAATATTCATTTTCTATTTCAGATTTTTCAGGATGTAATAGCTGAATACAAATAAATTTATTCTTTTGGGCTAATTCACTATACCGTTCACTCAATAGCTTTGAATCAATAATAGATTCAGATTTATTTTTTTCTCTCGTAGTTAAAG
>CAMDBK010000198.1 GCA_945889235.1 Chitinophaga pinensis
TGCTTCCTAAACATTTTTTATGAACGAACTACTTGAAACACTTAAATACCTTATCCCCTCTCTTGTAGTATTTATTACTGCCTATACACTTATCCGGCTTTTTTTAGACGATATAAAAAGCAAAGCACAACCTGTTGCAAAAGAAAATAACACACAAGGCCTGTTAAAAATTGAAAATCAGAAAATCATTCTTCCCCTGAAATTACAGGCCTGTGAGCGCATTACACTTTACCTTGAACGCATCAATCCTGACAGTCTTATTATGCGTAATCACCGCAGTGGAATGAACGCAATTGATATTCAGCGTGAGTTACTTAAAAATATACGCGAAGAGTTTGAACATAATTTCTCGCAACAGATTTACCTGAATGATTCAACATGGCAGGCGGTGCGTACTGCAAAAGATGAAATGGCTAAGCTGGTAAAACTTGCAGGAAGTCAGGTAGAAGGCAGCACATCATCAATTGCCTATAGTGAAACATTTATAAAAATGGCAGGACAGCTTCAGACATTGCCTTCACAGGCAGCAATTGAAAAAATAAAAGCAGAACTGAAGCAATTGTAACAATGCACACTTACGATGTTACTTTACTTACCGATTCAAGGTATGTAAATCCTCAACACATTACTGATTACATACAAAATGTGTTGCATGAAGATGTGCTGTTGAAACAAGCGCTGGAGAAGAAAGGTTTGCGCGTAACCCGCACTAACTGGGACAATCCTGATTTTAACTGGAAACAGACACGCTACATCATTTTCCGGACAACCTGGGATTATTTTAACCGCTTTGATGAATTTTCTGCGTGGTTGAAAAAAGTAAGCACACAAACTAAATTGATAAATCCATTGAACACCATTCTTTGGAACATGGATAAGCATTACCTCAGCGATTTAGCGTTGAAAGGCATTCGCATTCCGCACACTGTTTTTATTGAGCCAGGTGAGGAACGCAATCTTGCAACAATTGTAAAATCTACAGGCTGGAAAGAGTTGGTAATAAAACCCGCCATATCAGGTGCTGCAAGACACACCTACCGTTTGAACGAAAACAATATTTCCGAATATGAATCAATTTTCAGAGAACTAATTCAATCTGAATCTATGTTGTTACAAGAGTTTCAGAATAACATTATTACAAAAGGCGAAATCGCTTTTATGCTGTTTGGCGGCAAGTTCAGTCATGCGGTTTTGAAAAAAGCAAAGCAAGGAGATTACCGTGTACAGGATGATTTTGGTGGTTCGGTGCATGACTACTCACCCACTGCTGAAGAAATTACATTCGCAGAAAAAACTGTTGCTGCCTGCAATCCCGTTCCGGTTTATGCGCGGGTTGATGTAATCTGGGATAATGAAAACAAACTCTGTGTTTCGGAATTGGAATTGATAGAGCCTGAGTTGTGGTTTCGTACTTGCCCGGGTGCTGCTGAGCTTTTTGCGGATGAAGTTGTACGTCATTGCGAGTCCGCCTGAGGCGGACGAAGCAATCTCCAGATTAAACTACTGATTCTTTTTATGAGATTGCATCGCTACGCTCGCAATGA
The DNA here is from genome assembly GCA_945889235.1 of Chitinophaga pinensis. Lineage (GTDB taxonomy): Bacteria > Bacteroidota > Bacteroidia > SXHM01 > SXHM01 > SXHM01. The sequence continues at coordinate 1,545 of CAMDBK010000198.1, forward strand.
CGGTTTATTAAATGCAAACAGCCGGTCTTGCGAGGACCGGCCGATTGTGAACACCACCCAAACCAAATATGTTATGCTACCTGGCGAGCCCACAGCATCAGGCGGTTTTCGCCTACTTTAAAGACAGGGCTGCCTTCGGTAGTTATTTTTGTAATTGTTTCGCTTATCAGGTTGCGGCCTGTAGCTTTTTCATATTCATTCAGCATTCTGCGGAAGTGATTGTATACAAAGATTGAAGGAGCTTCGTTACCGGCATTGTTCATGCACAGTGCGTAACGAACTTTTATATCAAAACGGCTTTCGTTGAAGAGTTGGGTATCGCCCCAGCCAAAGCTTTCTTTCATTAGTAACATGGCAACCAGGGTGCGAACCGATGTTGACGGATTGCTCTGGAATTGCTCAAACATTTCGCGGTAAGGTTTTTCATCAACCGCTTCGGTAATGCTGGTGCGGAACATGGCGTACCAGTCCATATCGCTGTTTACAGCTTCGTTGTTGTTGTTAGCGTTGTTTGCTAAAGTTGCGTTGTAGTTCAGAACTTCTGTTGCTGATTTTACTACTCTTAGGTGTGACATTGTTGTATTCATTTTGTTTAGGTTTTTTTGGTTTAGTTCAAAGTTTAATGTTCAATGTTTAAAGTTTTTAAAAGTGTCGGGTTTCAGATCTTACGGGATTTGAAGCCCGACACTTTTTGTTTTTTGTCTCGCCTGAGGCGAGACCCTCTTTTGTTTGAAGCCTTACGGGGCTTCTTCTTTTGTTTTTGAAACCTTACGGGGTTTCGGTTTTAGGTTTGAAGTCTTACGGGACTTCTTTTTGTTTTCGGAGCGGGTTGGCTCCTCTTCTTTTGTTTGAAGCCTTACGGGGCTTCTTCTTTTGTTGTGAAACCTTACGGGGTTTCTTTTTAGGTTTGAAGCCTTCCGGGGCTTCGGCTTTCTTTAGTAAGAGCGGGGTTGCGCTCCTTCCTTCTGTTGGTTACGCTGCTATTCTCAGTTTCTTCTCAGGAGCCAAAACTGTTTGTTTAGCAGGGGCATAACATTCTTTTTCGGCAGGGAACTGTTCGGTGCGAACATCGCTTGCGAAAGCGTTCACTGCTTCTTTGATTAATTCTGCGCCATACATGTAGGTGCGCACAAATTTTGGTTTGAAGTCGGTGCAGAAGCCCAGCATATCATGCAGAACCAATGCTTGTCCGTCACACTCTAACCCTGCGCCTACACCTATTACAGGTATTTCAATGGCGTCTCTAACTGCTGCTCCTACATGTGAAGGAACCGCTTCCAGCACTACCGAGAAGCATCCCAGTTCTTGCAATTTAATTGCATCGGCTACAATTTTAGCTTCTTCTTCTTCGGTTTTGCCTTGCACTTTAAATCCTCCAAGCGCTTGATGATGTGAAGGGGTGAGACCAATGTGTCCTACTACAGGTATGCCCGACTGCGTAAGATGAGCGATTAGCTTTTCATTGCCATCAACCCCTTCAATTTTTACTGCTTTTGCTCCGGCTTTCATAAGAATTTCTACGTTGTCCATAGCTTTCTCAATGCCTTTGCGGTTTGCCATGAATGGCAGGGCAGCGATAATAAATTTATTGTTGGCGCCTTTAACAACTGCACGCAGGTGCATTGCTATGGTTTCAACATCTGAGTTAAGAGTGGTGTCAAATCCGTGCATCACCATTGATGAACAGTCTCCAACAAGGATTCCGTCAACTTCGGTTTCGCTAAGGATTTTTGCACTCCAGTAGTCGTAAGAAGTTACTACTACAATTTTCTTTTTTTCAGCTTTTAGTTTTTTAAATGATTTTAAGATACTCATGATTTTAGGTTTTTGTTGGTTTAAATTATTCAGGTTAATTGTTCGGGGTTCGTTTTTAAAATTCTGTGTTTGTAAATTCTGGGACAAATGTGCACTCGTTTTCATCTTATGTGGTATAAGAAGTTGTATTTTTTGAACATCCGACAATCACTATAATATACTAAAATACTTGTAAATAAAGGGCTTTAACCTATTTCCGAATTAGGCTTATTTTGGAAAGAACTTTATTCGATTATCGACAATAATGTATCGATAAACGACATAACTTTTTTGTGAATGAGGGCGTTTTGTATGCCCAACAAGGGGTTTTTATAGATGAATTTTGATTAGCATTGAACTCATTTTTCAATAGCTATATATGAACTACCAACACCTCTGCCTCCAGGTCTGCGCCCGTGCCAAAGAAACAGGAGCATTTATAAGAGAAGAAGCCAAGAAGTTTAAAACCTCAACCATAGAAGTAAAAGGCCACAATAACTTTGTGTCGTATGTAGACAAAACCTCAGAACAAAAATTAGTAACCGCCCTTGCAGCCCTTTTGCCCGAAGCCGGTTTTATAGCCGAAGAAGGCACCAGTGACAAAAAAGGCGAGCGCTACAACTGGATTGTTGACCCGCTGGATGGCACCACCAATTTTATACATGGCTTTCCGTGCTATGCTATTAGTATAGCACTTACGGAAGGCGACAAAACGGTGCTTGGCGTTATCTACGAAATAAATCAGAACGAATGTTTCTATGCCTGGAAAGACAGTGATGCTTTTCTAAACGGAAACAAAATTACCGTTTCCGCTACCCCAACCCTGAAAGACTCATTATTAGGTACCGGCTTTCCTTATTATGATTACGGGAAGATGAACCAATACATGGAACTGTTCAAACACTTTATGCAGCACTCACACGGCTTAAGGCGTCCCGGCTCTGCTGCAACTGATTTAGCTTATTTAGCCTGCGGCCGCTTCGATGGCTTTTATGAATACAGCCTTGCTCCCTGGGATGTGGCAGCCGGTGCATTTTTAGTGCAGCGTGCAGGCGGTAAGGTTGCCGACTTCTCGGGAGGTGATAATTATATCTTCGGAAAAGAGATTGTAGCAGGAAATGCGCTGGTGTTTCATGAATTGCAGGAAACAGTGAAGAGGTTTATGATATAAAACCTCATGCTGAACTTGTTTCAGCATCTCACTAATAAGACCCTGAAACAAGTTCAGGGTGACGAATACCTACTTAATAACAATCTTGGCCACCGCGCTTTCATACATGGTGCTCTTCAATTCAATCTTACTTTGTGTAATGCCGTCTGTAACAGAAAGGTTGGCAGTGTTTGGTGAAATGGTTCCCAGATTATGGGCATGCAATAACAGATAACAGGTAGTTCCTTTTTCAAAATGCAATTTAACCTCGCGCGGGTTTGCTTTCAACTCGTAATTACAAACCACACAACTATCGTTCACATAAATGGAAACAATGTCCCCATCCAGAATTTTATCGTCCCACACACGTATGGTAAGGTTACCATTGCTAAAGGTCATTTTATTGGTGGTGGAATCAACAGGTAATACTCTGCGTCCAACCCATTCTTTGGGCATTTTATAAACCTTAGGATCGGGTGGCGCAACATTTTTAGCTTTTACAGTTTCCTGCTCGTTAAATTTTTTCTGAGCTTCTAATTTGCGACCAAGGTCAACACGATCCTGCGCTTCTTTGTTGGAATCAATTTCTTTGGGCGGCTCAGGCTTTTTATCAAATTTCCAGAGATGTATTTTCTTATCGTAGCTTCCGGTAAGCAGCTTGAATTCTGTGCCGGTAAGAAAATTTACTGCCAGCGTTTTACCCGTGTGAAGGTTAATAGTGTGTTTCTTTTCACCCGTTGCAGCATCCCACACATTCACATTGTAGCGGTCGCTTCCGCTAACCAAAAACATATCGTCTTTTGAAAAAGCCATATTGCTGAATGAGTTTGGACCACCGCCTGCATCAAAGCCCAGAATTTCTTTTCCGTAACCGTAATCTACAATTTTTATTTTGCCGTCATCACACCACAGTGCTACTTTTTTTCCATCACTGGTAAAACAGAACGAAGTGATTTTACAATCCTCAATTTTTATTTCCTTAATAATGCGGTCGCTTTTCATGTCCATAATTTTTATGGTGTTGTCCACACTAAAAGCAAGGTATTTGCGGTCGGGCGTTTGCATGCCGCAGGTAATGGAGCTTGTTCCGAATTCATGTAAAACAACTGCCACTGAATCGGGTTGGGCTACCAACGCTTTGCAGAGATACGAAGTTCCGCCACCGTAATAAATAAATTGCCCGTCAGCTGTAAATGCCGAAAAATTAATAGCGGTTGAAAGAGTTCCTTTATTTACCAGCGGAGCGGTGCTGCGGAATTTATTTCCGGTAGTAGTACCCCAGATATATACCACACCATACCCATATGAAGCGGCAATTTTATTTCCTGTTTTATCAAATGAAATGTGGGTTACCTTGGTGCTGTGGCCTTTAAATTCACGAACAAGTGTGCCGGAAGTATCCCACAAAATAACATTGCCCTGA
>CAMDBK010000199.1 GCA_945889235.1 Chitinophaga pinensis
GGCGAAAATGCGGGCGGCAGTGCTATGCTCACCGTGCGGTGTTCTTTGCAACTGCCGTGTCTTGCGACACGACAGCGCTTTGAACCCCGCACTTCGCCAAGCCCTCAAACGTTATGCCTCATTGGACGACACAAACACCGAACAATAAAGTCAATTTAAATGACAAAAAATTCACTTTACGACATAGAGAAACAAGTTCAGGAGTTGGCAAATAAAATAAATGCCTCGAGTAAATTATTGCCAACTTATGGCTACTCGAAAGATTATGGACATCCACATATTGAGGTAGACAATCTTGGGCTTTTGCATTATGTAGTTGTTGAACGTGGACAAGAGCTTGACCGAAAAACAACAGACAAGTTAGACGACTTACTTTACTGGATTTTTGCGAATGTGACTTTTTCTATGTCTTGCGACTATGAACTAAAGAACAGAATTGAAGACAAAGATTGCAGACGAATAATGTTTGAAAAACAAGAAGAGTTACTTGGACAACTTAACGACACTTGGAGACAAAAGGAAAATGAAGAACATAAAAGCATTCTAAAAACCCATCCGTTTGACGATATAGCAGGACTTCGTGCAACCTACTGCGGACAACTTAGAAAACAAGGACTTTCGGAAAAGGAAATAGACGAATTGGCATATGCAAAATATCCTGAGAACTGACAGAAAAACTACCGCTAACATGGCCTTGTTGCAAGCGGGGCTGACACAGGAACTTCAACCGCTATCACTTTCTATTACCTTTGGTGCTTGGCGACAGGTGAGTGCATTTAAGCCCCGCCTGCAACAAGCCCTCAACCGTTAGCTCTTTTTAAACCGCCCAACAAAAAACTCTGCTACCCCGCGCAAAAAAGTGGCTTGCGCTCTGCGCGATTCGGATTATAAGTTTCCGTTTTTTCAATTGTCTTAATTGCGCGAAGCGCGAAATTTTTTAAAACGTATAACTCACCCTTATTTCAGGCGTTTGGTGTGTGCAACAGTATAAATAAGTAATTCGCTTTTTACTATTTTATAAACAAGAATGTAATTGTGTTCAAAGGTTGCGCAACGCAGATTACGTTTGGCAAATTGTTTAAATCGGCAGGGAGGATATTTGTCAGGGAAATTATTGAGCGAGTATCCAAAATTTGTCATTCGGTCAATAAGTCTGTCCGCATTTTGAATAGAATCATCGGCAACAAAGTTGTAAATGCTTTGCAACGAATTATTGGCTCTCTTACTCCAGTTTACCCTAATTTTTTCTTCCGCCATTCCTTTGCGTGTAGCCTGATTTCATCGGTGGTGAACCATTCCGTTTCCTTCATCATTTCTTCTGCCAGTTTTTCCATTTCTTCATCAGTTGCAGGTCTGCCGGGCCGCACCCAATCAGCATCAGTAAGTGGCTTTAAAGTTTTTTGCTTTTTCCCTTTTGCTGCAATATATGCAACTGCCGGTTCAGCAACTGAAAGCGGACCGGGACTTTTAGTTATTTTGCTTTGAACTTTTTTGCGGGGCATGATGCTATTATTTAACACAAAAATAAATAAAAAAGAGATTGTTGCCAAAGGCAACCACCTGATAAAAATCTTAATCCTAAAACGTATAACTCACCCTTCCCATGGTAAGCCTTCCCATATAAGGCGCACCCACAAACTCGCGTATATTGTTATTTAGAATATTGGTTACCGTAACATTCAGTTTCATTGCTTTCAGGAAAGGAAGTGTATAGGTAGCCGTTGCATCAATCTGGTTAATGGCATTTACATTACCAACATATACACCCGAGTTTCCGGGAAATGAATCCTGCCAGCGATAACGCAAACCAAGGTCAAGTCCTGTTTTTTTCCAGTCGTATTGAATGGAGAGGTTGACTTTATGCCTGGGGGCATTTAAAGGAATAACATATCCTTCCGTCTGAAACTCGTTTTTATTTACGAACGAATAGGTGGCACCCAATCTTAAATTTTCGGTCAGGTAATATTTCGCGCCAATATCAAAACCATAAACAGTGATACGGCCAAAGTTTCCGAAGGTAAGCATCAGGGCAGGGTCAGTTCCCACCGTTGGTGAAACCGTTCCGATAGGAACACCCGAAACAAGTTTAGCCAGTTCATCGGCACCGGTTCCGTTTCCGTTTCCGCCATTGGAAGGACTGTCAAACACAAAGGTAATTAAGTTGGCAAGGCTTGGGGTACTTGAGCTGTCAATGTTTTGCTGAATAACAGGAATCAAATCATTGTAATTCATAAACACGTTGGGCGTTTGCAATTTAAGGCCGCTTACAAAATCAGAAATATCACTGCGGTAAGCATCAATGGTAAGTGCAAGGCGTTGCATAATTATTCCGCTGTAACCGATTTCATAGGTAATGGTACTTTGGTTTTTTACCTTCGGTATGTCTTTTACATCGCTTGGTTGCATTGCATTCTGAGGAAGAAAGACCTCCTTATCGAGGTCAAGCATTATCAGGTTATTTCCAATAGAAGGGTTGTTGGGATTGGGTGCAATTATTTCGCTGGCAATAGCAGTTGCCAGTCCCGCAGGAACACCTTGTGCAACCATGTTTGCAGCAACAATCTGCCCCACCGGACCAAGTGCTGAATTATTAAATGATGAATTATTAAGGCTTATATAATCACCAACTCCACCATTGGGATTCCAGTAATTATTAAATGGCGAACGGTATTGAAGCATTCCATACGTATCGTGACTGAAAATAAATCCGTTGCGGTTTCCTATTCCGCGACCATCAATTCCAAAATCAATTCCGGGAACTGAAGTATAGCCGAAAGCATCTTTTGTATTAAGTACATCCAGCGAGGTATTGAGTGCCGTTGGTGAAGAAAAGGCCCGGTTGAAGGAGATACGGAAATTGTTTGCTGCATTAGGTTTTATTACCAGCGCAGCGCGCGGTGAAATAAAAGGATTATCAACAAAACTGTTTTTATCTACCCTGCCCGAAGCAACAAATTTGAAATACCTGGAAATATTCCACTCGCCCTGAACATAGGCTCCGTATTCTACAAAGTTGTCTTTGTCTTCGTAGCGCCCGTTTATGGTACCTTTTGTATCGGGGTTGGTAACCAGAATATCAGCGCCATAAATAAAACGTAGTTTTTCGCCAAACGAGTAGCTATGCTGAACCTGGCCTACATAGAATTTACTTTTGTCAACAATATAATCAGCTGAACGCAGCAGGTACGTTCCGCCTGCATTGCTGCTGTTCATATATGCCTGAATAAAAAGATTTTTGTGACGGAAGCGTGCTTGTGTATACCAGTAGGTCCAGTCTTTTACCTGCGCTGCGCCAAGTCCTGTCATCTCAATTCCTGTTGCGGAACTAAAACCGCCTGACAAAATAAATTCAGTTTTAGGACTGAAACGAAAATCAAGCCGTGCATCAGTGCTATAGTTACGCAAAAAATTATTTCTTGCGTTGGCAACCAAATCACCTTTTGCGCCTGCAGCAATTGAATCAGAAGGAACTTCCTGTCCATTTGCATAATAAGGAACACGCCCGTTAGTAGTTTGTTTTCCAAAAATGGCACTATCGGGTTCACTGGGGTCTTTGTATTTCCAGTCGTGGCCCTGCACAAAATTTCCTGACAACTTAAAGCCAATTTGCAGCGGTGATTTTTCAGTAGCTTTTTTCAATTTAACTGCCGAACGAAAATGCCCTCCAAAAATATCACGCTCGCCAAACGTAAGATTTACGTTAGTTTCGGCATCTTTCTCAATGTCAAGCGGAGAGCGTGTAATGTAATGCACCACCCCGTTTGCACTGTTGGGTCCGTACATGGCGGAAGCAGGTCCTTTCAGCACCTCAACCCGCTCAATGTCCTGACTATTTACAGGCACCAGAATACTCACATTCACCCGCAATGAAGGAATAGAAGCAATGCGGTAATCCATCAGCGTTAACAGTGAAGTGGAAAAAATATCATTGAAACCACGCGTTACCACATTGTTAGTTGCAATGCCGGTGCGGATGATATCTACTCCCGAAACACCTGAAACATATTCGGAAGGGTTGGTGTAAATTCTGCTGTTTATTTCTTTGGCAGTAATAACTGCTACAGCTGCCGGTGCCGACATAACTCTTTCTTCTTTACGCGAAGCGCTGATTACAACGGGATTTAAATCAATGGTTACCTGTTTTAGTCTCAAATCTATTTTTGTGTTTTCACCAATTTCAACTTCAGTATCCTTAAATCCCACAAATTTAAAAATGAGTTTTTTGGCTTCTTCGGGAACAACAAGACTGTATTTTCCATCAATGTCGGAAATAGCACCTGCTGTGCTTCCATGCACAGTAATGCTTACCCCGGGCATAGTTTCTCCGGTTTTATCATCTTTTACAACACCGGTAATTGTGCGCTGCGCATAGGCGCTGAAACAAAACAAGAAAAGACAAAGAGTAAAGATGTTTTTCATAAATTATCTGTTAAGGTTTGTTTCACAATGATATGAAAAAATATTTTTTATCAAAATAAATTGGTTTAAATGAGATTCAGTATTTGCGGGTAACCTGCTTTTTGTCAATCTTTGTTCGCTGAATAAATAAGTTGCCTTACAACATAACAACCCGCCTTCTTCCATGAGTTATATTAAAAAATTTGTGCTGCCCTTGTTAGTATGTGCAGGCTTATTTTTACTGGTAAACTATCGTCATCAATACAATCCTGAGTTTACCTGGCGCAGTGATTTGTGGGCCGACCCTGCAGGTTACTATGTTTATCTGCCTGCTTTATTTATTTATGATTTTGATGCAGAAAAATTTCCTGAAAAAATTGACAGCTTATGTGGCGATGGATTCAAAATCAATACTGTAAAAAACAAATTATTTACAAAATACACCTGTGGTGTAGCCATACTTCAGGCACCGGTTTTTTTAATCGTACATGCGCTTTCAAATTCGTCAGGTTCGCAGTACGAAGGATTTGCGGGCTTGTACCAGAAGGTGCCTGCATTTGCCGCTGCATTTTATTGTTTTCTGGGGCTGCTGTTTCTTTTTAAGTTTTTACGGTTTTATTTCACAACTCGCATTTCAGCACTTACAACGCTTTGCATCTTTTTTGGAACCAATCTTTATTTTTATTCGGTTTACGGAAATGGTCACTCACATGTATATTCCTTCGCATTGTTCAGTGCATTTCTTTACCTCACAAAAGTTATAACGAATGAAACCAAAGAACATAAAATCATCCAAATTATAAGTTGGAGTTTTGTGGCAGCTCTTGTTATTCTTATCCGGCCGCTTAATGTAATTTTCCTTATTGCTGCTGCATTTATTGACTGCAATTCACTGAACTCATTTTGGCTGCGACTGCAACTATTTTTAAAGCCAAAGTATATTATTATTCTTCTTGCTGCAACTGCAATTACATTTATTCCGCAATTTCTTTACTGGAAATATGTAAGTGGAAACTGGATTTATTATTCTTACGGAAACGAAAGTTTCTTATACTGGAAATCGCCTCAATTAATGAAACTGCTTTTCTCACCCAACAATGGATTATTGCCTTACAATCCAATTTACCTGATTATAGTTTTTACATTGTTGATTATGATTTTTAAAAAAGTAAAAAACGGGCTGAGCATTTTAGTTGCGTTTTGTCTGGTGGTTTATTTTTCTGCCTCATGGCATGCCGTTACTTTTGGTTGTGGTTACGGCTGCCGCAATTTTGCTGAATACACTGCACTGTTTACTCTTCCCATGGGATGGGTATTTGAAAAAATAAAAACGTATCGCTTCACAAAATTTCTGTTAAGTTTTTTGATTGCGGTTTGCATACTGATAAATCAAAAAGCTATTTTTTCATACGACCGATGTTTTTTCGGAGAAGACTGGGAGTACAAAGAGTTTTTTCAGGAATTAATTCGAGGGAA
>CAMDBK010000200.1 GCA_945889235.1 Chitinophaga pinensis
TGTCTGATGATTTCAAAGTAAACCGATTCATCAATATCAAGTTTGCGCGCTTTCTCAATTTGCAACAATTCTCCTTCACTCATTTCACGAACCGAATTGGTTACAATTCCCAATAAACGGTGTTCTTTATTTTCAACCGAAAGAAGTAATCCACGCGAAAGCAAATAATCACCAACGAGCACTGCAATTTTATTTTTCCAGAGAGCATTAACAGAAAAAAATCCTCTGCGTTCATTTGAATCATCCACCACATCATCATGCACCAGAGTTGCTGTATGCAACAGTTCAATCAATGTTGCAGCACGAAACGTTGATTCGTTTATTCCACCGCACATACCTGCCGAAAGAAAAACAAACATGGGACGCATTTGCTTTCCTTTTCGCTTAACAATGTAGTGCGTAATTTTATCAAGCAGCGGAACTTTGCTCTTCATGGAATCGCGGAAATGCGATTCAAATGAATCCATTTCAGCGGCAATAGGGCTTTTTATCTGGTCGAGGGTTAGCAACAGGTAATTTTTAGCTTGCCGAAAATAGAGATTATTTAAACAGCGCCTGATTTTATTTCATCCACTACCGCAGGGTCAAGCAGCGTTGAAGTATCGCCAAGATTGGAAACATCACCTTCTGCAATTTTTCTCAAAATCCTGCGCATTATTTTTCCGCTGCGGGTTTTTGGTAAGCCTTTCACCACTTGTATTTTGTCGGGTTTGGCAATTGGTCCCATGAATTTATTTACAGTTGCAATAATTTCTTTTTTCAGTTCTTCTGTATCCGCTCTTTCACGCTCAGGAATTACATATGCATAAATTCCCCAGCCTTTGATATCGTGGGGAAAACCAACTACTGCACTTTCAACAATATCAGGATGCTGATTAATGGCATTTTCAATTTCTGCTGTTCCAAGCAAATGACCTGAAACTTTTATAACATCATCCACACGGCCGGTAATTCTGTAGTAACCGTTTTCATCTCTTTTACATCCGTCACCAGTAAAATAATATCCACTGAACTGTGAAAAATATGCTTCTTTACAGCGCGCATGATTTCCGTAAGTAGTACGGATGATAGACGGCCAGGGGAATTTTATACATAACCTTCCTTCCACATTATTTCCTTGCACTACATTTCCTTTCTCATCCAATAAAACTAATTGAACACCGGGAAGCGGAAGTGTAGCAAACGATGGTTTTGTTTTGGTAATTCCTGCAAGCGGTGAAATCATTATTCCTCCTGTTTCGGTCTGCCACCAGGTATCTACAATCGGACATTTTTTCTTTCCGATATTTTCATCATACCAGTGCCATGCTTCTTCATTGATGGGTTCGCCAACAGTTCCTAAAACACGCAATGAATCTAATTTGTAAGGCTTCACAAAATCCAATCCCATAGCCTCAAGCGAACGGATTGCAGTTGGCGCTGTGTAAAAAATATTCACCTTGTGTTTGTCAATCACACTCCAGAATCTTCCGGCATCGGGAAAGGTTGGAATTCCTTCGAACATTAATGTTGTAGCACCGCTTAATAAAGGACCATAAATCAAATAACTGTGGCCTGTTACCCAACCCACATCAGCAGTGCACCAAAAAATATCACCCGTTTTATATTGAAAAACATTCTGAAAAGTATACGCGGTATAAACCATGTAACCACCTGATGAATGCACTACGCCTTTTGGTTTTCCTGTAGAGCCGGAAGTATAGAGAATAAATAGCGCATCCTCTGAATCCATTTCTTCTGCTTTCAAACCTTCAAGGTTTTGAAAACCTTGAAGGTTTACTTTTTCAATTTCATCGTGCCACCAAACATCTCTTCCACTTTGCATCTTCACTTCAATGCCTGTTCGCTTTAGTGTAATTACTTTTTTTACAGAAGGGCAGGTTTGCAAAGCTTCATCAACCACCGCTTTCAGCGGAATATCTTTTGCTCCGCGGTATGCGCCATCAGCGGTTAAAACAAGTGTACAATCCGCATCATGGATTCTGTCGGCCAGCGACTGAAAAGAAAAACCGCCAAACACCACCGAATGAATTGCTCCGATTCTTGCACAAGCCAAAACTGCAATTGCCAGTTCGGGAACCATCGGCATATAAATACAAATACGGTCGCTTTTTTTTGCTCCGTTATTTTTTAAAACATTGGCAAAGCGGCAAACTTCTTCATGCAATTCTTTATAAGAAATTTTTCTGCCTGCTTCATTCGGATTATTAGGTTCCCAGATAATCGCAGCTTGCTCTCCTCGCTCAGCTAAATGACGGTCAAGGCAATTTTCAGTGATATTGAGTTTGCCGCCAATAAACCATTTTACATCGGGCTCAGTGAAATTCCATTCCAGAACTTTATCCCACTTTTTTCTCCATAAAAAATTTTCAGCTTTTTCAGCCCAGAATTGCTCCGGAGATTCTACACTTTTCTTGTATTCGCTTTTGTATTCTTCAAAAGATGAAATGCGGTAACTCATATAGATTATTCTACAACTTTCATTTTCATAGTAATCATTTCCAGCGGAGTTTCTCCGTTTACCGGTGACGAAGCTATTTTATCAACTACATCCATACCTTCAATAACTTCACCAAAAACAGTATAACCGCCATCCAAATGAGGCGTGCCGCCCTTTGTAGAATAAACTTGTTTCTGTTCTTCGCTGAACTTATATCCTGTACGGTCGCCAATTTTGTCTATGAGTTCATACGGATACGTTCTTCCAACCACAATATAAAACTCAGAAGGAGAAGATTGTTTTTCAGGATTAACCAACTCGTCTTCACGTGCTGCCGCTAAGGCTCCGCGCTTATGATATTTACCCGCAACAATTTCGGCAGGAAGAGTTTTCATACTTGCACCTCCTTCAATTTCACCGCCCTGAATCATAAACGTATTAATTACACGGTGAAAATCGCTTTTATCATATTTTTCCGCTTTCACCATTTTTATAAAATTATCGCGGTGAATGGGCGTTTCGTTGTACAGTTTTACTTTAATAACACCATAATTTGTTGAAATCTGAACAACGGGTTCTTTACTGCTCTGCCCAAAAACAGGAGAAAACAGCACTAACGAAACCACCGCAGAAATAAAAGATTTTAACATCGTATTTATTTTTTATTAATTTTGTTTCGCTTAATCAGAAACAGCATACAATATTAATTATTAAAATTCAGATACTAATGAAGTTCAGAGCAATTTTAAGCCTTATCCTGTTTACCGGAATAATCAGTTTTGGTTTTTACTCCTGCAAAAAAGACAGGACCTGCAAAGTGCTGGTTATTGTTCAGGATTCATTGGAAGCGCCAATTGTTGGTGCAGATGTTCGCCTGTGGTGTGATGATACTGAAAACCCACTATGCATTATAGACTGTGTAAAAACTACACTTACAGATGGAACTGCGCATTTTCAATTTGCAAACCCCGGCATTCTGAAAGTATATGTTGATGGTGACCCTGAAGGCTATGTTGAATTGAAAGCAAGTGAAGAAGTGGAAAAGGTTATTGTAAGACCTTAATCAATAGATTTTCATAAAACGGAAGCGTCCCGCAGAACTGCGGGACGCTTCCGTTTTATATCTCTTCATCCTTGAAATATTCTATCAATGCTTCTTTCATCAGTCTCAGTTGCTGGCCGGGCTTAAGAGATGGCAGTTTTTCAGTAGCCTTCCAGTGTGGCCAGCCCTCCTCATCGTTTCCCTCATAATCATAATATCCATAGCGGCTCAACAATGTGCAGATGGCAATGTGCATCACATTCAGTTTTTCGTCTTTACTGAATGTACGATTACCCTGCCCCAGTTCCTGCACACCAACCAAAAATAATATTCCCTGCAAGTCTATATCCTCACCAAACTGTTTTTCAATCCGCGAAACAACAGTATTCCATTCTGCTTCAAATGCTTCATCCATGCCGCAAAGTTAGTTATCAAATTCATTTATGGATTTCGTATTTTTGTAATGAAGTTCTTTAAAGTTAAGGTTTCAGAATTTTTATGAGGATATTTTTCGATAGACGAGGCGGAGTTTGCAGCTGATAGCAGAGCTTCTCTCAGCAAAAACGACAACGAAGTATAGCGGAAAATATCCCATAACAAAAATTAAAGTTTAACTTTAAACAACTTCTATTCATTATTCAGGCGGGCAATTATTTATGACGAGACTTTTCTGTAGCTTATTTTTTGTCTTGCTTTTTGCCGGTTCCGTTTCTTCTCAGGAAAAAAAATCAACACCCATAGATATTGTATTTATTGTTGACATCAGTTCCAGCACTACCGGTTTGCTTTCATCGGTGCGAAATAATTTCTGGGAAATAAACAATGATATTTCACGCCTGAAACCAGAACCTGATTATCGTATTGGGCTTATGCTGCTTGGCCGACCAAGCTTTAAGGAAGAAAACGCATACATAAGAATTGCATCTGATTTAACTTCAGATATTGATTTTGTAGCCAACGAAATGTTTATTATAAAAGACAATGCTACCAAAGGAAAAGTTTATTTCGGCAATGCAATAAAAGAAACGGTGGAACAAATGAGCTGGTCAAAAGATGACAATGCCGTTAAACTTATTTTTCTGGTTGGAAACGGACCTTTGAGTAATGGATACAATTATCAAAAAGCTGCCGAAGCTGCCGTAAAAAAGGGAATAAAAATATATTCGCTCTACTTTCCGAACATAACCAGTCCGCGCGATCAGGCTGAATGGCAAGATCTGGGAAAGGTGGGCAACGGAGAATATTTTAGTATCAGTTTAACAAAAGGAAATAACATTGTATTTGAAAAAACTTACAATAACGATTTGCTGGTGGAAGCCAACAGCGCTATCAATTCAACCTATGTATATTATGGTGAACAGGGCAAAGACAGGTTTGAAATGCAGGACCGCTTAGATATACTTACCGGCAGCGTTAGTGACTGGGAAACTGAAGCCCGAAGTTTTTTAAAAGCTACACCATTATATCAGGGCAAAAATGCTGCATGGGATTTGGTTGACCTTTCAAAGAAACAAGCGCTTAACTATTCAAAAATTGACCGCAAATTTCTTGAACCGAAGTTGCAGGGTATGAGTGATGATGCGCTGAAAACATACATTGATGATAAAATAAACGACCGGCAGGAATACATTACCATTATTAAAATGCTGAGCCAGAAGCGTGAGGAATTTCTGAAACGTAAAAAAGAAAAACTGGAATTATTCCGTTACAACAATACGTTTTTGGGTATTGTAAAAAAAGCGATAGTACAGCAAGCGGTGAGCAAGGGTTATACTGTGGATTTTTAGTTTTACCCGAATAAAGCCGAAAAAACATCTTCCACTTTTTTCACTTTCACAATTTCAATATTGTGTTTCTTCGTATCAATTCCTTTGCTGTAAGCCGAGATAAATATTTTTTCCAGACCCAATTTTTCTGCTTCGGCAATTCGTGCATCAATGCGTGTAACGGGGCGGATTTCACCGGAGAGACCAACCTCTGCTGCAAAACAAACATTTCCGGGAATGGCAATGTCTTCATTGGAAGAAAGTACAGCGCAAATTACGGCAAGGTCAGTTGCAGGGTCATCCACTTTTATTCCTCCGGTAATATTTAAAAAAACATCTTTAGTTCCTAACCTGAAACCGCAACGTTTTTCTAAAACAGCAAGCAACATATTTAATCTTCTACTGTCAAAACCGGTGGTAGAACGTTGAGGCGTTCCGTAAGCTGCTGTACTAACTAACGCCTGGATTTCTATCAGCAAGGAGCGCATTCCTTCCATGGTGGCTGCGATGCTGATGCCGCTCAGATTATCATCGCGCTGTGAAAGCAAAATTTCGGAAGGGTTACTTACTTCGCGCAAACCATTTGC